>JAGBAI010000119.1 GCA_017939025.1 Oscillospiraceae bacterium
AGACGCCGCAGCCCATGCAGTCCAGAGGAGAAACAGCCATGGTGTACTTGTAGACGCCCTTGCCCTTGCCGGCCTTGACGTCGACCAGACGGGTGCCAGCGGGAGCTGCAGCAGCCTCAGCCTCGGTCAGTGCGTAGGGACGGATGGTAGCATGGGGGCAGACATAAGCACAGTTGTTGCACTGGATGCACTTGGTCTCGTCCCAGTGAGGAACGGTAACAGCGACACCGCGCTTCTCGTAAGCAGCAGCGCCCAGGGGGAACTGACCGTCTTCCAGACCTGCGAAAGCGGAAACGGGCAGGGAGTAGCCGTCCATACGGCCAACGGGATGCAGGATGTTCTTGACGACAGCGACGGTCTCAGGATTGCCTTCCAGCTCGACCTCGGGCTTGTTGTCAACAGCCTCAGCCCATGCAGCGGGAACGTCGATCTTGACGTAAGCGGTAGCACCGGCATCGATAGCGTCCCAGTTCTTGTCGACGACATCGCGGCCCTTCTTCAGGTAGGACTTCTCAGCAGCATCCTTCATGTACTTGATAGCATCCTCAGCGGGCATGACCTTAGCCAGGGAGAAGAATGCGGACTGCAGGATGGTGTTGGTACGCTTGCCCATGCCGACCTTGATGGCCAGATCGATAGCGTTGATGGTGTACAGCTGGATGTTGTTGTCAGCAATGTAGCGCTTGGAAGCGGCATCCAGATGATGCTCCAGCTCCTCCAGGCTCCACTGGCAGTTGATCAGGAAGACACCGCCGGGCTTAACGTCCTGAACGATCTTGAAGCCCTTGGTGATGTAGGAGGGGTTATGGCAGGCGACGAAGTCAGCCTTGTTGATGTAGTAAGGAGACTTGATGGCATTGTCACCGAAACGCAGGTGGGAAACGGTTACACCACCAGTCTTCTTGGAGTCATACTGGAAGTAAGCCTGAACGTACTTGTCAGTATGGTCGCCGATGATCTTGATGGAGTTCTTGTTAGCGCCAACGGTGCCGTCGCCGCCCAGACCCCAGAACTTGCACTCGATGGTGCCGGCAGCTGCGGTGTTGGGGGAGACCTTCTCGTCCAGGGACAGGAAGGTGACGTCGTCAACGATACCCAGAGTGAACTCTTCCTTGGGCTCGTCCTTAGCCAGCTCTTCGTAAACTGCGAAGAAGGAGGCGGGAGTGGTGTCCTTGGAACCCAGGCCGTAACGACCGCCGATAACCTGAACGTTATTGCAGCCGCACTTTGCCAGAGCCATCACGACATCCTGGTACAGGGGCTCGCCCTGAGAGCCGGGCTCCTTGGTACGGTCCAGAACAGCGATCTTCTTGACGGTATCGGGGATAGCGGCCAGGAAGTGCTTGGAGGACCAGGGACGGAACAGGCGGACCTTAACCAGGCCAACCTTCTCACCGTGAGCGTTCAGGTAGTCGATGACTTCTTCGATGACGTCATTGACGGAACCCATAGCCACGATAACGCGGTCTGCATCGGGAGCGCCGTAGTAGTTGAACAGCTGATAGTTGGTGCCCAGCTTCTCGTTGACCTTGCCCATGTACTTCTCGACCACTTCGGGCAGAGCATTGTAGTACTTGTTGCAAGCTTCGCGATGCTGGAAGAAGATATCGTCGTTCTCGTGAGAACCACGCATTGCGGGACGCTCGGGGTTCAGGGAGTGCTTCCGGAATTCGGCAACAGCCTCCATGTTGGTCATTTCCTTCAGATCCTCGTAGTCCCAGATAGCGATCTTCTGGATCTCGTGGGAGGTACGGAAACCGTCGAAGAAGTTCAGGAAGGGAACGCGGCCTTCCAGAGCTGCCAGGTGAGCAACAGCGCCCAGGTCCATAACTTCCTGAACGTTGGTCTCAGCCAGCATAGCGAAACCGGTCTGACGGCAGGCGTAGACATCGGAGTGGTCACCGAAGATGTTCAGAGACTGAGCAGCGACGGTACGGGCGGAGACGTGGAAGACAGAGGGCAGCAGCTCGCCGGCGATCTTGTACATGTTGGGGATCATCAGCAGCAGACCCTGGGATGCGGTGTAGGTGGTGGTCAGAGCACCGGCGGCCAGAGAGCCGTGGACGGTACCGGCAGCACCAGCCTCAGACTGCATCTCAACGACCTTAACGGTATCGCCGAAGATGTTCTTACGACCGGCAGCAGCCCACTGGTCGACGTTGTCAGCCATGGGGCTAGAAGGGGTGATGGGGTAGATGCCAGCGACTTCAGTAAAAGCGTAGCTGACGTGGGCGGCAGCAGTATTGCCGTCCATGGTTTTAAATTTTCTTGCCAAAACGAAATACCTCCTAAAGTATTCAATTTTTGTCCTAAGTATCATACCACTTTCTCACTCGTTTGTAAAGCCATCAATCGACCCCGCTGGATAAAATTCATGTTTTTCAACAAGAATGTGGCTGGAAATCTGTACAGCTTGCGCTATTACTGGAAACAATTGGATGCTCACGCCGAAACAGGAGGAATAATAGTTGACGGAAAAGAGAAGTTTCGGTATACTATAAAGTTATAAGGAGAGATGCGGCTATGAATTGCAGTGTAAAAACCCTTTCCATAACAGGTATCAACGGCAGTCTTGTGACAGCGGAAAGCTTCCTTTCCGGCGGTTTGCCGGGATTCGATATTGTGGGACTTCCCGATGCGGCGGTGAAGGAGGCCCGGGATCGGGTCCGGGCTGCGGCGAAGAGCAGTGGTCTGGGGTTCCACAATGGACATATCACCGTGAATCTGGCACCTGCGGGTCTTAAAAAAATGGGAACGCATTTTGACTTGCCGATTCTTCTGAGTATTTTGTGCGCGCTGGGAGAGGTGCGCCGTCCCAGGTCAGACAGCGCGTTTATTGGTGAAGTCAGCCTGGATGGGCAGATCCGCAGTGTATCCGGTGTACTGCCTATGGCTCTGGCTGCCAAGAAAGCAGGGATTCGAGCTTTATTCGTTCCTGCGGATAATGCCGCAGAGGCAACATTGGCACGAGGACCTGCTGTTATCCCGGTTCGCACGGTTCGGGAGCTGGCTGATGGACTCAATGGACTTACAGCTCTTCCGGAGGAACCCCTTTGGCTTCCGGAAAAGCAGTTGACAGCCGAGCTGGATTTTAAGGATGTCCTGGGACAGGAGAACGTTAAGCGGGCTCTGGAGGTTGCGGCGGCTGGCAGCCATAATGTACTGCTGATCGGCCCACCCGGCTCCGGTAAAAGTATGCTCAGTAAGCGGCTGCCATCCATTCTTCCGGATATGACCTGGGAGGAATCGCTGGAGGTCAGCCAGATCTATTCCATAATGGGGCATCTGGACGCGAAGCATCCTTTGGTGACCCGCAGACCCTTCCGGTCGCCCCACCATACAGTGTCCAATGCGGGCCTGTCCGGCGGTGGAACCAATCCCAGGCCCGGTGAGATTTCCATGGCCCATAAGGGCGTGCTGTTTCTGGACGAAATGCCCGAATTCCGTAAGGATACCCTGGATATGATGCGCCAGCCGCTGGAGGATGGTAAGGTGACCATTTCCCGGGTTTCCGGCGCGGTGACCTATCCTGCGGAGTTTATGCTGGTGTGTGCAATGAATCCATGCAAATGCGGCTGGTATGGAGATCCGTCCAACCGATGCCGCTGCACAGCCCGGGAGGTGGAAAACTACCGCAGCCGGATCTCTGGCCCTCTGCTGGACCGGATCGATATTGTGGTGGAGGTTCCTTCGGTGCACTTCGAAGATCTGCGCAGGAGGGCAGAAGCGGAGCTTTCTGCCTCAGTAAAGGAGCGTGTCAATGCAGCCCGGAGGGTTCAAAATGAACGTTACGGCTCCGGTGGCATGTGTAATGCCCGGATGGGCCCCCAGCAGATGCGGGAATACTGTAATCTGGATGAAGAATGCTCGGAACTGATGAGGAATGCTTTCGAGGTTATGGGATTGACTGCCAGAAGTTATGACCGTATTTTAAAGGTAGCAAGAACTGTTGCGGATCTGGAAGGAAGTAAAGAGATTCAGCCTCAGCATATTGCGGAAGCGATTCAGTATAGAGCTGTAAATATAGGAAACAGATAAAAACTTGGGCGCGGAGTATGAAGCTTTATGGAACGTCATAATTTCAACCATAGCGCTACGCTCCGCACGCCAAATCCTACACTATAATTGAGGTATTTATAATGAAAGAGATTTTTTTGCTAAAGTTGGGCGAGATCGTCCTGAAGGGTGCAAACAAGCGCCAGTTTGAGTCCCGCCTGCGGCAGAATGTCCGCCGCCGTATGAAACTGTACGGTAATTTTGATGTGTATCTGATGCAGTCCACACTTTATGTGGAACCCATGGATGAGGAATGTGATGTGGATGGTGCCTGGGAGGCCTGCCGCAGTATTTTCGGTGTGGTGAGCCTGTGCCGCTGCCGGCCCTGTGAAAAGAATCTGGATGCTATCTTTGAGGCTGTTGAAAATTATCTGGGCGACGATCTGGATTGTGCAAAGTCCTTTAAGGTGGAAAGTAAGCGTTCTGATAAGCGCTTCCCTCTGACCTCCATCCAGCTGTCTCAGGAAATCGGCGGACGGCTGGCAGAGGCACATCCGAATGTTGCGGTGGATGTGCGTCATCCTGACTATACAGTATTTGTGGAAGTCCGGGATCTGGCAGCCTATGTCCATGGCCCTGCGGAGCCTGGTGCCGGCGGCCTGCCTACCGGTGTGGGCGGCCGGGCAATGATCCTGCTTTCCGGTGGTATTGATTCTCCTGTGGCTGCCTATATGATTGGCAAGCGGGGTGTGGAAATTGAGGCGGTTCACTTTTTCTCCTATCCCTATACCTCTCAGCTGGCAAAGGATAAGGTAGTGGAGCTGGCACGGCTGGTAACAAAGTATACGGGAAAAATGACTGTAAACGTAGTCTCCTTTACCGAAATTCAGGAGGCTATCCGGGACAATTGTCCTGAGGAATTCTTTACCCTGATCATGCGCCGGTTCATGATGGAGATTTCCCAGCGTATTGCCCGAAATGACGGCTGTGGAGCCCTGATCACCGGTGAGAATCTGGGTCAGGTTGCTTCCCAGACCATGGAAGCCATGGCTGTTACCGGCGCAGTGGTAGATATGCCTATTTTCATGCCTCTGATCGGTATGGATAAAGAAGAAATCGTGACCATTGCCCGGAAGATCGGCACACTGGAAACCTCTATCCTGCCTTATGAGGACTGCTGCACCGTCTTTACGCCCAAGCATCCCAAGACTAAACCTACCATTGCCCAGTTGCTGGATGCGGAGAAGACGCTTGACAGGGAAGTGCTGATCCAGCGGGCCCTGGAAAATATCGAGAAAATCAAGGTGAATTATCATGACGATGAGCCTTTGCTCTGATGTCCTGCAAACACTATCTGGTAAGACCCTGGTTACGTCGGAAAGCCTTACCGGCGGCGGCATCGGCGCGGCCCTGACAGCGATTCCCGGCAGCAGTTCGGTGTATAAGGGTGGTGTTATTTGCTACACCAATTGGGTAAAAGAAAACATCCTCGGCGTTCCCGGGGATGTTCTTGAAAAGTACGGTGCGGTATCTGAACCCACGGCCAAGGCCATGGCTGAAGGTGTGCGGAAGCTTTTGAAAGCAGATATCGCTGTTTCCGTTACCGGTCTGGCGGGGCCCGGAGGAGATGAATTCGGAAATCCGGTTGGTACGGTATGTATCGGTTATGCGGATCTGAGACAAAGCTTTGCTGGAACCTATCATTTTGAAGGAGAACGGGAAGCGGTTCGGACGCAGACGATTGAACAGGCTCTGCGGCTTGTTCTGAAAAACAATCAGAGCTGAAAACAGTTCGCTGCACAATCAGTGACTTTTTTCTGAAAAAGAGGGAATAAAAAGGAAGCCTGTCGTTTGACAGGCTTCCTTTTGTTGTGTTGTTATGCGGTGGGGTCGTAGTTTACAATGATGTCCTTATCCCGGAGGGCGGAAACATCGGGGATGGCGTTGCCGAAGACGTTGACCTGCACCATACAGTAGCAGTTGGCCAGCTGATCAATGTTGGTCAGCAGATTGTAGTCCATATATACATGGGTCAGTTGCTGCATATTCTTCAAACTATTGATATCGGTCAAAGCATTGTAAGAACCATCAATAGTCGTCAGACCACAGCCATCAGGCCAGGCAGGCAAGGAGGCAATCTGGTTGGAGGAGAAGTCAAAGACTTTCAGATTGGTCAGTGTGCTCAGCGCGGAGATATCAGTGATGGTGTTGCTGGCGATGCTCAGATTGGTCAGTTCCGTGTTGCCTTTGAGCAGGGAAACGTCGGTCAGATCATTGTAATCCACAGACAGATGGCTCAGCAGGGGCAGCTTCTCCATGCCGCTCAAGCTGCTTATGTTATTGTTGTCAGCTTCCAGATGGTTCAGACGGACACAGCTGCTGATGGGGGACAGGGAAGTCAGAGCGTTGAAATTGACACACAGTTTTACCAGATTAGGCAGACTGGATAAAGCGCTCAGATCGGTAACCGCGTTGTGGTTCAGATTGATCTCGTTCAGCGTGGTCATGGGGGTCAGAACATCCAGATTTCGCAGGGTATTGTTGCTCAGATCCAGATAGGTCAGATACTGGGCACCGGCCAGACCTTCGATGGTACTTAGGCTGCAGCCGGACATGGTCAGGCTGGAAAGGCTGGACAGGGAAGACAGAACGCTCATATCCTCCACAGGGAATTTACTGCCGGTCAGATCCAGCACAACCAGCTTGGCGAGGGTGGACAGATGACTCAGAGAATCAATGGTGGCATTGTGGATGGTCAGTGTGGTCAGATAGGGCATCAGCGTCAGATCACAGAAGGTAGTAACACCTTCCGGTGCGGTAAATTCCGTGATCTCCCACAGTTGGTTGGTGTAGATTTTGTCATCGTCGTCTGCGCCAATCTGCTGGCGGATCGCAGCCTCCATAACAGCATCTGTAAAAGTGACTTCTTCGATGATGCCGGTGATGGTGAAGCCCAGAACCGTAACAGGGCTGACAAGACCGCTTTCGGAAATGGCAATGGCATAAACAGTGGTCTCGCCGGCAGGCAGGGTGATGGCACCGTTATACAGGGAACCGGCGATAGAAGGATAGGTTCCGTCGGTAGTATAGAAAATATACTTTGCTTCAGCGGATGTCAGATGGATATCCATATACTGGCTGTAATAGCCGGGCTCAAAATCAGATGCGGGAGCGGCTGGGCGCAGGGCGTCCAGTTCGGCCTTAATGGAAGGGTCTGCCACATTTGCCAGCAGTGCCACAGCATCCAGAAGCTTATCCTGTTCCACGAAAGTCTTACACAGGGCGGTATACAGCTCGGGTGTTGGATTATCGTGAATGGCAGAGGTAAGCGTCAGTTCTGCTTTTGTGTAGTTTCCGTCCTGCTTGTACTGATTTGCCAGCTCAATGGCAACATTTTTATCGTGCCCGGAAAAGCTGTAAGCAGCATCATAGAACATGGCAGACAGACGGGAGTTTCCGTGCTCGTCCTGAAACCGGGCCTGAGACAGCAGACTGTCCCGGGTAAATTCCCGGTCATAGCTGAACAGATACCAGCCGATGCTGGCCACGATCAGCACAAACAGCAGAACCGGCACCAGAAAATGGGTCAATTTCTTCATATAATTACTCCGTTTCAAGAGAATCTCAAGCAATTATACAATAACTGCCCCATAAAGTCAAGTATCGGGGAAAACGTTACAAATTCCTAACATTTGACGCATTTATGTCAACCATAAGAAGCGGTAACTCCGGTGATGAGGAGGTAAATTACTCCTGCTCCAGTGTATTCAGCCGCTTTTTATAAATGTAAGAGCAAAGACTCAATACACCAAAGGCCAGAACGAAGACGGACAGTCCCAGAATCAAGCTGGAATAGAGTGTGTTCGGTTTTTCTAATCTGGTCAGCTGGCTGTATTCAGTGATGCCGACGATCAAACCGGCAACGGAGCTGTACATCAGATTGGTTCCAACTCTGGGCTTTAGATTGCGATCCCAGATTCCATTTTTCAGGCATCTGATCAGAATATAAATGCTGACGATCCAGAGACAGATGACTTCACCCAGAATGTGATCCAGGTATCCGCCAATCAGGATCTGCCCCACGATGGCGATGGACAGTAGCCAGAAGATAAGCCAGAATGCGTTGTGTTCAATTTGCAGCAGCTTTTGCTCCTGCATTTCGTCAAGGTTACTTTTCTTCATTGGTATCCTCCTCCCAGAATAGTTCGTCCAGTGTTTTTCCCAGGCAGCGGCAGATGGCCCGGCACAGCTTGATGGTGGGGTTGTATTCTCCCTGTTCGATGGCGTTGATGGTTTGCCGGGAGACACCCACAGCGGTTGCCAGATCTTTTTGTGTCATATCCTTGGCAGCCCGGGCTGCTTTTACAGCTAAATTTCGGGACATTTTGCATCACCTCACCAATAATGTAATATATAAAGGATAATAAGTCAAGTATAATTTACATAGTGGGCAAAAATTGAGGTGTGGAGCTTAGAGATTCTGTTACGCTACACTCCACGCTCCACACCTTGTACTTGATATGTTACTTGGTCTGTTTCATGCTCAGGCTGATGCGCTTTCTTTTTTCGTCCACGCTCAGAACAACGACCTTTACAACGTCGCCTACTTTCACCATCTCACTGGGATGGCGAAGGCGTTTGTTGCAGACCTCAGAAATGTGTACCAGGCCATCCTGATGAACGCCGATATCTACGAACACACCGAAGTCAATGACGTTGCGGACAGTGCCAGTCAGCTCCATGCCGGGAATCAGATCCTTCATTTCCAGAACGTCTTTTCTCAGAATGGGTTTGGGCAGCTCGTCACGGGGATCCCGGCCGGGCTTGCTCAGCTCTTTGGCGATGTCCAATAAGGTGGGCTCACCAACAGCACATTCAGCAGCGGCTTTGGACAAGCCATAGCTTTCCAGCTTTGCAAGAATATTACCCAGATCCTTTTCGCAACCCAGCAGCTTCAGCAATGCTTTTGCTGCAGTATAGGATTCCGGATGAACACCGGTATTGTCCAGCAGTTCCTTGCTTTCCGGGATCCGCAGGAAGCCTGCGCACTGCTGGAAAGCTTTGGGGCCCAGCTTGGGCACTTTCTTCAGCTGTGCACGGGAGGTAAAGGGGCCATTTTCTTCCCGGTAAGCCACGATATTTTTGGAGGTGGCGGCAGTAAGACCGGAAACCTGTTCCAGCAGGGAACGGGAGGCTGTGTTGGCATCAACACCCACTGCATTGACGCAGTCTTCTACGACCGCACCCAAAGCGCTGTCCAATTCCTTTTGAGGGCAGTCGTGCTGATACTGTCCTACGCCGATGGCCTTGGGGTCGATTTTTACCAGTTCTGCCAGAGGATCCTGTAATCTTCTGGCAATGGATACAGCGCTTCTTAAGTTCACATCATATTCCGGGAATTCTTCGGCAGCCAGAGGAGATGCGGAGTAAACGGAAGCACCTGCCTCGTTGACGATCATATAGCTGGCATCAGGGAAGGCACGCAGCAGCTCTACCGTCATGGCCTCCGTTTCCCGGGAGGCAGTTCCGTTGCCAATGGCGATGTGCTTGACTTTGTGCTTGCGCATCAGGGCAGAAAGCGTGGAGATGGCCTCCTGCTTTTTCCGTTCGTTATAGGTGGGATACACAACGGCGGTATCCAGTACCTTGCCGGTGGCATCCACAACGGCAACCTTGCAGCCCATTCGGTAGCCGGGATCCAGGCCCATAGTAACAAAGCCCTTGACAGGCGGCTGCATCAGCAAGGGTTTCAGATTCAATGCGAAATTGTGGATAGCACCGGCATAGGCCTTTTCGGAAAGCTCGCTGCGGATTTCCCGTTGAATGGAGGGGAAAATCAGACGGTCGTAGGCATCGTCGGCAGCATCTCTAACGAAGCAAGAAACCTGCATCACAGGCTTCAGCGCAGCCCGGCGTACGACGGCATAGCCATCATTACCGGTCAAAATCACGTTGGGTTTCAGAATTCCTTCCTTTTCGCCACGGTTCATTGCCAGAATCTGGTGATCCATCAGGCGGGAAACGGGCTGGGAAAAGTCGTAATACAGTTTGTAAACGCCATCTTCTTCTGCATCCTCGGCGGCTTTGCAGGTGAAGGTACCTTTGCGCATAACCAGCAGGCGCAGGGCTTTGCGGATATCGGCATCATCAGATAAATCTTCCGCAATGATATCATTGGCACCTTGCAGTGCCTCTTCAATAGTGGCAACACCCTTTTCGGGATCCAGGTAGTTCTGTGCAAGAAGGGCTGGGTCACTGCCGTCCTGGGCAAAGATCGCCTCTGCCAGGGGAGCAAGGCCCTTTTCCCGGGCCATGGAACCACGGGTACGGCGCTTTTGTTTGTAGGGTCGGTACAGGTCTTCTACTTCGGTCATGGTGGCAGCCGCATCGATGGCATCAGACAGTTCCTGGGTCAGTTTTCCCTGATTTTCGATGGAACGCCTTACCTCATCACGGCGTTCCTGAAGATTCCGCAGATAGGTCAGCCGTGTTTCCAGATTGCGCAGGGTAGTGTCGTCCATGGCACCGTGCATTTCTTTGCGGTACCGGGCGATAAAGGGGATGGTGTTTCCCTCGTCCATAAGGGATATTACATTTTCAATATATTCCAGTTTCTGCCCCAATTCCTGGGCTAGAATCTCACTGATGGTTTGCATTGGGTTCGCTCCTTTGTAAAGTCTCGGCGGATATGATAACACATTTCACGGCAAAATGGAAGGGGCAAATACTGCTTGACAAGGGGGACGGGCGGGAGTATAATTTGAAAGACATAAGGGCCTGTAGCGCAGCTGGGAGCGCATTACATTCGCATTGTAGGGGTCGGGAGTTCGAATCTCCTCAGGTCCATAGAATAAAAGTCCATCCTCCGGGATGGGCTTTTATTCTATCAGGAGATTCGAACAATAAAAAAGCAAAGCTCCGGTGGAGCTTTGCCCGGTTCCGGCTGGACGGAACCGGCACAATAGTGCGTCGAATCTCCTCAGGTCCATAGAATAAAAGTCCATCCTCCGGGATGGGCTTTTTCTTTGTTCGGAGGTATAATGTCGGGCTGAAGCGTGAAGACTCACAATTCTTTTCTTAAGATTGGTTTAATACACTTGACAAAGGTGTCTACAGATTGTAGAATATAGCTGTCTACAATGAGTAGTCAAGGAGGCTGAATTGTATGAACGAATATAAGCTTGGCGAGGTGGAGACCCGTTTTGCTCAGATTATCTGGGAAAATGCACCTTTGAGTTCCCGGAGATTGGCAGAACTGGCACAGGATAGTTTGAGCTGGAAGCGGACTACCACTTATACGGTCCTGAAGCGTCTGTGTGACCGGGGGTTGTTCCAAAATGAAGGGGGAACTGTCACAGTACTGGTGAACAGGCAGGAATTTTATGCGCGGCAAAGTGAAAAGTTTGTGGAGGATACTTTCGACGGTTCTCTTCCGGCCTTTGTGGCGGCATTTGGCAGCCGAAAGAAGCTTTCGGATCAGGATATCGATGAATTGCAGAAGCTTATTGATTCTATGAGGGGGTGACAGTGATGGTACCATTCTTTTCTCAGATCCTGAATATGAGCATGACGGCGTCCCTGGTCATCGGATTGGTACTGCTGGTTCGCCTGCTGCTGAGGCGGGCACCGAAGATCTATTCCTATGCCCTGTGGGCAGTGGTGCTGTTCCGGCTGCTGTGTCCGGTATCTATTTCCGGGCCGGTGTCGGTGCTGGAAGTATCCCAGCCTCAGGTGACTACACGGGAAAATGTCAGTGTGGTTTACTATGAGGCTGTGGAACAGGCTATGGAGGACAGTGGATGGTATGCAGCAGGGCAGCTTCAGGAGGAGGCGGTTTCTGTGCAGGAGCTGGAACAGAAAAAGACGGCGGATACTCCGTCCTTACTGGAGATCAGCAGCTATGTCTGGCTGGCGGGTTTGCTGGCAATGGTGCTGTACAGCGTGGTGAATTATCTGCGTCTGCGTCGCAGACTGGTGGGTGCTGTGCATTGGCGGGGAGAGATCTATCTTGCTGACCACATTGCCACACCTTTTGTTCTGGGATTGTTCCTTCCGAAGATTTATCTTCCCTCGGGAATGCCCATTCAGGAACGGAGATATATCGTTGCCCATGAACGGCACCATATTAAGCGGCTGGATCATGTCATAAAGCTGCTGGCCTATAGTGCATTGTGCATCCATTGGTTTAATCCGATGGTGTGGCTGGCCTTTGTTTTTGCTGGCAAGGATATGGAAATGAGTTGCGATGAGGCGGTGATCAAGCGTCTTGGCTCCCAGATCCGGGCAGATTATGCCCAATCCCTGCTGCGGCTGGCGAGCCACCACAAAATTATCTCCGGTATGCCTCTGGCCTTTGGAGAAGGCGATACCAAGGACCGTGTGAAGAACATGGCGAAATGGAAGCGGCCCAGGGTCTGGGTCAGTGTGCTTTGTGTTGCGCTGTGCGCTGTCATTGGTTTGGTGTGTGCCTTGAACCCAGAGGAAGACGTTTCTCTTGAGGAAATGACCCGGATGGAAGGGCCGACTTCCTGTGCGTCCGATGATCTGAATTACTATATTCCGGAAGGCTGCACCCACGAAATGGTGGATTCTCTCCAGCTGAACGACTGGCAGCTGAAAAGAGCCCTGAAGGAAAAGAAGGGCCTGTATCCTTATAATGTTGTTTTCAAACAAGGCCAGACTATCGTTGGCGGCATCAACCGATATTATCTGCCGGAAAGCTATACTCCTGCCCATTTTGATTGGATTGAAGATCTGGGACTGTGGGAATTCGAGGATGAAACGCTGGGCCATTACGGAGAAAGCGGCAGGGAATATGTCTGGAGTCTGGAATTCTTCACAGATCTTCCGGAAGATGTGCCGGATAAGCAGCTACGCCGTCACTATTTCTTCCTGACCAAGGATAACACCATGGTCAACGACCTGTGGTTTGATATGATGGAAGTGGACAACAGCATTTACAGGCAGATTTTGGACAGCTGCGTTGTTGGTGGCAGCAGCCCTAAGCAGGTGGAGACGACACAAATGTTTCTGGATTTTGAGGCAACTCTGCCGGATTCCCTTGTGCTTTTGATCGATGACTCAAATACCAGAAAAATCGCTACAGCCAACACCATTGTTGGCGGCATCACCGCCTATGAAAAGCCGGAATTCGACCTGAAATTCAGCAGCCAATACCCCATGGAAGAATGGAATGCGGACGAATGGCTCACGGCTATGGGCTATGTGGAGGACAAGACCCTTGCCTACATGGGCGGCGGATCTCTTTACGGCGATTTTGAGCGCCACTATTTCAGCGACGTACCGGAAGGGCAGCCCATTACAGTGGATGAGCACCATACATTCTTTATTCGGGAAAACTATGTTTATGATGTGTGGCTTAACATGATTCTGGTTTCTGAGGAAGTTCGGGACAGCATTTTGCAGTCCGTTTCCGGCAAACAGCAGGCAGAGCCGACGCTTCCGGCTGAGGAAATGTTCACGGAAAACTTTTCCAGCAACGATGGCACAGTGAACATCTCTATTGATGCCAATATACCCAGTGATCTGGGAAGCGTCGGCTGTTCCATCGTAAAAGCACTGCCTCATTACATCACGGAAGCGGAAGCAGAACAGGCCGGACGGGCTGTTTTTGGAGAAAATGCAGTCTTTATAAAGGCGGCACCGATTTTGGAAAAGTACAATGCTACCGAAGCGCAGATTCAATCTGCCATCAACCGGAGCAGACCTTATACCACTGCGGAAAGCTGGGAGGAATTGGTGGGTTCCGGTGGAGCCAAGGGCAGCGCCTGTGAGGAACTGGCACAGGAAACTGCCAAGATGATCGACTACTGGCAGTCGCAGTTAAGCAATTTCCGCTGTGATTATCCTGAAGAGGAAAGTGACTTTACCTATCAAAACGATGCCTACAGCCTTCATGCGCCGGGTAACGTATCCGATGAAGCCCTTGCAGAAAGTGGGGATTCCATCAGTACCTGGGTGGAAATGGATGGGTATTCCTACAATTATAAAGTTACAACCCGGAATAAAGATGATTTTAAACTCAATAATATTTATGTGACTCTGGAGTGGCCGGTGGGGTATTCCGAGCTGGATCGCCGGGTATTCCGCAGGGAGCATTGCGCTGTGGAGCCAAATACGGAGAAGGTCGAGGCTGCAAGACAGAAGGCATCTGAGATTTTGAACAATATGGGTCTTGGCTACTGGACTGTGGATGAAATCCATGTGGAGAAGCATACCTTCAACCATCCGGATATTCCGGAGTATATCATCAAAGTCGGCGCAGTTCCCATCATAGATGGGGTTCCTGCCATCCGCTGGAATCAGCACGGCAATATCAATACAAAGTCGGAAGACAAACCTGTGGACAACTATTATCTGTCTATGGCAGAATTCCTTTTTGCCGCAGATGGCACACTGATGGATATGACGCTGATGTCTCCCATGGACGAGTTGGTTCTGAGTCGTACCAACACAGGCTTGGATAATGAATCTCTGCTGGAAATTGCAGTGGAAGAACTGAAAAAACTGAATATCAGTGACTGTGGTCTGGATGTGGTGGAAATGGGCTACAATCCTGCTCCGGAATGCGATGTGGAAATTACCAACATCCGGGTAGGTATGGCCCGTGTCCGGGTGGAAGGAAGAGATGCTACCTACCAATATCTTCCTGCACTGTCTCTGTACGGCAAGTCGATCTATACCTTTGCCAATGGTGATAAGCTGGACTGGGCGGAGCAACCCACAAATCTGCTGACGCTGAATGCACTGGATGGAAGTGTTATCACCGATATGACCAATCGGATTGTTCTCAGCTCTGAATAAAACTTGAAAAAGCCTCCTGCTCCTGATAAAATAGAAAAATCAGGAACAGGAGGTTTCTTTTATGGATCTGAATCAGTTTAAAGTGGAAAAACTGTCACAGCATTTATATCGCATTGTGGATGCGCTGGATGTGGCCTGTTATTTGGTAGTGGGAGAGAAGGCTGCGTGCCTGCTGGATACTTGCACGGGGGTGGGTAATATCCGTGCCTGCGTGGAAAGCATTACCCAATTGCCTCTGACGGTGGTACTGAGTCATGCGCATATGGATCACTGCGGCGGTGCGGGATGGTTTGATTATGTGTGGATGTGTCACAGTGAACTGCCGATTTTGCAGATCCATGGCGATTTGTCCTACAGATGCAGCTTTTTCAGCAGCCACCTGGGACTGGACTTAAGGGAGGAAGACTTCCTTCCGGTACCCCGGGAGACGTATCTGGATATTCAGGAAGATATGGTTCTGGATCTGGGTGGAGTCACAGTAGAGCTGATCCAGAGCCCGGGACATACCCCCGGTATGATATGTCCGCTGATCTGTGAGGATCGGGCGCTGATCATTGGGGATGCCTGCGATGATAATGTGCTGCTGTTTGACAAGTTTTCTTCCACTGTAGGGGAATACCAGACTCAGCTGCAAAAACTGAAAGATCGCAGTGAACAGTATGCTCATATCTACGGAAACCACGGTGTTTTTGCGTTCCCGGCGGCATTGATCGACAATGTTCTTGCGTGCTGCCAATCCATATTGGATCATACTGATGCCCATATTCCCGTGCAGATGCTGGGAGCACAGATGTATTCCAGCTGTCCCATTGGCGCAGATACGCTGCGCCTGGATGGAAAACCGGGCAATGTGCTGTATTCTGAAGAAAAAGTGATCCGGGAGAAATGAAACATGAAATTTGGTCCGATAAAATGTAGTGATAAACAAGGCAGGGAAATCGTTCTGCGAAGTGCCGAACTAACGGATGCTGCCGCGTTAATAGACTATCTGAAGGTAACAACAGGGGAAACCCCATATTTAATCAGAGAACCGGAAGAAGTTTCGATAACATTGGAACAGGAAGAACAGTTTATCGAGGAAAAGATCCATGCGGAAAGAGAATTGATGCTCATTGCGACAATCGATGGGAAGCATATTGGAAATTGTTCTCTTATGCAGGTGGCACCCTACAGGAGATATGCCCACAGATGTGAGATCGCGATAGCGCTGTATCAAGCCTATTGTGGGTGCGGCATTGGTAAATTGATGCTGCAGACAGTTCTGGAGGTGGCGAAACAGGCGGGATATGAGCAGGCTGAACTGGAAGTTATTTCTGAAAACAAGGGGGCAGTTGCTCTGTATGAGAAGCTTGGCTTCGTAAAATACGGTTCCTTCCCCAATAGCATGAAGCATTCTGATGGAACATATGCCGACGCTGAATGGATGATGAAAAAGCTTTAGACTGAACTCTAATTAAAATGCCACTGTTAATCAGAGGCTAGTATTAGTCGGGAAATCTTTTTAAAATAATCGTGGTCATAAAGAAAAAGCCAAGCTGCAAGGAAAACAGCTTGGCTTTTGTTTTTTACCTATGCCCTGTGAAGACAGGTTTTATGTAACCGAAATTACAGAACGAACTGGCAGACGCAGAAGGCAATGTAGATAGCCAGCAGAGCGATACCCTGCCAACGATGCAGCTTCTTGGTAGCCAGAGCGGGGAAGATCATCAGAGCCATGACACCCAGCATCACGGGGATCTCAAAGACCAGGGACATGTTCAGACCGGTGTCCAGCAGGGTGTTCTCGCAGGGAACATCGAAGGGAGCCAGAGAAACGGCAACACCGGAAACCAGAACCAGGTTGAACACGTTTGCGCCGATGACGTTGCCGACACCCAGGGAGGCGTGGCCAGAGCGCAGGGAGGTGATGGTGGTGACCAGCTCAGGCAGGGAAGTACCCAGAGCAACGAACAGCAGAGCGACGACAGTCTCGGGAACGCCCAGGCCGATGGCGATGATCTGGCCATGCTCGACCAGCAGGTCAGCGCCCACAGCGATGACGGCAGCACCTACGACCAGCAGTGCCAGCTCCATGACCAGAGTACGCTGCTTGCCTTCCTCTTCCTCCTCTTCCTCAACGGAATCGGGGTTCTTCAGGCCGTTGCGGACAGTCAGAATGGTGTAGCAGACAAAAATAGCCAGCATCACGAAGCCCATCCAGCGGGGGAAGGTGCCCAGAACATAGGAAGCCAGGCAGTACAGAGCTGCGGAAGCAAAGAAGAAGATCGCAGGGGTCTTCATGGACTTGGTGTTGACGGGGCCGGGGTTGCAGACGATGGAGATAGCGGCGATCAGTGCAGTGTTGCAGATGATGGAGCCGATGGCGTTGCCATAAGCCATAGCGCCGGAGCCCTGCAGGGCGCCAGTGGTGGAGACCATGACCTCAGGCAGGGTAGTGCCGATGGAAACAACGGTAGCGCCGACGACGATATCGGGCAGATGGAAACGCTTGGCAATGCCGGTAGCACCGTCAACGAACCAGTCGCCGCCCTTGATCAGCAGAACCAGACCAACGGCAAAAAGCAGAACAGACATGAGCATTTTGGGGATTCTCCTTCACAATGTTTTTATTTTACTGGCGTTTTTTCGCCAAAAAATACGAAAGAAAACGTAAAAAAACCTGTACATATCCATCGGGAAATGTCAGGCACAAGGTCACAGAACAAAACCGATGGAGACAAGCCATGAGTCTCGCAAATTAAAGCAAGCCAGGCAGATTTTGCCGGGGCTGTTGACTTGCTGCGCTTTGACGGCGCTTGCTACTCCCTCATCGGATCTTTGCTGAATCTTTATGAGATGTTAACCAATTCTTAGTCAAATCTTATTCATAATTTAACACGTTTCCACAGGAAAGTCAAGGCTTGGAAGAAAGAAAACTGACAGAAAAAACAAAAGGGTCATTTTGACAGTTTTCTGTGGTGCTTCATGGTAAAATCCAGCCTGGGAGGGGATACCAATGCGGTCGATATGGAAAGATGTTTTTGCGGCGTTTATTATGGGAATGGTTCTGCCGGGGGTGATATTGAATTTCGCGGTGATGCTGATGCGGCGGGAGGCGCCAATTGCGGATCTGCAGATCACCATTCCGGCGGAGACAAAGGAAAAAACAGTATCGCTGCCGGTGCGGGTACGCAGTGCTGATGGAACGGTGGCGCAGCGGGATATGGATGAATATCTGTGCTGCGTGCTGCTGGCAGAAATGCCGGTAAGTTTTGAAGAGGAGGCATTAAAGGCCCAGGCAGTGGCAGCACGAACTTATGCCCAAAAGGCATTGATCACCGGGGGCAAGCATCTGGACGGCAGTGTCTGCATGGTGCCGGGCTGCTGCCAGTCTTACATAGATCCCCAGGTGTATATGTCTCAGGGCGGCACGGCAGCAGGACTGGAAAAAATCCAGAATGCAGTATCTGCAACCACGGGACTGTGTCTGGAATATGAGGGTGAATTGATCGAAGCAACCTATTTTTCCTGTAGCGGCGGCAGGACAGAGGACGCAGCTGCCGTCTGGGGGACAGATTATCCCTACTTGCAAGCGGTGGACAGCCCGGGAGAGGAAGAGGCAGCTGGGTTTTCTGATACGGTGGCTTTTACAGTAGGAGCCTTCTGCAATGCTCTGGGGATCGAACTGACAGCATATCTGGAATGTGGGATCGGTTCACCAGTCTATACGGATGGCGGTGGTGTTGAGACCATTGAAATTGGCGGAGAACGATTTACCGGCACGCAACTGCGCAGTCTGCTGGGATTACGGTCTACGGCGTTTGCGTTAAATACAGCCGGGGACAGCATTGTGATCACCACATATGGTTATGGGCACCGGGTGGGGATGAGCCAGTACGGTGCGGAGGCCATGGCGCTGGAGGGAAGTGATTACCGGCAAATCTTGTCTTACTATTACCCGGGTACGGAACTGGTGTCCGTTTTCCCATAAACAGAATAGCAGCCGCCTTGCTGACAACGCAGGGCGGCTGTTTTGTTATTGACAGAAGATCCTGACTGTGTTATAGTATAAATACTTAGTAATACTAAATACATAGCAAAGGAGTGAAGTCATGGACGACCGTTTTTCCCAGCAACTGAAGAAGGGTGTTCTGGAAATGCTGGTACTGAAACTGATTTGCGAGTCTTCCACTTATGGCTATGAGCTGCTGAACCAGTTGAAGATGAAATCTGCAGAGTGGTTTCATTTGAAGGAAGGTACCCTTTATCCGATCCTTTACCGCTTGGAGGATGACGGACTGATCAGTTCCCAATGGAGCCAGGGTCAGGGACGCACCGCGCCGAAAAAGCTTTATGAAGCGACGGAACAGGGACGGAAGGAGAATATCAGACGCCAGCAAATCTGGCGGGATTTCCAGAATACAGTCAACGGCTTTTTAGAAGGGAGCATGGAGGGAACATGACACAGGAAGAAAAGAAAATGAAACGGTATACCACTGCCATTGAACGAAGGCTGAATCTGCCGCGGGAGATCAAAAACCGGGTCATGAGCGATTTCGTCAGTTCCATTTGCGCCAGAAGAGAGGCGGGAATGACGGACGAGGAGATCTATACGGAATTGGGCAGCCCTCAAAAGGCTGCGGCAGAGCTGAATGAACAGATGAAGGAATTTGCTTACCGGAAAAACCCCTGGCGATATCTGTTCGCAGTGGGTGCTGTTTATGGCGGCGTAAAGCTGCTCAGTGGGCTTTGGGTAAATCTGATTTGGCTGGGTGTTCAGATTTGGGATTATTTTTCGACGGACAGCATGGCGGTCAGTATCGGTGTGATTGGCGGCGCGGATGGGCCTACGGCGATCTTCGTGACAAGTCCTCCCTGGGCGCATTATCTGGTGCCTTTTGTGCTGGTGATTGTGGGCATTTGGGGATTTTACAGGCTGAGCCGATGCAAGCAGAAAGAATAAAGTGGAAGGCGGAAGGAAACTTCCGCCTTTTGTTACATATATTTTACAGATTGTGTTACGGTATCAGTTGCAAAACAGCCAATTGAATGCTATAATAAACAAAAGAATTTGTACAAACCATCCAAGGAGGTGCTGATATGTACTTGACAATTGACGGACATGAAATCGATACCAGAACAGATGAGAAGCTGCTGGATCTGATTTGCCGACTGAAGCTGCAAGGTAACAGTCTTGCAGACAGACCGCTGGCGGCAAAAATTGCCGGTGAAGTATTTACCTTAAATTATATCCCTCAACGAAGCAAGGACACGGCACCGGATCGACCTTCCATTCGCCGGGCCATGGCGGCATCCAATGGCGTAGTGCATCTGCTGCGCTATGGCGATGCGGCAGGCAGGGATTGCTATATCCGTACAGCCCAGTTTGTAATCTTCCTGGCTCTGCGGCAGCTTTGGCCAGAGGCCAGAGGGAAAATGAACTGTACTCTGGGTTCCAGCGTGTATATCGAAGTGGAAGGTGCTGATAATTTCTCAGTTTCCAGGCTCAAGAGGAAAATTACAGAGCTTGTGGAGGAGGACATTTCTCTGAACCGCCGCCGGGTTCCGCTGGAAGCGGCTATGGCACGCTATCGGGCGACAGGACAGACGGATAAGGCAAGACTTTTATCCTGGCGGAAAGCGGACTATTTCGATGAATATTTCCATGGAGATTTTGCTGACTACTATTATGGTGAAATGATGCCCAGCACCGGCTATCTGACAGTGTGGGACATCCTTCCGGCAGATGGAGGTTTTGTCTTCCTCTATCCGGATGACGAAAATCCGGATCTCTGCGCAAAGGTTCCCTCTATGCCAAATTTCTTCAGCGTTTTTAATGAAGGGGAACGCTGGTGCACGCTGATGGAATGTGAAACGGTGGCGGATCTGAATGATCTGACTACATCCGGCCGAATCCGGGAGCTGATCCGTGTTAACGAAGCCCTTCATGAAAAACGCTATTCCCAGGTAGCGGATATGGTCTGTCAGAGGGGGGCAAAAGCTGTGATGCTGGCAGGCCCCAGTTCCTCCGGTAAGACAACCTCCGCCAACCGGCTAGCCACTCAGCTTCGGGTTCATGGAAAAAAGCCCATTCTGATGAGCCTGGATGATTACTATATCGACCGGGATAAAATCGCACCAGGGCCCGATGGAAAGCTGGATTTGGAGCACATCAATACCATTGATACGGAACTGTTCCGGCAGGATATGGGAAAGCTTCTGGCTGGGGAAGAAGTCGAACTGCCATCCTTCAACTTCCTGACAGGCCGTCGGGAATGGCGGGGACATAAGTTGCAGCTGCACAGGGACTCCGTGATCATTGTGGAAGGTCTTCATGGTCTAAACCCGGTTATGCTGCCGGATAATGTGGAGCACCATTTGATTTTCCGGCTCTATGTCAGCCCGCTGATCCCTCTGAATCTGGATGACCATAACCGAATTCCCACCAGCTATCTGCGGCTGCTGCGGCGGATTGTCCGGGACTATGAAACCCGGGGGAGTTCCGTTCAGCGGACCCTTTCCATGTGGGACAGCGTCCGCCGGGGAGAAAAACGGTGGATATTCCCGTATCAGGAAAATGCGGATGTTATTTTCAATTCCTCTACCCTTTATGAGCTGGCCGTGCTGAAAAAGCATATTTTCCCCCTGCTGACAGCCGTTCAGCCGGAGGATGAATGCTACGAAGAGGTGCGCAACATTGTCAAGGTTCTCAACTATGTTGTAGAAGCGGAAGTGGATGATGAGATCCCTCCCACCAGTTTGGTGCGGGAATTTATTGGCGGAAATTCTTTCTACCGGTAAGAATGGAGTGGTGGATCGTTATGAAAAAAAGAATATGGGCAAGGCTTTTCTGTATGCTGCTGTTAGCAGCGGTAACTGGCTGTAGCGTGAAGGAAACAGAAGTGAAGTATTACTGTATCTCCAGGGTTGCTGAGATGCCGGCGATATCTGCGGCCAGCCGTATGGAGATGGCCTATGATGATCAATGGCGGTTGGTATCTGAAATTACGTATAACGATAACGATGATACAGAGGTAAACGCACGTTATCTGGAATATAACGAAGATGGCACAGAAGTCTCTGTGGTACAGCGGTCAGATGGGCAGGAAAACAGAGGTCAATTTCAGCGTACCTATGATGAGAAAGGAAATCTTCTGAAAGAAATCGGCCTGGAGGATGGGGAAGAGGTTCTGTCCAACGAGTATACCTATGATACCAACGGCAATGTCCTGTCCAGCATTGTGCACCCACAGGCCCCTGTAGTTATTAGAAATTCCTTTGAATATGACGACCGGGGCAACCGGATATCCCACGAGCAGATCACCAGCTACGACAGGCAGGAGACAGCTTTTACGACCAAAACAGAGTATCTTTATGATGAAAAAGATCACCTGATCCGGGAAGATATCTACGCAGACGGTGTGTTGGGAAACTATGCAGAATATGAATTTGATGAAGAAACCAACACGGAATATGGCAAGCGCTGCACACCAGATGGCACGGTAACCGGCAAAACTCGCCGGGTATACGATGAAGCAGGGAACCTGCTGCTGATGGAACAGATGGAACCGGATGGGACAGTTATTTCGCGTACGATCCAGACCTGGGCTGGAACAGATGGAAGCATCAGTGAATTCTCAGAATAAAGCTCTGAAGAATAAAGGTTCTATGTCAATAGTTGGGGTAGAGCCAAAATGAAACATCTAAGGATCGTGTCGGAGCGGCAGCTCCGGCACGATTTTTATGTATTACAGAAGAGGATTCTCTTTCTGAAATTATTGAAGTTTCTCATACCAAA
>JAGBAI010000120.1 GCA_017939025.1 Oscillospiraceae bacterium
AGGTTCTATGTCAATAGTTGGGGTAGAGCCAAAATGAAATATCTAAGGATCGTGTCGGAGCGGCATCTCCGGCACGATTTTTATGTATTACAGAAGAGAATTCTCTTTCTGAAATTATTGAAGTTTCTCATACCAAAACAAACCCGTTTCAAAACCTTCGTCTTATTATTACAGCCTTCAATGTAACCATTGGACCAGGGCACATCCATTGAATTCAATATCTCTTGGAACCAGTTTCGATAGGCTTTGGTGCAGTCATCAAATTCCGGCATCTGCATAACTTCAACAGACAGCAGCCAATCTATCAGTTTTTGCCTGCCCTCTGCAGAGGATTTTGAATGAAAGACAGTTACAAATTCATTTTTAATGCGGTAGGCATCCGCCAGACGGGGAGCCATCTCAAACATAAGAGCCAGGCGATCCATTTGTTCATCCGTGAGTTTCTCTATTGGTTTCATGAGGAGGAATCTGGACTTTTTGAAATACTTTCTGTGCCTGTCCGGGAGCTTGCTTTGTTCGTTCTTTCTGACTTTCTCAACGGCCCAGAATACCTGACGAACGACATGGTATCTGTCAGCTACAACAGTGGCTTGTTTGAAGCAGGTATTGGCAACATTCCGAAAATGAGGATTCATATCACAAACAAAGTATTTAACATTTGTTTTGGAGGGGAATTGTGAGAAATATTTAATTAAATCATTCTCATATCTGTTGGGAAGAATATCGAGCACCTTTCTGTTTTTTGGATCCACGACAATGCTGTTGTACTTCTGTCCGCCGGAATTACCTTTGAATTCATCCAGAGAAAGCACCTCCGGAAGTTCTTTTACTTTTTGATTAAAGCAGTTGAAATAGCGCATAGCAGTAACGGCAGACACATTAAAGCGGCTGCCAATCTCGGTCGCAGGAACAATCTTTCTGAATTCCTGGATGATCTGTGCAACCAGCCTGCTGGTTATGCGATAATAGCGCGGAAGGAAAGGATTCTTCTCAAAGAATCTTTTGCCGCAGCCGCAGCGATACCGCCGCTTACGAAGATGCAGAAAGGTATCTCTGGCAAGAGGGATATCCCTAATGATTTGCATACGGTAATCGTGAATGCGGTCTGTGACAGCCCCACAGGCTGGACAAACATGCTTTGTGCGTGGTAATTCAATATAGACGTGAAGTTGATCTGTAATATTCTCAACATTTGTGATGATTACACCTTCCAAATTAAGAAGTTCTGCGGTATAATCTGACATGAGCATAGAGACCTCCTTTTCTTTGTGGTAGGGGTACTTTCATTGTAAAAGGTTTTTGTCTCTATGCTCAACTATTATTTATGACAATGGGGTCAGGCTCATCGCCTGACCCCAACATTTATTATAGAACCTAAATAAACAAATGTCCCGCTGCAGCCTGGTCTGCGGCGGGATTTTGTTTGTAGGAGCAAAACTGTAGGGCGGATTTTCAACCCGCCCGAAAAACAGCAAAACAAGCGAGAGGGTTATAAACCCTCCCCTACTGCACCTTGTTCTCTTATATTCCCGTGCTGAACAGCATCCGGTCGCTGACAGCGGCATGCTCATGGAATGCCTGCAGCAGCTGCTCGGTGGTGATATGCCGCCGCTGCTCTCCCGCCAGCTCCAGCACGATCCTGCCCTCATTCATCATGATGGTCCGGTTGCCCAGCTGCAATGCCGAGGGAATGTTGTGGGTGATCATCAGACAGGTGATATTGTTCTCAGCCACGATCCGTTTGGTCAGCTCCAGCACCTTTTCCGCCGTGGCAGGATCCAGGGCTGCGGTGTGCTCATCCAGCAGCAGCAGCTTTGGCGTCACCAGGGTGGCCATCAGCAGCGTCAGCGCCTGGCGCTGGCCGCCGGAAAGCAAGCCAACGGGAGAATCCATCCGGTCCTCCAAGCCCAGACCCAGCATGGAAAGCCGGCTGCGGAAATCCTCCCGGTCTTTTTTACCGATCATGGAAAAGGGAGAGGTGTGGCTGGATGCCCGCATGTAGGCAAGGGCCATATTTTCCTCGATGGTCATACTGGGGGCAGTGCCCTTCAGCGGATCCTGGAACAGCCGTCCGATATACTTGCTGCGCTTGTAGTCCGGCAGATTGGTGATATCCTTTCCATCCAGCACCACGGTTCCGGTATCGGAAACAAAGGTTCCGGCAATGGCCCCGAAGAGGGTGGATTTGCCTGCGCCGTTGGAGCCCAGGACGGTGACAAAATCTCCCTTTTCCAGATGCAGGTCAACGCCCGCCAGGGCGGTCTTTTCATTGACGGTGCCTTTGGCAAAGGTCTTGGTAATGTTATGCAGCTGCAGCATCTTACTTACCTCCCTTTCTGGCTTCCTTCATGGCAGGCAGGCCGATGGCCAGGGCCACGATCACAGCGGAGATCAGCTTCAGACTTTCACTGGGCAGATCCAGCCGCAGGGCAATGGCGATGATGAACCGGTAAAGCACGGAGCCCAGAATGGCGCCCACCACCTTCAGCCAGGTCTTTCCCCTGGGCATCAGCGTCTCACCGATGATCAGGGAGGCCAGGCCGATGATCACCATGCCGGTGCCCAGGTTGATGTCTGCCGTTTTCTGGTACTGGGCCAGCACCGCACCGGAAAGGCCGGTGAGGGAATTGGCGATCATCAGACCGATGGTGATGGTAAAGCCGGTATTGATGGAAGAAGCCCGGACCATGTCCGCATTGTCGCCGGTGGCCCGGATGGAAAGGCCCAGCCGGGTCTTGAGGAACAGCACCATGAAAATGCCGGCCAGAAGGACGATGCAGGCAGCAGGGATCAGCTTATGGCCTGCTCCCAGCAGGGGCTTTGCCAGGGAAAAAAGGGTGTCGGTTTTCAGCATGTTCACATTGGAGGAAAAACCCATGACCGCCAGATTTACGGTGTAAAGGCCCGTATTGGTGATGATGCCCGCAAGAATGGAGGGGATACGGAACTTTGTCTGCAAAGCGGCAGTGACGAAGCCTGCGGCAGCGCCTGCCAGCATGGCAGCCGGCAGAGCCAGGATCGGATGGCCTGCCACAGCCACCGTAGCAGAAACGGCGCAGCCCAGGGTAAAGGTGCCGTCGGTGGTCATATCGGCAATGTTCAATATCCGGAAGGAAAGAAACAGCGCCAGAGCAACCAATGCATAGATGCAGCCCAACTCCAGAGCACTCATAATAACAGCGGTCGAGATCATAGGAATTCCTCCTGATTGGAATTGTAGGGGAGGGTCTTGACCCTCCCTTGCTGTACCATTCGTTATTCGGCAGTGACTACCTCGTTGACGGTGTTGGCCATATCCCGGAATGCAGAATAATCCAGGCCGCAGGCAGCAGCCGTCTCGGTATTGACGGTGATGATGCCGCCGTCCATCACATGGAAATCACCGATGCTGCCGCCGGTGAGGACATCAAAGGCCATATCGGCAGTCTTGGTGCCCAGCTCCGTATAATTGACGCCGCAGGTAGCAAAGGCACCAGCCAGCACGAAGGAATCCGCACCGGTGTAATGGGGGATACCGGCTTCGTTCAGAATTTCAGCAACGGCTGCTTCGGCGGCCATGACCACATTGTCGGTGGGGGTAAACACGGCATCCACACGGCCCACCAGGTCGGAGGCAGCAGCATGGACTTCACCTGCGTTGTTGCCGGTCTTTTCCAGGTAAGCAATGCCCTTGGCATCCAGGTAAGCCTTGGCTTCGGCAATGGGGGCCTGGGAGTTGATCTCAGAATTGGAGTACAGCAGGCCGACGGTCTTGACATCGGGGTTGGCAGCCAGCATCATGTCCAGAATGAAGGGGGTATTCAGGGCATCGGAAACGCCGGTAACGGTGGGCATACCGGTGAGGCCGGCACCCTCGGGATCGGAACAGGCGGCGTAAACGATGGGGATGTCGGTGCCCTCAGCAGCTGTGACCATACACTGGGCAGCGGTGGTGGCGATGGGAATGATCATATCCACACCGTCAGCAACCACCTGGGTGCCGATCTGGTTGAGCATGGTGCCGTCGTTCTGGCCGTTGTCATAGGAGATCTTGATGGCAATGTTCTGCTCGGCGGCCAGGGCATTGAGCTGGGCCTCGATGGCGGCGCGGATCTCATCCAGAGAGGAATGGTCCAGCTGCTGGACGATGGCCACGGAATAGGTATAGCCGGTGGGGGTCAGCGCTTCTTCGGAGGAGGCGCAGGCAGTCAGAGACAGGATCATCAGAATGGAAATCATCAAACAAAACAGCTTTTTCATAGTAATAACTCCTTTATATTCAGAATGGTTGTGGATGGATTCTGGAACTGGTCAGGTTCACCATCGCTTACCAGGATTCTTCTTCATAGCAATTCCTCCATAGATGCAAAAAGTCCCTGTTCTCCTTGCGGAGAACAGGGACAGAAAATACAGTTTCTGCGGTACCACCCTGATTGCCGGATCTTCCGGCCAACTCTGCCCGGTGCCAACACACCGGCTGCCCGTTAACGCTGGCAATGCGTCAGAAGATACTCTGGTTGCCCATTTCCCCCTGCCCTCGGCGGCCCATTATACCTGCCCGCTCTTCGCGCCGCTCTCAGCTTTGCGGTGCTCTCTGTGGATGCGCTGCAGGCTTTACTCCCGCCTCGTTGGTTTCAAGCTATGTTATGCTTTTTATACACGAAATGTGTACGTTTGTCAAGAACTTTTTTACGCCAACAGCGGACATGCATTGGTAGGGGCGGGTTTCCAACCCGTCCGGTATTCCCTTCCGCCCGGAAAAGAAACGGGAGGGTTAAAAACCCTCCCCTACAGGCAAACCATTAATATTCCCGTACAACACCCCGGACCAGGCCGATGATCTCGGCATTGGTGCCGTCGATGGGATCATAATTCTCATTTTCCGGCAGCAGCCAGATTTCGCCGTTTCTGCGGCTAAGGCGCTTGACGGTGGCTTCATCCTCGATCCGGGCCACAACGATCTGCCCGTCATTCGCAGTAGGCTGGGGCCGGACCACCACCTTATCCCCATCCAGGATGCCGGCATTTATCATGCTGTCGCCCCGGACACGGAGGGCAAAGCAGCCGGGTTCACTCCAGGGCATAGTGCCCTCCTGGTTTTCCAGCGCCAGAATGGGGATGCCTGCCGTGACCACACCCACCACGGGGATCTGGCCGGGCCGGGCACCCGTCACCAGGGCACGCTTGCGGCCCTTGCCAGCCGCGGACTGAAGGTAGCCCTTTTCCTGCAGTGCCTGCAAATGATAGCTGACAGAGGCAGTGGAACGCAGGCCCACCGCTGCGCCGATCTCCCGGACAGAGGGAGAATAGCCGTTCTCCTGGACAAACTGGTTGACATACTCCATGATGAGGTCCGCTTTGTTGCTGGTTCTGGGCATAATACCGCCTCCTAAAATCAGTACAAAAGTTCGTTATTTTTATAATAGCACAAATGAACGGAAAAGAAAAGACCGGGAAAGAAATTTTTGCAAAAAACTTAGGCGTACCAAGTGGTACGCCCTTAATTTTATTCCGGATTTCTTTTTCCCCCAGTGATCACAAACAGAAACGGTGTGAAGCAGGCGGCCAGCACACTGAGTTCAAACTGTCCTGTCAGTTGCAGAAGCCAGGAAGAGACGATCCCGGTAAGGTTCTGGAATTTCGCCAATTCCATGCTGAGGGACAGGGGAAATCCCACCACCACCAGCTGCGCCAGCACTACAATCAAATAAAATCCGGCAGTAATGGCTGCAGAAACGGCAATTTCCTTCCTTGTCATACCTCGAAGGGCCCAAACCCTGGCCACAAACACCGCAAGCAAAAGCATTGCACCATGAAACAGGGCAGAACGGACAGGGTCAGCAGACAGTTCCGTAACGCCATCGGCACCGACCGTTTTCACCGTGAAGAAAAAGCCGCCGATATACACAGTCAGATAAAAACTTACCCAGCTGGCAGCCATAAAATAAACCGGTAAACGCCATAATGCAGCTTTGCGGATCTTCATATCCATTCCCCCTTTTCTGTGGATAAGAATATTATAGGGAATTGGCATAAACGTTGTCAATGAAAAAATCTTTTCGATTCCCGGAAAAAAGCCCGCGGCTTTTCGTGACCCGTACGGGTTCGATTCCCGTACGACAAAAAAGAGACAGGCTGAAGTCTGTCTCTTTTTTTGGTGAATGACGGCACTTGGAATACGAATACTATGCCCTAATCCGCCGTCAATTTCATGGAGAGTGATGGTTCGGTCGTCGCCGGAGTAGTTAAAAGTAAGGACGACCTTATCATCATAGACGAACACCGAGTTCAGGAAGGTCTTGATCAGCCGCTTCTGACATTCGATGTCCGAGTAGTCCATTCCGGCAAACTGATGGAGGAAGAACACGATATGCTCTTTCTTCAGGCCCAGATCCTCTTTCAGTTTGGCTGCTGCCAGTGCCACACGGAGATCCTTTTTCTGCTCCTCCAACTCATTCATGCGGTCCTTGGTGCTTTCGTTGAAGATGCCTGCTTCGATGGCCCGGAGCAGATTGTTGATGGCCCGATCGGTTTCGTCCAGGGCCTTCTGCAGTGACTTGGTATAGGTGGTATCCGTATTTTGCGCCAGGAAATACTGGTATGTGTTTTCTGCAATGAATTCCAACAGTTCTTCGTTTCGGACCAGTCTGAGGAGATGCTTCAGTACGAGGGTTTCAATCCAGTCTTGACGGACAGCCCGTTTATTGCAGAGCTTTTTCTTCTTGGCGCTGCAAATGTAATAGTGATGCCTTTCGCCCGTTGACCAAGAACGGCTATGTATCCAAAAGCAAGGACGGTGTGGTTACCGTCCTCCAGAAGGGGCGGAACCTGTTCCCGGATGATGGCCCTCTGATTTCAACTGCCAGCAAGGGAAAACCCAGGGAACGGGTATTGAAGGTATCAAAGGTGTGCATGTGGATGGAGAGAATCGGTATCACCATCTCCGGTGAACTGATGGATACAGAGGAACCTTACTTCATCCCCTCTGCCTGTTGGCGAAAGATCGGCAAAGGAATTCTATCCACAACCCGGTTTGCAGGGATGCTGGTGGCTTACGACAAGCGGTATGCCGTTTATGACATTGGGGACGGAACCATGGAGTGGCAGCTTCGGGCAGAAAGTTCCTTGTTTTATTACAAGTACGGCTCCTTTGAGACCAAAGCAGATGGAATGATTCTGATTTGTGACGATGGAAACCGGGATGAAATTGCCCGCCAAATCATCCGGCAGACCATGTGGAGCCGAAAAATGCTTTTGAAGGATCGGTATGCCGAAACGGATAAGCCAGTCCGCTACTCGAAATCTCCCATCAAACTGCGGACTCAGTATGAGCATGTCTATCTGACCACACCGAACACACTGTCCAAGAGTCTTGATCGAATCTATGATGAAGACTATTACATCGAAAAAGGTATAAAAGGGGCACAGCGACTGCGAGAGCCAAAACTGGGAGATGTGGAGCTCTATCCCAACAGGTATTATCTGAACCCTGCTTTTGACATCTTGAAGCTGGTGTATTTTTTCTCAGAGGTGAAAGGTAAGCTCGACAATCCGATGGATGGGTATATTTCTCCGATTGAGTATTTTATGGTTGTTTATCCTGAGGATCTGGAGGTCGCAAGGATGTATCCGGATGTAAATGAGGCGAAGGGGGTGAATATTCGTGTTTATCGATCTGCATAAGTCTCTGGAAAGGCTTGAGATGTATCTTCCCAGAGACAGGAAGATTACCCTAGAGATGCTGGAAAAGGCGTATGAACAGACTCTGTGGCTGCGCAGCCATATCATCGGCATTATGTATGATATGATTGATTTTGGCTCTGTTACCAAAAGGACCATTGGCGCAGTATCGGCCTCCCAGACTGATGATCATCGTGTTGTCTGCTTGATGATTCCTGAGCCATTGCCTGGACTCAAAGAACTCACTGGAGCCGTGGAAGAGCACTGGACCCACATGATCCACGAGGCTATTGCCCAGCAGGCAAAGATTGGCATTCCCCATTTTGAAAAGGCTCATGTCCATATCCGCATTACCACACCGCGGGGTACCAATAACCGGAAGGTGTGGGATACATCCAACAGGGCCATCAATGTGATCATCAACAATCTGAAGGGGATCTTTTTCGACGACGATGACTTTGAGCATATGTCCTGCAGCATAGAGGCGCGTTGGGGCAAAATCGCTATGACGGAGGTAAGAATTTGCGAGCATAAGGATCTGAAAAAGTCTGAGATTTTCCTATAAATGTAAAAAGCTCCCCTGGGCATACAGGGGAGCTTTCCTCAAGAGGAGTAGGAAAGGAAAAGCACTATGGCTTAAATGCCTTTATTGTCTTTCAAGAGTTTTGCTAAATAGAATCGCCGTATATCAGTTATTCTGGTTTACATAATCAACAAACTTCTGGAATGCTGCTTTGCCCTCGGGGGTGTTTTTATAAACACCGGCATCTTCCAGAACCCCAGCAAATACCTTACCAGTCTCCTGCAGGATGATATCCAGCGCATTGTCTTCCGTAAAGGTATACTGCTTTTTCAGTTCCTCCACCCAAGG
>JAGBAI010000121.1 GCA_017939025.1 Oscillospiraceae bacterium
GCAGCGTGGGGATGCTCAGCGCCCTTGTACAGGTGCAGACGGGTCATAGCGTGCTTGCCCAGAGTGTTCTTGGGCAGCATGCCCTTGACAGCCAGCTCCATGGCGTAGTCGCTGCGAGCGTTCATCATGTCGCGGGCCTTGGTTTCCTTCAGACCGCCGATCCAGCCGGAAACGCGGTAGTACTTCTTCTGATCCAGCTTCTTACCGGTCAGAACAGCCTTGTCGGTGTTGATGACGATGACGAAGTCGCCGCAGTCAACGTTGGGAGTGAAGTCAGCCTTATGCTTGCCCCGCAGCAGGTTAGCAGCGATGACGGCGGTACGGCCCAGAGGCTTGCCGGCAGCGTCGATCACATACCACTTGCGCTCCAGGGTCTCCTTCTTCAGCAGAGTAGTGGACATTATGTGTTCCTCCAATTGGATTAAAATATTTTGACAAATTCATATGATTGAAGTACAATGACTTCAAAACGCTAGATTTTTATACCATATTAAAAATCAAATGTCAATAACTATTTTGCGAAAATTTATAAAACCATAATTAATCTCGCAAATGCTCTTAAATGCTCTCGAATTCTCTTGATTGCTCACATCTTATTTTTACGGTTTTTCGGAGGAAATGAAACACATGCAGAAATTGATGGGATTGGTCCGCCGTTGTGTGGATGACTACAATATGATACAGGAAGGCGACCGTATCGCGGTGGGCGTTTCCGGTGGAAAGGATTCCCTGGTATTGCTGCAGCTTATGGCGGGGCTGCGGGAATATTTCAACAAGCCCTTTGAACTGGAGGCAGTGACTATTGATATGGGTCTGGGGATGGATTACAACCCCATTGCTGAATTGTGTGAAGAATGGAAGGTGCCTTATACCATTGTCAAAACCGAAATCGCACCGATTATTTTTGAGCACCGGAAGGAAAAGAATCCCTGCTCCATGTGCGCCAAAATGCGCCGGGGAGCATTGAATCAGGCAATTCTGGAGCGTGGCTTTAACAAGTTGGCCCTGGGACACCACTATGATGACGCAGTGGAGACCTTCGTGATGAACCTGCTGTTTGAGGGCCGCATCGGCTGCTTCCAGCCGGTGACCAATCTGGACAGGACGGGAATTATTCAAATTCGGCCCATGCTGTACATCCACGAAAAGACCGTGGATAATTTCGCAAACCGGAAGGGGCTGCCTGTAATTGAGAACCGCTGCCCTGTGGATAAGACCACCAAACGGGAAGAGGTTAAAGAATTGATTTACAATCTGAGCCAGACCTATCCCGATCTGAAGGAACGGATCTTTGGCGCCATGCAGCGGTATCCTCTGGAAGAGTGGGCCCATCAGGGACGGTACAAGCGACCCAAGGCGCAATGTTAATTTGCGTTGCTTGCCTTTTGGGATTACCTCTGCTAAGGTGAAGTTATACCATAAAGGAGGTATAAAACTATGTTGCAGAATAATATCAAAACATTTCGCAAGGAGCGGGGCCTGACCCAGGAGGAACTGGCCATCCGGTTGAATGTGGTTCGCCAGACCGTTTCCAAATGGGAGAAAGGCGTATCTGTGCCGGATGCAGACATGCTGCAAAGGATTGCTGAGGTGCTGGAAATTTCAGTCAGTCAGCTTTTGGGACGGGAGGAGCAGCTGGAACAGAGAAATGAGATCGCAGAGCAGCTGTCCCGGATCAATGAACAGCTGGCAATTAAAAACCGGCGCTCCAAAAGGATTTGGACGATAGTGGGTGTGGTGCTGGGTCTTTGGGTGCTGATCCATGTGATCGGCGCGGTACTCAGCTTCACCGCATTCACCGGTTTGACCAGAACAACAGAGCTGACTGTCAGTGAAGCTGTAGAAATCCTGGAGGATGAACAGGGAAACACCCTGGTGATCCAGAAAATTGAAGAATAATCCCCAATTGCCGAATGAAAAGCTTTTCGTTCGGCAATACTTTTTCCATAGAAGTCTTTTCCAAAGGAGGCAGTAATTATGGTAAAAGGAACATCCCGGCAGGTGATCGTAGTTCAGGGGGCAGAGCCAAAGCTTTTTGAGCAGGCGATCTTTATTCTTCGTGAGGATGCAGTGGCAAAGGGGGTCACGGATGACGCACTGCTGAAGGAGGCACGGGAAGCCATCCGGGGTTATGACAGATCGGCAAGGAAACGGCAGCTTTATCTTTACGGCGCGGCATGGGCCTCCGGCGGGGCCTTGCTGACGGGTTTGGCATGGCTGCTGACGATGCTGCTGTGACTTGCGCATTGACGGAAATTATGATATAATCCACCTGATTTGTGAGGTGGATTATATTTATATGTACATTGGAAATATAGAAGTAAAAAATCCGGTTTTTCTGGCCCCCATGGCAGGCGTCACCGACTGGGCTTTCCGGACGGTCTGCGCAAAACTGGGTGCCGGGGTCACGGTGACAGAAATGGTTTCCTCCAGGGCCCTGGTCTATCAGGATCAGAAAAGCCGGAAGCTGCTGAAAAAGAATGACGGAAGTATTTGTGGTGCCCAGATCTTTGGCAATGACCCTGCTATCATGGCAGAGGCGGCCCGGCTGGCTCTGGAGATCTCCGGCTGTGACTTTATCGATATCAACATGGGCTGCCCTATGCCGAAAATCGCCAATTCCGGCGACGGCTGCGGCCTTATGCGGACTCCGGAGCTGGCGGGGGACATCGTGAAGGCGGTGAAGAAGGCTGTGGATGTGCCGGTGACGGTTAAGTGCCGCCTGGGCTGGGACAAGGGCAGTATCAATGTGCTGGACTTTACCAAACGTATGGAGGACTGTGGTGCAGATCTGGTAGCTGTTCACGGGCGGACCCGGAGCATGCTTTACACCGGCGTTGCCGACTGGGATATGATCCACAAGGTCAAGGATCAGCTGTCCATTCCGGTGATTGCCAACGGTGACATCACCGGTGGAGAAACGGCTGTCCGCTGCTTAAAGCGTACCGGGGCCGATGGCCTGATGATCGGCAGAAGCGTCTTTGGAGATCCCTGGATCTTTGAAGAGGTGGGTGCTGCTCTGAAGGGTGAGGAGTATGCCGGACGTCCGGTGCTGGCAGACCGGATCGCTGTGGCCGTGGAACAGTTCCAGCTGTCAGAACAGGATCATGGAGAGAAAATCGCCTGCCTGGAAGCCAGAAAGCACTTTGCCTGGTACTTACGGGGCGTTGCCCACAGCAGCTACTATAAAAATCAGATCACATCCCTTACCACAATGGAAGATATCTACCGGGTGGCAAAGGATGTGGTACGGGATCTGAAATGAGTCAAAAAGCCGCTCCAACCCTTATGGGTGTGGAGCGGTTTTCTAATTCTCGTTGTCCTGTGCGGATTGCAGCTGTTTTGCTACGTCTTCACTGAGGAATCCTGCGTAGGCACAAAGGGCATCGGACATAATATCCTCCGGGGATCCATCTGCGATGTGGTCTGATGCCTGCTTGTAGAAACGGTAAATAAAATTTGGTACGGACAGCTTTACAAGAATATCCATGTTGATCCCTCCTGGCTTGATTATAGCCCGAATACGGGCAATTGTCAAGTAACAGGCAATGCTATAGGCTAAAACCGGAAGGGGAGATGGCTGTGATCGTGTATGACCGACTGTGGGAGACTATGCGCCGGAAGGGGATTTCGCAATACAAGCTGATCAAGGAGCATGGCTTCAGCACTGGCCAACTGGACAGGATCCGTAAGGGAGAGAACATCAATCTGTATACGCTGGATACTCTGTGCCGGATTTTAGATTGCCGTGTAGAGGATATCATTGAATTTAAAAAAGAGGAAAGCGCGCTGTGAAATATACACAGCGCGCTGAATTTATACCTTGTTTACTTCCTGGACTGTCAGAATATCGCCATCTACTTTGAACCGGAGATCGTATCCGGCGAAAGTCAATCCGTAGATCCGGTCGGGTTTACGTTGGTAGGAAGGCCGTGGATCGTGGGACAGGACACCGATGGCGGCTTCCCGTTTATCCTCCGGGAGCTGTTCCAGCAGTTTCTTCGGGAAATCCACCCGCAAAAGGAATTCTCCAGCCCTGTCCGTAAAACCACCGGTGGCCTCCGGATGGCAGTCGCCGTAGGGAATGTAGGGCTTGATATCAAAAATAGGCGTTCCATCCATCAGATCAGCGCCGCCTACATGGAGGACGGTACCGAATTTATCTGTATGCTCCACGCCCAGCAGCGTTACACTGGACAACCCCAGATTGTTTGGGCGGAAGGGGGAACGGGTGGCAAAAACACCCATACGGGTATTTCCTCCCAATCTGGGAGGACGTACAGTGGGGGACCAGCCTTGCCGGACAGCTTCAGAAAACTGCCAGATGATCCACAAGTGGGAAAAATCCTCAATACCCCGCAGCGCATCGGGATTGCGGAATTCCGGCTCAAAAACAATGGTAGAGCGCAGCTTCTCCACAAGACCGCTTTGCCGGGGAATGCCAAATTTAGTGGCAAAATCACTGTGCATCCGGGCGATGATTTGAATATTTACATCCATCGTCAAGCCCTCCTGTTTCGGAATAGAAAGGTTGCGGTGAAAATACCCGCCAGGATCAGACTGATAGCCGCACCGGCAGAACAGCCCAGATAATAGGAAACGGTCAGACCGCCGATTCCCGCCAACAGGGCGAAAAGTACAGAGAAACCGTGGTACTGCTGTAAATTCCGGCTGATATTCCGGGCAGACGCACCGGGCAGCACCAGCAGGGAGTTGAGGATCAGCAGTCCCACGCTGGAAATACTTAAGGTCACCACCACCGCGATGGCAACGGTGAACAGGGTCTGGCTCAGCCCCACGGGAATACCTCTGGAGGAGGCAAGCTGTGGATGGATGGCCGTCAGCGTCAGACGGTTGGCACACAGGATCCAGAATACCACCACCAGCAGCAAAACCAGAGCCAGCATTCCGATCTCACCTGGAGTAACAGACAGAATGTCGCCAATCAGGTATTTGTTATACTTGGTAAAACTGCTTCCGCCCATAGTGGCGATAAAAATGCCCAGAGCTACCGCTGTGCTGGAAAAAACGCCAATGAGGGTATCTGCAGCCTGGTTGGAACGGCTTCTGACATAACTGAACAGCAGCGCAAAGGCAATACTGAATCCCACTGCTGCCCAGACTGGTGCAGCGATTCCGCAGATGGCACCGATGGCGATACCAGTAAAGGCAGAATGCCCCAGTGCATCGGAGAAAAAACTCATTCGCCCGGTGACGATCATAGTGGAAAGCAGGCCAAACAGAGGTGCCATCAGCAGCAATGCCAGCATTGCGTTTTTCATAAAATTCCAGTGAAGCATCTCAAAGGGGAGAAAATCACAAAGGGAATACCAAATGGTCATGGATGGCCTCCTTTCAGATGGAACGCCTGGCGGAATTCATCGCTGCCCAGCACGGTTTCCGGAGAACCCTGGATCTTTACGCCGTGATCAATCAGTACCACCTGATCGGCATACCGTGACAGCATGGAAAAATCATGGGTGGTCATGAGAATGGATAAGTCATATTCCTTTCGGATCTCATCCAGCATATCCATCAGTGTTGCCATGCCCTCCACATCCACGCCGGACAAAGGCTCATCCAGGATCAGTATGTTGGGCATGGGTTCTAAAGCCAGGGCCAGAAGGATCCGCTGCAATTCGCCGCCGGAGAGGGTGCCGATGCGCTTATCGATTAACTCCTCACCATGGACCCGTTCCAGACAGTCCAGCACGATATGGCGCAGCTTCCTGCCCTGCCCCAAAAAGGCTGGGCGCTTACTCAGACAGCAGGCGAACAGATCCGCTACGGAAACCGGGTCGCTGGGATTGAAGGCTGGACTTTGGGGCACATAGCCGATTCGGGGCTTTTTGCTTCGCTGCCCCGGTTCTGAGAAGGCGATGGTGCCGCTGTAATCCCGCTGACCAAGAATAGCCTTTAAAAAAGTAGATTTTCCTGCACCATTTGGGCCGATGAGCGCCACCATTTCTCCACAATGGATATGAAGATTTACGTTCCTCAGGATGCTGTCCGTACCGATCTGTACAGACAGATTCTCCACACGCAGGCAGCAGGAATGGCCGCAGGAACCGCCGTGAATATCAAATTTCATTCCAACGCCTCCTTAATTGTGTTGATATTGTGGTACATGGCATTAAAATAGCTGTCAGAAGCCATTGCCATGTCCAAAGCATAGTTTTTGCAGCCGGTTTCCCGGGCGATGATGGAAGCTGCGGAGACGCTGCCGCTTTTCTCCGTAAAAATGGCGGGGAGAGAATGATGCCTAACCTCTTCAATCAGATGGATAAGATCCTTTGCTGAGGCCTCGCTGCCGGATTCTTCTTCCACAGCTTCCAGTATGGTCAGCTGGAAGGCATCGGCGAAGTAGGCAAAACCATCATGGAAGGTAATCAGCTCACGGCAGGAAAGGGAAGAGAGAACCTCTTCACCATAAGCCTGGAGACCATCCAGCTGTGCCAGCAGCCTTTGTTCATTGGCAGAAAAAATACCGGCATACTGGGGATATTCCCGGGAAAGCCCGGTACGGATATTGCAGACCATCGTTTTGGCATATTCCGGAGACAGCCAGATATGGGGATCGTGTTCGTGGTGATGGCCTTCGTGGGTGTGACCTTCGTGGTCATCGTGATCATGACCTTCTGGGGGAGCCAGCAGAATTAGACCGGCGGAGGCATCGATGGTCTTTCCCGCTGTCAGAAGCTCTTCCATGAATTCCTCTAGTCCGGCACCGGAAATGACGATCAGCTCCGCTGCTTCCGCAGCCTTTACCTGCCGGACGTTCAGAGAATAATCATGGAGGCAGGATACTTCCTCTGTTACCAGACGGGTTACGGTAATGCCGGTGCCTTCGCAAAGCAGAGTGGTGAATTCATACACCGGCAGAGTCGTAGCGGCAATTTGTGCAGGTGCCTGATTCGAGCAGCTGGAAAGCAAGATGGATATTGTAATAATGAATAGGGAGAAAAAACGTTTCATAAATTTTCTGCTTTCAACTTTCAACTTTAAACTTTCAACTAATATCATACCATATTTGTCAAGAAAAAAGAAAACGGAGCCTGTATGAACAGACTCCGCCTCATATGTATGCAGATTAGTGGTTCTCTTTCCACTCCTTGACCTTGGTCTTAGCCAGTCTCTGGATGTCCTCGGTGGGGTAGATGGAAGCCTCGCCGCCGACACCGTAGATGAAGTACAGGCCCTCGGGAGTCTGGAACAGAGTCTCCTCGTAACCGGCAGGATCGCCGAAGGAACCGACAGTGTGCTTCTGGATCAGAGTAGCGGTTTCAGTGTCATACTCCTTCTTGCAGATGATCTTCTTCATGGAATGAACCTCCTTTCGTAATGTTCGTTGCGTATACGGCTATTATACATATTTTTCTTAGGAAATCAAGGGGTAAACAAGAAAAGTTAGAACATTTTGAGAAAAATTGGATGAACTCTCAATATTGTCCGGATCAGAAAACCTTTTCGTATGTGCATGTTGCACAAATAATATTGCTGTTTTTCCGGAAATTACCATCTTGAACATAAGGGAACATGATGGTATCATAAAAGAGAATGGAGTGAATTTTATGCGTGATTTTCCGATTTTTACAACCGAATACGGGGTATCCAGCCTAATTCTAAAGGAGATTCCTTACAAAAATGAGGCGTTTATCCGTATCCGGGATGTTCAGCCGGGTTTTTTTGAGGAGCACTTACACGAATGTGCCTCTTTTTGCCGGATGGCTGGGGCAGAGCATGTTTTCGCGGCAGATCATGAGAAACTGGCGGCCTATCCGCTCCATGCCTCGATTCTGGAAATGCGGGGGCAGGCCTGGGTTGATTCTGCAAAAATGAAGAATCTGTTCCCGGTAACGGAGGCAACGGTTGACCAATGGCGTCAACTGCATAATGAGCGGCTGCGTAAAGTGGATTGCGCGACTACACTGACTTCCAAAGAGGAAGGGGAGATCCTTTCCTCCGGCGGGGCCTACTTTGTCCATGATAATGGAGATCTGCTGGGAATCGGCTGGATCCAGGATCCGCAGCTGAAAACTGTGGCAGCTGTGAAACCTGGTGCAGGGGAGGCGGTAATGCACACGCTGATGTCCCTGCTGGAAGGGGAACAGATGACTCTGGAAGTGGCCTCCACTAACGGGAAGGCCATCCGGTTGTATGAAAAGCTGGGCTTTCTGGTAACAGCGGAAAAGACCCGGTGGTATGCCATCAAATAGTTGGCATTGTTGCACAAATTAAGAGAAATTAATTTGTAATGTAAAGAAAAAAGCCTTGACATCCGGCGGGGCCTATGCTATAATGCCCAAGGTTCAAGGGAAATACCTTGACACCAAGGAGGCCAACGATGAGCGCATGGGAACTTGCAATACTGTTTGATACCTACGGCGATATGCTGACGGAGAAACAACGGGATTGTTTTGATATGCGCTACAATCAGGATCTGTCTCTGGGCGAGATCGCTCAGGAGCTGGGTATCAGCCGCCAGGCGGTGAATGACAGCTTGACCCGGACAGAGGCGCTCCTGCGTCGGATGGAAGAGAATATCGGAAGTGTCAAACGGGATATGCTTACCCGCAGGGCAGTTCAGGAGATCCTGGACGCTGCGTCCGTACTTGACACCTCTTCCGATCCGGCGATCCAAGACGCTGTGCAGCGAATCATAGCTGCTGTTCATACATTAAAGGAGTAAGTTATGGCATTTGAAGGCTTAACTGAAAAAATCAATTCCACCTTCAAAAAGCTTCGCGGTAAGGGCCGTCTGAAGGAAGCTGATGTAAAGGAAGCGATGCGGGAGATCCGCATGGCCTTGTTGGAGGCAGATGTCAGCTATAAGGTGGTAAAGGATTTTACGAAGGGTGTTACTGCCCGGTGCTTGGAGACAGAGGTTCTGGAATCTCTGACCCCGGCCCAGATGATCGTCAAGATCGTCAACGAAGAGCTGTGCAAGCTCATGGGCAGCGATACCAAGCACATCACCATCAATCCCAATGGGCCTACGGTAGTTATGCTGGTGGGCCTGCAGGGTGCCGGTAAAACCACCAATGGTTCCAAGCTGGCTGGTTTGCAAAAGCGCCAGGGCCGAAATCCTCTGCTGGTGGCCTGTGACATCTACCGTCCCGCTGCAATCCAGCAGTTGAAGGTCTGCGGCGAGAAGCTGGGGATCCCCGTCTTTGAAAAGGGAACCCAGGATCCTGTGCAGACTGCCAAGGAAGCAGTTCTCTATGCCCGTCAGCGCGGTCACGATATGGTGTTTCTGGATACCGCCGGCCGTCTGCATGTGGACGAGGCTCTGATGAACGAGCTGAAGAACATCAAGGCCACCGTCAAGCCCGATGAGATCATGCTGGTCATCGACGCCATGACCGGTCAGGACGCAGTCAATGCAGCTCAGAGCTTCAACGAATGGCTGGACATCGACTCCGTCATGCTCTCCAAGCTGGACGGCGATGCCAGAGGCGGTGCGGCCCTGTCTGTCAAGGCCATCACCGGCAAGCCCATCAAGTTCGCCGGTATCGGCGAAAAGCTGGAGGATATCGAGCCCTTCCATCCCGATCGGATGGCGAACCGGATTCTGGGTATGGGCGATATGCTTTCCCTCATTGAAAAGGCAGAAAAGGCTTTTGATGCCCAAAAGGCCGCACAGATGGAGGAGAAGCTCAAGACCAATAAGTTCACCCTCCAGGACTTCTACGACCAGATGGTGCAGATGAAGTCCATGGGCTCCATGGAGGAGATCCTGGCCCAGATGCCCGGCGGCGCAAACATGAAGAATGTAAAGCTGGACGAGAAGGCCATGGCACACACGGAAGCAATTATTCTTTCCATGACCCCAAGAGAGCGGGAGAAGCCTGAGATCATCGGTGCCAGCCGGAAAAAGCGTATCGCTGCCGGTGCCGGCGTGAAGGTGGAGGAAGTGAATAAATTGCTGAAGTCCTTTGAACAGATGCGCAAGCTCATCAAGCAGTTCTCTTCTCCCGGCATGACCAAGAAGATGAAGCGCATGGGCCGCATGGGCGGCTTCGGCGGAGGCTTCCCGGGCCTTTAATTTGGTTCGCTGAAAGCAAATTGCTTTGCGATATAGATTTATTAGATTATTTATGGAGGTGAAACTCTCATGGTTAAGATCAGACTGAGAAGAATGGGTGCTAAGAAGGCTCCTTACTACCGTATCGTTGTTGCTGACGCTCGTTCTCCCCGTGACGGCCGCTGCATCGAGGAGATTGGCACTTACAATCCCCTGACCCAGCCCGCTACCGTTACTGTTGATGTCGAGAAGGCTCAGAACTGGATCAAGAACGGCGCTCAGCCCACCGACACCGTTCGTGGCCTGCTGAAGAACGCTGGCGTTCTGTAAGAACACCGAAGGAGATTCCCACAATGAAAGAACTTTTGCTGTATATGGCAAAAAATCTGGTGGATGATCCTGAGGCAGTCACCGTTACCGAAATCGATGATGAGGACGGCAAGGTGCTGGAGCTGCGTGTTGCAGAAGGCGACATGGGCAAGGTGATCGGCCGCCAGGGACGGATCGCCAAGGAAATCCGTACCATTATTAAGACTGTTGCCCAGCGCACTGGCGAAAAGGTCACGGTCGAAATCGTGGATTAAGCGATGATGCGTGGCGTTAGCCACGCATTTTTCGTTCCTATTGACACAGGAGGTCATTATGGATGCCATCTGGACAAAAATGTATGAGGCTGCAAAGGCTGTGCAAAACGGCAGGAAGGTTTCAAACTATGTAGAAGCCGGATGGGTTGCGGCAGCGGTTCTGTCAGAAAGTGGCAGGATTTACACAGGTGTCTGTGTGGATACTTGCAGCACATTGGGTATCTGCGCTGAGCGCAATGCCATTTTTAATATGCTGACCAACGGTGAGGATACACTCACAAAAGTGCTGGCAATTATGTCTGATGGTTCTGTGGGCGCTCCCTGTGGCGCTTGCCGGGAACTGATGGTTCAGCTGATGCCGGGTCGGTATCAAGATGTGGAAGTGCTGCTGGATTATAATACTGGGAAAACTATCACCTTGGGGGAATTGACACCTCAATGGTGGATCAAATAAAAGGAGAAAGCTATGAGACTCCAATTTATCGAAGCCGGTGAAATTGTTACCACTCACGGTGTCCGTGGTGAAGTGAAAGTGCTGTGCTGGCTTGACGATCCGGAAATGCTGTGCGAGTTTGACCGCTGCCGCATTGCCGGTAAGGAATATACTATGGATCAGGTCCGGGTTCAGAAGACCTGCAATCTGGTGAAATTAAAGGGTATCGATACCATGGAAGCTGCTCAGGCCATGCGGGGCAAGGTGATCGAACTGTACCGGGAAGATATCGACGAAGAAGTGATCTTCGCTGCCGAACTCATCGGTATGGAGGTCTACGCTGAGAACAAGCTGATTGGCAGGATCAAAGAGGTGCTGGATTATCCCGGAAACTCTGTATATGTGGTCAAGGGAGAATTTGAATATATGATTCCTGCGGTGAAGCATTTTATTCTTAACACGGATATGGAAGCCAACCGCATGGATGTGAAGCTGATTGAGGGTATGCGCAGCGATGAGAATTGATATTCTGACTCTGTTCCCGGAGACGCTGGGGGATGTGCTGTCCGAAAGCATTCTGGGCCGGGCACAGGAGCGGGGATTTATTTCCATTGGTACCCACCAGATCCGGGACTATACTGCCAACAAACAGAATCAGGTGGACGATTATCCCTACGGCGGTGGCCGGGGGGCAGTGATGACGGCGGATCCGCTGTACCGATGCTGGGAAGCTGTTTGTGACGAAGCCGGTGGCCCGGTGCATACTATTTATATGTCTCCCTGTGGGCATACCTTTAAGCAGGCAGATGCTATCCGGCTGAGCAAGCTGGATAATATTATCATTGTCTGTGGCCATTATGAGGGAATCGACCAGCGATTCATTGATGAATGCGTAGACGAGGAGATTTCTCTGGGTGACTTTGTACTCACCGGCGGAGAGATAGCAGCTATGGCTGTGACAGATGCAGTTTGCCGTATGGTTCCCGGCGTATTGGCGGATCCGGAGTGCTTTGAGGACGAAAGTCATTATAACGGCCTTCTGGAATATCCTCAGTATACCCGTCCTGCTGTCTGGCATGGCCGGGAAATTCCCGCCATTCTTACTTCCGGCAACCATGAAAAGGTTCGTCAGTGGCGTCGGAAACAGGCCCTGCGGCGTACCCGGGAACGGCGTCCGGATATGTACGAAAAGCTGGATCTTTCCTCCAAGCAGGATAAAAAACTTCTGAAGGAAATGGAAGCGGAAGATTCGGAATAATAATGGATAATTCGATTTGAAAAAGTATAAAAAAGCTGTCATTGTTTTGTGCAATGACAGCTTTTTTGGTGGGCGAAGGAGTCTATTCGTGCTATAATCATAATAAGGAGGGATCCATATGGACAAAATTGAAATTTTAAAGCGCTGGATATCGGAAAGCAGCCGCATTGTATTCTTCGGAGGTGCCGGCGTAAGCACTGAATCTGGAATTCCTGATTTCCGCAGTGTGGATGGTCTGTATAATCAGAAGTTTGAATATCCGCCGGAAACTATCATCAGTCATACTTTCTATGAGCGGAAACCAGAGTATTTCTTCCGGTTCTACCGGGAAAAGATGCTTCCCCTGGGTTTTGAACCCAATATTACCCATAAGGTTCTGGCGGAATGGGAGCAGGCGGGGAAACTCTCTGCTGTTGTGACTCAGAATATTGATGGACTGCATCAGAAGGCAGGCAGTAAAAATGTACTGGAGCTTCATGGCAGTGTCCTTCGCAATTACTGCACCCGGTGCCACAAGTTTCACGAGGCGGAATTTATCCGGGACAGCAAAGGTGTACCCAGATGCAGCTGCGGCGGCATTGTCAAGCCAGATGTGGTGCTGTATGAGGAGGGGTTGGATCAGGATACCATTGAGATGAGTGTCCGGGCGATTTACAACGCGGATCTTCTTATCGTGGCGGGTACCAGTCTGACGGTTTATCCGGCGGCCGGACTGATCGACTATTACCGGGGCAACCGACTGGTACTGATCAACCGGGATGCCACACCAAAAGATGAAATGGCGGATCTGGTACTTCACGAAAGTTTGGGCGATGTGTTCTCAAAATTATAAAAGGTAAGGGCGGGAACTGTTCCCGCCCTTAATTCATGTCTTCAATTTCAAAAATACCGACGATTTTGTTGCAGCTTTGACAAAAATACGCATTGGGGATCCGTGTTTGATTCAGAAGGACGCTGGATTTTCCGATGGGCTTACCATTGGTATAAATGATCCGCTTCCATGTTTTCTTCTCAAACTCAGACAGGGGATGCCACATGGCAGTGACACCACCAGTGACGATGCCGCCTTTTTCCATTTCCGCACTGCAAAGGGGACATTTCATAGTGTTACCTCCGGCGCATTTTTCGTTCGGAATACATCCGGAAGACGGTGGAACCCAGCAGAATGCCCACTGCCATGATCCCGGCGATGGCGGCGGTGAACATACCCTTGTTGGCGAACAGCTCCATCTGACCTTGGACTGCGTAATTCATGGTGTAATATACACCGGCACCGGGGATCATGGGGAAAATGGAAATGACCAGATAGGAAATGGCAGGATACTTTCGGATCCGGGCCATGATTTCGGAATACAATGAGGAAAAAAGGGCTGACCAGAAGTAACCCGTGATCTCACTGCCGCTTATTTCCACAGCCGCCAGATAGACTGCCCAAGACAGGGCACCGCCCAGGGCACACAGGAAGCCGCCTTTTCCATGGACGTTGAAGAGGATCATAAATCCAATGCACCCCAGGAACGCAAAGAAGCACTGGGTACCATAGGAATAGGTGATGGGTGCGATGGACACGGGACTGCCCCATAGATGACTGGCAAGGTTCCAGGCAGAAGCAGTACCCAGAACGATGGCGGCAGCAATGAGAAAGACCTGAACGATCCGGTTAATGCCGGAGTTGGTGTCGCCATAAATAATATCCCGCATGGCATTGGTAAAGAGCAGTCCCGGTACCAGGATCATCAACGCGCCGATGGTTACCGCGTCGGGATTCCGGGTGAGACCGGCTGCGCCCATGGCATAGGCAAGTATCGCCATCAGGAAGGCACTGGCGATGGTCTGGAAAAAGGAGTTTGCCTTCTGCTTTGCCAGATACCGGTTTGTCAGACCTACCAGGATGCCGCAGATGCCCGCACAGACACTGTCCAGAAGATTGCCGCCAAAGAAAAGGCCGTAACCGGCAGCGCCCAGAAAATAACCCAGATATAATGTAGGGATTCCGTAATGACTGATCTGACTCCGGACGTGATCCAGCCATTTCAGACCTTCGGAAGGTTCCGGAGTCCGGTTGCAGATAGCCCGGCTTAAATTGCTGAACTTTTCCACAGCATCCAGATTATTACCATGGGAACCGATGCGCCGCATTCGGGTAATGGGGTGACCTTCTTCGCTGGTGATGGAAACCACAAGATAATTTGGAATGGCAAAAACCTCCGAAGAGACACCATAAGCAGTCATGATGCGGCTGATGCTTTCTTCCACCCGGAAGGTCTCCGCACCGGCCATGGCCAGCTCGTAGCCAAGATTCGTTGCCAGATCCAGAAGTTTGTAATGATCCATAGATATACTCCTTACTCACAGCAGCATGAACTGCTTACCGGGTCAGAATCCATCATGAAGCAGCAGGGTTCCTGGTCTTTGCTGCGCAGATAGGCAGCGCCCCAGTCCCGCATGGCGACCAGTATGGGCATCAGACTTCTGCCTGTTTCTGTCAGCGAGTATTCTACCTTCGGCGGGATCACTGGATATACCTCCCGGTGGATCAGCTCCTGGGCTTCCAGCTCACGCAGCTGCTGGGTGAGCATTTTAGGTGTGGCCTTTGGGATTCGCTGGCGCAGTTCTGAGAAGCGGAGCACACCGTCGGATAAATGCCAGAGAATCAGCGCTTTGTATTTTCCGCCAATGAGATCCAACGTCGCCTCCACAGGACAGTTGTCTTTCGCTTCCATAGTATGCCTCCTTAGTACCCAAAAGGGTAGTATGACACAAAATAGTGCATACTTGCATTTTTACTATCGTATGGTAAAATGATATCACAGGATAGAGAAAAGGTCAATTGCTGTTGATTTTTTCTTTCAAATCTTAGATAATAAACAATAGAAATGAGGGATGTGTATGAAGCTGAAATTTAACGTTACCGGCATGACCTGTGCTGCCTGCTCTGCCCGGGTGGAAAAGGTGACCAATGCCGTTCCCGGTGTACGGAAGGCAGAGGTCAATTTGCTGGCAGGCACCATGCAGGTGGAAGCGGAATCTGCACAGGTAACGGCTGCTGTCATCACTGCTGTGCAGAAGGCAGGTTATGGTGCCTTTGTACCAGGTGAAAACAAAGCGGAAAAGAAGGATGAGAAGAATCCCCAGGAAGATGCTTTGAAGGAAATGAAGAAGCGGATCATCGGCTCCTTTGCCTGCCTGATCGTCTTGATGTACTTTACCATGGGCCACATGATCGGCCTTCCGGAGCCCCATTGGTATCATGGCACGGAAAATGCGTTGGTGGCGGCACTGCTGCAGTTCTTTCTGACTTTGCCTCCGGTATACTTGAACCGGGTCTATTACAGCCGGGGGCTGAAAGCCCTGTGGAATAAGGCGCCCAACATGGATTCTCTGATCGCGGTGGGTTCCATCGCGTCTCTGGCCTACGGTATTGTGGCACTGTTCCGTATGGCTTATGGTATGGGCCATGGCGACTGGGCACTGGTAGAAATGTACCGGGAAAACCTGTATTTTGAATCCGCGGCCATGATTCTGACTCTGATTACCTTGGGTAAGTTTCTGGAAACCCGGGCCAAGGGCCGCACCGGTGATGCCATCTGTGCGCTGATGGATCTGAGTCCCAAGACGGCAACTGTCCGGCGCAACGGGGTTGATACGGAAATCCCAGTGGAAGAGGTGCAGGTGGGAGATGTGGTTATCGTCCGTTCCGGCGGCAGTGTCCCCGTGGACGGTACCGTGCTGGAGGGCCGGGCTTCTGTTGACCAGAGTGCTCTTACCGGCGAAAGCGTTCCTGTGGAAAAACTGCCTGGTGATACTGTGGCAGCAGCAACGATCAACACCGAAGGCTACTTGGAATTCCGGGCAGACAAAGTGGGTGAGGATACCACTCTGGCTCAGGTGATCCGCATGGTGGAAGAGGCCGGTGGCTCCAAAGCCCCCATTGCCCGGCTGGCGGATAAGATCGCAGGTATTTTTGTTCCGGTGGTCATGGGCATTTCGGTGATAACGCTGATTGTCTGGATGCTGATGGGCTATGGCCTGGAATTTGCATTAAATTGTGCCATTTCCGTTCTGGTGATCTCCTGTCCCTGTGCTCTGGGTCTGGCAACACCTGTTGCCATCATGGTGGGTACCGGACGGGGTGCCCAGATGGGCGTGCTGTTTAAAAATGCGGAAGCACTGGAGAATCTGCATCACATTGATACGGTAGTTCTGGACAAGACCGGAACCCTCACCACCGGTAAGCCGGAGGTTACAGACATTTTGCCGGGAAGCAACAATGCAGATGATCTGATGCGTATTGCTGCGGCATTGGAGAGTAAATCTGAGCATCCCTTTGCCAAGGCAATTTTGAAGAGGATGGGAAGCAAAGACTATCCCGAGGCTGCGGACTTTGAGACTCTGCCCGGCCGGGGTGTAGCGGGAACCATTCAGGGAATCCGCTATTATGGTGGTAACGGACGTCTGATGCAGGAGCTGGGCGTTGCGATCCCCGAATTGCCAGAGTTGGCCCAGGTTGGCAAGACCCCTTTGCATTTTGCCAGCGAAAAGGGCGAATATCTGGGAACCATCGCCGCAGCAGATGTGCTGAAAGAGGACTCCATGGCGGCAGTGAAAGCCATGCAGGCGCTGCACCTGGACGTTGTTATGCTCACAGGAGATAACGAGAAAACAGCTAAGGCCATTGCCGCCAAGGCTGGTATTACCCATGTGATCTCGGACGTTCTGCCTACTGACAAGGCGGGTGCTGTTCAGCAGCTCCAGAAGGAGAATCATCGGGTGCTGATGGTGGGCGACGGCATCAACGATGCTCCGGCTCTGGTCACTGCCGATGTGGGCATGGCCATCGGTGCTGGTACGGACATTGCTATGGAATCTGCAGATATTGTGCTGATGAACAGTTCGTTAGCCGCAGTCAGCGGTGCCATTGAACTTAGCAAGGCGACAATCCGTAATATCCGTGAAAATTTGTTCTGGGCATTCTTCTATAATACGCTTGGAATTCCCTTGGCGGCGGGCTTGTTCTATCTGCCCTTCGGATTGCAGTTGAGTCCCATGATCGGAGCGGCAGCGATGAGTCTCAGCTCTGTATTTGTGGTGAGCAATGCCCTGCGTCTGCGATTCTTCAAACCCAGAACCAACCTGACTCCGGCTTGTGCCTGTGCACCGGCAATGGAAGAGGTGCCCATCCCGGCAGCAGCAATGCCGGAAGAAAAGCCAGCAGCACAGCCCCAGAAGGAAATCGTCATCCACGTCAATGGTATGATGTGCTCTCACTGCACCGCATCCGTGGAGGCAGCCTGCAAGAAGGTTCCCGGAACCGTCAGTGCTGTGGCAGATCTGGAAAAGAAAATCGTCACTGTGACTGGCTCTGCTGACGAAGAAGCATTGAAGCAGGCCATCCGGGAGGAAGACTACGAAGTGGTAGAGGAGCCTAAGCCTCAGACCATCACCATTGGCGTTGGCGGCATGATGTGTTCCCACTGCACCGCATCCGTGGAGGCAGCCTGCAAGAAGGTTCCCGGCACTATAAGCGCCGTAGCAGATCTGGAAAAGAAATGCGTAACCGTAACCGGCAATGCCGATCTGGAAGCGCTGAAAAAAGCCATCAAAGACGAAGACTACGAAATTTTGGAGGGCTGAATATGAGACAGGACATTTGGTACGATTCCAAAGGGACAGGCAAGATCCACGCTTGCCGCTGGACACCGGAAGGACAGCCGAAGGCAGTGCTGCAGATCGTCCACGGTATTGCGGAATTTGTGGAGCGGTATGACAAATTTGCTGAATATCTGACGGGTCTTGGTTATGTGGTGGTGGGCGAAGACCACATGGGCCACGGCCAGTCTATCAACGGCGAGGGCATTCAGGGCTATTTCCATAGCGGTTGGTTTGCTGCCATTGAAGATACCATGCAGCTGATGAAGGATACTATGGCCCAGTATCCGGGGATTCCTTATGTTCTGTTTGGTCATTCCATGGGCTCCTTTATGGCAAGAACTATCCTGTGCAAGTACCCGGACAGCGGCATTTCGGCTGCCATCATCTGCGGCACCGGCTGGCAGCCTGCTTTTGCCCTGCCTGCTTTGATCAAGGTGGTGGAGGCCATTTGTAAAAAGACTGGCGAGACTCTGCCCAATGAAAAGCTGCAAGGTTTGGTTTTCGGCAGCTACAACAACAAAGTAGAGCATCCCCGGACGGAATATGACTGGCTAAGCCGGGATAATAAAATCGTGGACGCCTATATTGCCCATCCTCTGTGCGGTTTCACAGCATCCTGCGGTCTGTTGCGGGAAATGATGAAGGGAATCCTTTATATTGAGCAGCCGAATAATCTGGCAGCCATGCGTAAGGATCTGCCGGTGTTCTTCATTGCCGGTGGGGATGATCCGGTTGGCAGCTACGGAAAGGGCGTAAAGCACGCGGCTGAGGCCTTCAAAAAAGCTGGTATGACGGATGTCTCGGTGAGAATTTATCCCCTGTGCCGCCATGAAATCCTTAATGAGATCAATAAGGAAGAGATCTTTGAGGATGTGGTGCAGTGGCTCGAAAAAAAGCTGTAAATAACATATAATGTCCGTTTTATCGTACTGAATACTTGATACACTGTAGTCACAACAAAGAAGAAAGGTTGATGGCTATGGCAATGTATCAGGTTAAATATGTTCACGGACACATTCAGGTTTACGATCTTAACGGAAAATTCCTGTTCTCTGCGGACAGTGAACGGGAAGTCAGAGAGGAATTGATGGAGTATGCGCAATGTGCGGCTTGATATCTGCTATGATGGAACCCGCTACCGGGGCTGGCAGCGGCTGCCTGGCAGGATGGACACAATCCAGGGAAAGCTGGAAACAGCTTTGTCACGGATCCTTGGGGAGACCATTGAAATCAGCGGCAGCGGCCGTACGGATGCCGGTGTCCACGCGAAGGGACAGGTGGCCAATTTCCACTGTGAGAGCACCATGCCGACGGCAGAAATCCTGGCGAAGCTTCGCCGGTATCTGCCGGAGGATATTGGCATATATTCCTGCAAGGATGTTTCCACACGGTTCCACGCCCGGTTAAATGCGAAGGAAAAGACTTACTGCTACCGAATCTGGAACAGTGACAGTCCCTGCGTCTTTGATCGGCGGTTTGTGACGGTGATGCCGGAACCTCTGGATGTGGCAGTGATGCAACAGGCGGCCCAACTGCTTTTGGGTGAGCATGACTTTTCGGCCTTCTGCGGTAATGCGAAAATGAAAAAATCTACAGTCCGCTACATCCGTTCTATTGAGATCCTCCGCTGTGGGGAAGAATTACAGCTGCGTTTTACCGGCAACGGTTTCCTGCATAATATGGTGCGGATTTTGGTGGGAACCCTGGTGGAAGTGGGCAGGGGAGAGCGGAAGGCGGAATCCATTCCTGCCCTGTTTGGCGGAAAGCGGGCGGAGGCAGGCTTCCTGGCCCCGGCCCAGGGACTATGCCTGGAGGAGGTAATGTATTGAACATTCAGATTTTTGGCAAAAGCAAATGCTTTGACACAAAGAAAGCCGAGCGCTACTTTAAGGAGCGCCGGATCAAATTCCAGTCCATCGATTTGAAAAAATACGGCATGTCTCCCAAGGAGTTCGACAGCGTTCTACGGGCAGTGGGCGGTATTGATAATCTCATCGATTGGGACAGCAAGGCCCCTGAGGTGACTCTCATGAAATACATGGAGGACAAGCGGGCCAAGGAGGATAAAGTATTTGATGATCCCATGCTGATGAAAACCCCGGTAGTGCGCAACGGAAAGCAGGCTACCGTAGGTTACTGCCCGGAAATCTGGGCAAAATGGGAATAATATAACCGATTATACTGATTGAAATTCAAGATTTTAAATTGAAAAGAGTATTACAAAAGCAGTCTTCTGTATAGGAGACTGCTTTTTACTGCTTCTTTGCTTTTTTTACTTGCAGTATTGGGAATTTGGTGATATTATAGGAGGATGTAATGACCCGAGTTTTTAACCAGATCAACGGAATTCTTTGGGGTGCACCGGCTTTGCTGCTGATTTTGACCGTGGGATTGTTTTTGAGCCTGCGGCTTCACTTTGTACAGCTGCGTCTTTTGCCCAGGGCACTGGGACAGCTGGGCAGAAGCCTTCGGCGGAAAGACGGCAGATCTGAATTTCAGGCTCTGTGTACGGCTCTGGCGGCTACCGTCGGTACCGGGAATCTGGCTGGGGTGGCTGGTGCCATCTGTCTGGGAGGCCCTGGAGCGGTGTTCTGGATGTGGCTGTGCGGGATCCTCGGCATGGTCACAAAATATGCTGAAGCGGTGTTGGCAGTCCGGTACCGTGTGAAGACAGAAGCTGGCTACAAAGGTGGCCCCATGTATGTAATGGAACTGGGGCTGGGAAGCCGCTGGAAGCCCATGGCAATGGCGTATTGCCTATTTGGATTGCTCGCTTCCTTTGGTATTGGCAACGGTGTACAGATCCGTACTGTTCTTTCGGGAATCAATATGGTTCAGTCCCGTTTTGGCATGGCTGTCTCCAGACAGGGGAATCTTTTGCTCGGGGTTCTTCTTGCAATATTGATTGGCAGACTTTTGCTTGGTGGTGCCAGACGAATTGGGGAGGCGGCTCAGTTGCTGGTGCCCATTGCGGCGGCGGGATATATCCTGCTGTGTTTGGGAGTGCTGATCCTCCGGGCAGAAGCAATCCCCCGGGCATTTGCTTCGATCCTGCAGGGTGCTTTTTCTCCCAGAGCAGTGACCGGCGGCATACTGGGCTCCAGTTTCCAAGCTCTGCGCATTGGCTGTTCCCGTGGTGTCTTTACCAACGAGGCAGGAATGGGTACAGCGGCCATTGCTCACGGATCTGCTGAGGTGTCACATCCCGCTCAACAGGGGTTGATGGGCATTGTGGAAGTTTTTCTGGATACAATTGTGATTTGTACGCTGACAGCTCTGGTGATCTTGACCAGCGGAGCGCCTGTTCCCTATGGATCGGAAGCTGGGGTGGAACTGACCACCTGGGCATTTTCTCAGATTTATGGCTCGTTTGCTTCGGTATTTCTGGCGCTGGCCCTGTGCCTGTTTGCGGTGGCAACGGTTTTGGGATGGGGACTTTACGGTGCCCGGTGCGCCTGCTATTTCTTTGGGAGAGATGTGTGGAAGGCATATGCCCTGGCCCAGACGGCCATGGTTGTGGTGGCTTCTACAATGGACGCAGCTTCTCTCTGGCAGTTTTCTGAAATGCTCAATGGCCTGATGGTCATTCCGAATTTGATAACATTGGCAGCCCTCTCTTCAGAGGTAGTTCGCCTTACTAAAGATTATGAAAAAACCGGCAGTTAAGCCGGTGGAGGTAACTTATGCAGATTTCCATTAACGCTAACCGTTGCGAGCCCTCTCCCATGCGGAAATTCCATCCTCTGGCTGTGGCAGCAAAGAAGGAAGGAAAAAAGATTTATCACCTAAATATCGGCCAGCCTGACCTGCCTACGCCTCCTGCGTACTATGAGGCAATTCATAAATTTGCTGACCGTACCCTGGAATACGAGGCATCTCCCGGCCGTCCTGAGCTGATCAACGCAGTAAAGAATTACTATGGTGAACTGGGTGTCCAGCTGGAAGATAATGATATTCTGATTACTACCGGCGGCAGTGAGGCCCTGCTGTTCACCTGCCTGTCCATTCTGGACCCCTATACTGAGGTCATCATCCCCGAGCCTTATTATCCCAACTATACCACCTTCGTTCATGCAGCCGGCGGTGTTATCCGAGCCCTACCCACCAATCCCTGGGAGGGCTACCGCTACGCTGACCGCAGCCGGATCGAAAGTCTGATCACCCCCAACACCCGGGCCATCATGATCACCAACCCCGGCAACCCCACCGGTGTTGTGCTGGATCAGAAGGAGATGCGGATGATCGCGGATGTGGCAAAGGAGCATAACCTGTTCCTCATCTGCGACGAAGTGTACCGGGAATTCTGCTATGACGATAAGTTCGGCGTTCCCACCATGGCCCATTTCCGGGACATTGACGAAAATCTGGTCATCATTGACTCCGTTTCCAAGCGATTCTCTGCCTGCGGCGCCCGTGTGGGCTGCGTGGTTACCCGGAATAAGCAGCTGCAGGCAGCTTTGCTGAAGTTCTGCCAGTCTCGTTTGTCCGTGGCAACCGTTGACCAGGTGGGCGCGGCAGCCCTGTACAATGTGGATCATCAGTTCTTCCGGGACTGCAAGGCAGAGTATCAGAAGCGCCGTGACACGGTCATCAAAAAGTTGCGTAAGATCCCCGGTGTTGTGGTGGAAGAACCTATGGGTGCTTTCTATGTGATGGCCAGTTTGCCGGTGGACAATTCTGATAAGTTCCAGCGCTGGCTGCTGGAAAAGTTCAACGACAAGGGCGATACTGTCATGTTTGCTCCCGGTGCGCCGTTCTATGAAACCCCCGGTAAGGGCATCAACGAGGTTCGGATTGCCTACGTACTGAAGCAGCAGGATCTGGAACGGGCTATGGATGTACTGGCAAGAGGCATTTCTGTCTATCAGAAGCAGGTCATGGACGTTAAGCCTGCTCCTGTGGATAAGTAAGATTTTGGGAGAATTTGCCTGATTTATACAGGAATCATAATGAGATAGAATCCTGTATTTTCTTAAAGAATCACAGGATACATAATTATAAAGGCGTTATGCGACTGCATTATGAAGCCGTTTTATGGAAAATAGTATTACAGGACAGTCTTCTGGAGACTGTCCTGTAAAGTTTTATGAAAGAAACCGCCGTTCTTTCGTCGATTCGACCGAATCCTTATGGAAAAAGATGTATACTTGTCCCATCATCACGAAAGGGGAGAAGTGTATGATGAGACATGTATGGAGGCTGGCAATCGTATCAGCGATGATCATAGTGCTGGTACTTACGGCTTCCGCGGCACAAACAGGATGCAGTATCTGGGTCAAGCTGGATGTGGGAGAGCTACCGGTAACTAACGGGGCTTTTACACTGTATTATGTGGGCGTACCCATCAGCGACGGATACCGGATCGGGGAAGAATTCGGTGGCGGTTTTGTCCGGGGAGAAGATGCTTTGTCCCCACATTTGGCCCAATGGCTCAATGGGATGGGGGAGAAGCAGGGCAGTACCGTGCTGTTGGATGTAGACGGCATCGCGGTGTTTTCGAGTCTGCAGGAGGGATTGTACCTGTTATCCCAGACAGAACGGACAGATGGTTTTTATCCGATCCAACCGTTTCTTGTAAGTGTGCCCGGAAGTGGTAAACAGAACGTCAGTCTCTATTTGGAACCACTGCCGATGGTTGCGGATTCACCACCCACCGGACAGGATCCGACACCGTATATTGGTGCAGTGGGATTGGTGCTGTCCCTGGCAGGTATGGCGCTGTGTACGAGAGGCAGAAAGCGCTGGTAATTCGCTTCGAGAGTATCTTTTTGTTGCCATGCAATGTATGAAAAAATAGCGAGTACCATTGGTACCCGCTATTTTAATGCGAGAGATGGGACTCGAACCCACACGGCATAACCACACGCACCTCAAACGTGCTTGTCTACCATTCCAACACTCTCGCGAACATGCTTAAATATTATAACCGCAAGGGAAGGATTTGTCAATAGTTTTTACTAAAAACCCTTGCCAGAATCCACTCTGTCTGCTAAACTATAGAAAAAATAAGGAGGTTGCGCGATATGGCCCGTTTTTTTGTGACTCCGGAAGAACTGAAGAAGAGGAACCTGATACTTACTGGGGAAAACGCGCAGCACGCAAAGGTGCTGCGTTTGAAGGCAGGGGAGGAAGTGTTGGCCTGTGATGGTGAAGGCCGGGAAGCTCTGTGCCGGGTGGTGACAGTTGGCGCAGCCACGGAACTGGAAGTGTTGGAACTTCGGGCATCTGAGACGGAGGCAGCGGTACAGGTCAGCGTGTATATGGCCTTTCCCAAGGCAGATAAGCTGGAACATGTAATCCAGAAGGCTACGGAACTGGGAGCCTATGAGATTGTGGCCTTTCCTTCTGCCCGCTGCATTTCCAGGCCTGATGAAAAGAGTCTGAAAAAGAAGCTGGAACGCTGGCAGAAAATCGCCGCCTCAGCTGCGGAGCAGTCCGGCAGGGGCAGGATCCCTCAGGTGCGGGTACTGAACAGTTTTAAAGAGGCACTGCATGAGGCAGCAAAGGCAGATAAAGCTCTGATGTTCTATGAAAATGAGCAGGCAGTGACGCTGAAAATGGCTTTGTCCCAAGGTGGCTACCGTACTGTCAGTCTACTTACCGGCCCGGAGGGTGGCCTGGAAGAGAAGGAAGTGGAGCAGGCCCGGGAAGCGGGATTACAGGTCTGCACTCTGGGAAAGCGGATCCTCCGGTGCGAGACGGCTCCGCTGTGCGCCTTGTCCGCGGTGATGTATGATGCCGGGGAGTTCTAATATGGATGTAACAGAGTTCTTTGAGGCTGTGCTGAAACAGGATGCCCGTTCACTCAGAAAATTTTTTCATGAGGATGCCTATATAAACTGGCATTGTACTGACGAGCATTTTTCAGTAGATGAATTTATCACGGCAAATTGCGAATATCCTGGTCAATGGGATGGCAATCTTGAACGTATTGAACAATTGGGAGATTTGATAATTACAGCCGCCAGGGTATATCCAAAAGACAAAAGCGCATCGTTTCATGTGGTATCGTTCATCAAAGTTGCCGACGGCAAAATTACAGCATTGGATGAATATTGGGCAGATGACGGAACGCCTCCACAGTGGAGATTGGACAAGCATATTGGTACAGCGATTTTAAAGTAATCTGACAAAAGGGAAAGGCACCTTTGTGCCTTTCCCTTTTATACATGATAGAAAATGGTTAACCCTTGCGGATGATTACATCACCGCTGAGTGCGTCAATATTGATCCGACAGGCACCGTTGCCGCTGACGTAGTTCCCGTTTTTTAGTTCTGTTTCGAATTCAGAGGTGAGATTATCCTTCATGGTATCCATATGCAGGCTAAATCCGGCGTCGGCGGGGAGGGACAGTTCCAGGTCGCCGGACATCATATCCATGTCCAGACGCTGGGGCACATTGGTCAAAGAGGCGAATACGCTGGCTGAGGCGGCATCGCAGTCCAGAATGTCCAGACTGCCGATGAAGCGCACATCTCCGGAGGCAGTGTCAATATCGATTTCTTCTACGATGCAGTTTTCGAATTCGCAGGTACCGGAAGCACCGTCAAAATCCACCTCTCTGATGGTCAGATCGTTGACCTCTACCGTGGCAGAGGCAGCATCAATTTCCAGAGATTCGCAGTGCCAGTCCACGGGAACGTATATGGTCAGATCTTTTTCCATGAGGTCAGTCAGACCAATGAAGTTTTTCACACTCTGGGCGTATCTGATTTTCAGAGTGTCACCATCCTGATACAGGTACATGGCATACCGGTCCGCAGTGACACCGTCTTCTTTTACGACAATCCGGTCAGAAGAACCAGGCTGGATCAGGATATCACCGGCTGTCCATTCAATCTCCAATTCCCGGATAGCGGATGCTTCAAAGGTGTCCTTACCGTCGGTGTCACCACTGACCATGGTTTCCTGGATTTGCGGCGGCAGCGTGTTCTGCACATCCTGGTTGGTGTTGTCCATAGCGGTACCGGAGGGCATTTCCAGATATTCCGTGCGGATCCATCCGGCTACGGGACTGGTGGTATAGGCCCAGGTAATACCGGAGATGGATTCGGTTCGGGTGACGAGAATCTGATCATCCCGGTAGACGCTGCCCATGACCGCGGCCTCGGGGCTTGGTGCCTGCCGTACATTGACTGAAGTGGCGGTAACAACAGCAGGGACACCGGAAGAGACCATTTGGGAGGACTCTGTTGCCTGGACATCCTGATTCGTGGTGTCGATGACAGTGCCCGGGAGTATTTCAATATAGTTCATTACGACCCAACCCTCAATGGGAGCGGTGATATAGGCCCAGGGGGTACCGTTGACGGTTTCTTCTCTTTTCACGTCCAGAGCATCTCCTGCCTGGAGATGGCCCACTACAGGGCTTTTCATACTTGGCATGGAACGGACATTCAGAGCATCGGAGGTGACCACGGCATCGGCTTCGTAGGGGGCGATGCTTGCTTCAAGCGGTGCGGTCACTGCCGGAGCGAGATCTATGGGGGATTCGTTACGATTGGAGGAAAAGCCGAAGGGAATTGCAAACATGACAGTGGAGAGGACGGCGATGATGATGCTCCAAAGAATGATCCGGAAAAGTGCGTTACGTTTCATTGTCCAAAGCCTCCTTATAGTCTAAAATGGCGTAGGCCAACTGCTCGGCAGCGGCGGTAATGGGGATCAGTAACCAGGTAGCCCCCCAGGCCTGAGTCCGCAGGCTCACAATCAGGAACAGGCAGATTCCGGTGACCCAGATCAGCTGCTTTAATTTCTTTCGCAGAGGCTGCTCCTTGGCGGAAGGGAAGGTGTAGGAGCTATGCTGCTCCTTCTGCGTTATCAGCACCATCAGGAAGCTGTCCAGAGCTGCCAGAATGGGGAAAATCACCCAGCTGATATGCCAGACACCGGCGCTGAAACTCCAGGAAATATAAATTGCAAGGCCGATGGCCCAGAGAAGAGCACTGATGCTTTTCTGCAGTGGGGAACGGGTATCTTCTTTATTTTCCTTTTTGTTCTCTTTTTTTGCATTAAGGATCATCATGACGGTGGCAATGGCTACGAGCACCAGTGTGCCGGTAAGACCCACGATATCCGCCCCCATTTCGTTCATAAGGATCAGAGGTATGGGACACAGAATGTACAGTCCAATGGCCAAAGCCCGCATACGCTTCTTTTGGGGTGTGTCCTCCTCCATGGAAGCATCGGGTACAGAATGTACGGGTATGGGAGCCGGTGCAGTCCCCAGTATTTCGTTGATATCACCAATGCCACTGATGGCAAGGCGGTAAGCAGCCTCGGGAACCTTGCCTTGGTCTACCAGATCGTCATAACGGTCAAGGGTATTCTGTAAAATTTCCTGTTTGACCTCCTCGCTGTCCTGGGTTCCTGCGAAGAGCAGCTCCACATACTGGATCAGTTGTTCTCTCATTATTCTACCTCCACTTCCAGAAGCTTATCCATGATCTCTTTTGTTTCTTTCCACTCGTCCAACAGACGGAAGCAGGCTTCCCGGCCCTGTGCGGTAATGGTGTAGTATCGCCGCCGGGCGCCGGCACCGCTGCCGCCCCAATAGGAGGCGATGTAGCCTAACTCCTCCAGCCGCTTAAATGCGGTGTAGAGAGTGGCCTCTTTCAGCTCAAAGCGGCCTGAGGAAAGGGTGGAAATGGTCTTGTTAATCTCATAACCGTAGCTGTCGCCCCGGAGCAGCCGTGCCAGAATGATGGCATCGGTGTGCCCACGGATCAGATCTCCGGCAATTGACATTTGGCATCCCTCCTTTGTGGAATTATAATAACACGAAGTACCTCACCTGTCAAGGTACTTCGTGAAAAATAGTGTGCAGCTTGAAGTGTGAAGTTGCTTCTCCAGGGCAAGCCACACCAAAAGAACCGGCATGACAGCAAAATGATACGCTGCCATGCCGGTTCCCTTGCTTATTCCATCAATGCCATGTTTCTTCGTTCTTTACGCTCCGCACTTACTTATGGTATTTGCTGCCTGCCTGAATAGCTTCTGCCCGGTACAGCTGCTCCAGAACCATGACCCGCGCCAGATGGTGAGGGAAAGTCATGGGGCCCATGGAGAGCTTGAAATCCGCCTTCTGCTTCACCCGGGGAGACATGCCGAAGGAGGAACCAATGAGAAAACAGGCGCTGCTTTTTCCGGAATTCTTTACAGAGGCCAGCTTTTCTGCGAAACCTTCACTGCTCAATTCTTTCCCCTCCGGGGTAAAGACGCAGAACCAGGAGCCCTTTGGAATTTTGGAAAAGATCAGCGCTGCTTCCTTTTCCAGTCCTGCGGAAATCTCAGCCGGAGAGGGATCCTCCGGCAGGCGCACCTCCGGCAATTCCAGCAGGGTGAATTTACAATAACCGCTCAGACGTTTTTTGTACTCTTCCGATGCGGAAATATAGAATTTTTCCTTCAGCTTGCCCATGGTGATCAGAGTGATATCAAACATTGTGTTACCTCAAAATGTTATTTTCTCTATTTTACCATTCTGAACGAAAAAAGGCAATCATCATTTCCAATGGTTATGGAATGCTATCGATGGAGGTGATGGGAAATGAAGAAAGAAAAAATCATTACAGACCCCTTTGGCAGCTATACCGGCCTGGTGAAAGACCCCAACGAGAAACCGGTGCAGGATGCAGATGATTTGTAAAATATTCCGGGCGGAGTTTATTCGCCCGGTGTCTTTTTGTATTTTCGCTTGGTAGCCATGCCGCCCCGAATGTGACGCTCGGATTTGTTCTTATCCAGAACCTGTCGTACCTGCAGGTACAGGGGATAATTACATTGCCGCAGACGCTGGGTCAATGTTTTGTGAACCGTAGATTTGGAGATACCGAAGTGCCGGGCGGCAGAGCGCACAGTAGCTCCGGTTTCGATCATGTACACAGCCAATTGACAGGCGCGCTTCTCAAGATCTTCTTTCATAGGCTCCCCTCCGATGCTGTGCTGCTGGAAAATTCTATGATGCCACAGGGAAAAATATGTGCCCTTGACAGATGGGAAATGTCGTATTAAAATGGATGCAATTCATTTTTTGAGGAGAAAGAATATGATCTACTTTAACAATGACTATTCTGAGGGCTGCCATCAGAAGGTGCTGGATGCGCTCATTGCCACCAATATGGTTCAGACTTTGGGCTACGGTGAGGATGAATACTGTGCTGCGGCTGCTGCAAAGATCAAGGATCTGTGCGGCCGGGAGGATGTTGCTGTCCACTTCCTGGTGGGCGGTACGCAGACCAATCTGACGGTGATCGATGCTGCCCTGCGGCCTCACCAGGGTGCTCTGTGCCCTGTAGGCGGCCACATCAATGTCCATGAGACCGGCGCTGTGGAGGCAACCGGACATAAGGTACTGACCGTTCCTTCCGACGACGGCAAGATCACTGCGGAGCAGGTTCGCCAGGTGGTGAATGCACACCGGGCGGATTCCAGCTTCGAGCATATGGTGCAGCCTAAGCTGGTGTACATTTCCAACCCCACGGAATACGGCACTCTGTATAGTCTGTCTGAACTGGAAGCACTGGCTGCTGTATGCAAAGAGCTGGGACTGTACCTGTTCCTGGATGGTGCCCGTCTGGGATACGGTCTGATGGCAGCGGGTTACAATGTGACGATGGCAGATATTGCCCGGCTGACGGATGTATTTTATATTGGCGGCACCAAGGTCGGTGCACTGTTTGGCGAGGCAGTAGTCATCACCAATGAGGATTTGAAAGTTGACTTCCGGTATCTTATCAAGCAGCACGGCGGTATGCTGGCCAAGGGCCGGCTGCTGGGCGTGCAGTTTGACGCGCTGATGACCGATAATCTGTATTTTGACATTGCCGCGCACGCAGTCAAGCTGGCGGATCAGCTGAGAGCAGCCTTCGACGAAATGGGCGTTGCTTATTTGGTGCCCGGAATCACCAATCAGGTATTCCCGATTCTCTCCGACAGGCTGCTGGAGGAGCTGAGTAAGGAATTCTGCTTCACAGAAATGGAGCGGGTTTCCGAAACTCATCGTGCTGTCCGCTTCTGTACAAGCTGGGCGACCTCCCAGGGAAATGTGGATAAGCTTTGCAATAAACTGCGTGAGCTGGCAAATCTGCAATAATTTACAGCTTGTTCACTGGATTTTTCTTCCTCCTTCCGTTATACTAACGTAAAAGGGGGTATGCGTGTGCATATCGATAAAAAATTGATGCACCGGATTTTTCTGCTGATTGCCGGTGCCATTGTCTTTGCCTGGCTGGTGCTGGATACAGCCCGGGCCACGGCTCTGTTTTCAAGTGTGTGGGAGCTGATCTCGCCCTTTGTGATTGGTGCCGGTATTGCGTTTATATTTAACGTACCTATGCGCGCTATTGAAAAGCAGCTGGATGGGATCCATAAGCAGAGTCTGCGCAGGGGACTGTCCATCGTGCTGACCATCCTGGCATTGGTGCTGGTTATTATGTTCGTTTTTGAACTGCTGATCCCCCAGATCAAATTGACGCTGATTTCTCTGACAGAGAAGATCCCTGCCTTTATTGACCGGATGGCAGTGCTGCTGATGGGTATTATTGAGGATAATCCGGATTTGGGTGTGTGGATTCAGGAAGCGTTTCAACTGGAAAGTCTGGATTGGTCGAACATTGTCAAGGACGTTTTGAAGTGGATCGCTGATCAAGTCTCGACGGTTATGGGCGGCGCGGTGAGTGTGATCGGAATCATCACCACCGGTGTGGTCAATACCGTGATATCCATTGTTTTTGCGCTGTATTGTTTAGGCCGAAAGGAAATTCTGGCCCGGCAGGGCCGGCGGATCGTGTATTCGGTGCTGTCTGAAAACAGGGCGGATCAGGTTGTCCGTGTTATGCGGCTGACCAATGGTACCTTCTCGAATTTCATCTCCGGACAGTGTCTGGAAGCGGTGATCCTGGGCTGTCTCTTTGCGGTGGTTATGGCGATCATGGGCATGCCTTATATCCCTCTGGTCAGTGTGATCATTGCAGTAACGGCCCTGATCCCGGTGGTGGGTGCTTTTGTGGGCTGCATCGTGGGTGCATTCTTCATTCTGGTGAATGATCCATTCCAGGCATTGACCTTTATTGCTATGTTCCTGGTTTTACAGCAGTTGGAAAATAATCTTATCTATCCAAGAGTGGTTGGCACCTCTATTGGCTTACCTGGTATGTGGGTGCTGGCAGCGGTAACCATCGGCGGTGAGCTGATGGGTGTTGCAGGTATGCTGGTGATGATCCCGCTGGTGTCCGTGGTTTATACTCTTGCCCGGGAATTTACCGGCAAGCGGTTGGAGGAGCGGAACATTCCTGCGGAAAAACTCATGGAGCAGCCGCCGGAGATCAAATCCCAGTTCCAACAGAATAAAGAACGGAAAGAACGCATGAAACTGCAAAAAATGCGCCAGAAGCTTCAGGAACTCCAGGCGCAGCAGAAGAAAAAATAAGGATAAACGGGTGAAGACAGATTGTCTTCACCCGTTTCTTGTACATACAGAAAGAATTTTATCCGCAGCGCCAGCGGCACCTGGGGCGGCGTGGAAGGAAGCAGAAATTTGTGTAGCGCTCTCCCGATATTCAGTTTGGGAAAGGAGGAGCTCTACGGCAGCACGAATGGATTTGGGATCCGTTTTTTTCAGAAGGATGCCGGCATGGATTTGCTGAACCCGCCGGGCAACGGCCCATTGTTCTGGGGTCTGGGGCAGCATGACAAGGGGAACACCAAAGTAAAGTCCCTCACTGACGCTGTTCATACCACAGTGGGTCAGGAAAACATCAGCCTGCTGTAATACAGCAATTTGATCTACATAAGAGAACAAGGAAATATGATCTGGCAAGGGACCAAACGCTTCTGGTGGGACACGGGTGCCTATTGACAGAATTACCTGATGATCCAAATCTGCAAAAGCCTTGATACAGCGGCGATAGAGAGGAAGCATTTGGTTATCCACAGTACCCATGGATACATAGATCAGTTTGGGACGAATTTTTTTAATCGTGGAAACGGGAGGTCGTATGGAGGGCCCAACAAAAGAGAATTTATCTGAAAAAGTATCTGAGAAGGGCTGGAATTCCGGAGAAGTATAGACAATGGTGTGGGTATTGTCGTCATTTTGCAGAATATCCAGTACGCTGCGGAAGGGATAACCATGATCCTGCAGACGTTTTAATTGGCGGTTAATTTGGGGCATGGACAGGATCATGCGCAGAAAATCCCCCAGGCTTTGTTTTAACAGTCCCGCAGAGTGCTGATTAAATGCAAAGGTGGTAGTGGAGGAGACAAAGGGGATATCCAGCTTTCTGGCGATGGCTTTTCCCCACAGAGCCATGGAATCGGCTACGATACAGTCCGGGCGCAGCTGGATCAGTTCTTGCGTGATGGCATCCCCCAGTGCCAGAGTCGTGTCCACCAGAACTTTTGTGGAGAGGGAAAGGTCTTTACCCATCCGGGCGGCCTGTTTTGGGGACAGCTGCAATTGGGTGTCATAGGAATCACAGGAAACAAAGGTTGCACCGGTAGCTTCGATTTTTTCTTTAAAAAGATCGTAGGAATAATACAAAACCTCGTGTCCCCGGGAGACCAGTTCCCGTACAACATTTAACGTTGGATTAGTATGACCATGGGCGGGGATATTGAAGAAAATGATCCTGCTCATGTTTCTTCCTCCAGCTCAGAGAAGATCCGCCGGATAAAATCCTGTTGTTGATCCCGTGGCAGAATGGCCAGACCTCTGGCTGTATCACCCAACACAAGGATCTCCTGCCCCGGTTGGAGGTCAAACAGTTCGCGGGCCTCTTTGGGTATCACAAACTGACCTTTTTCTCCGATTTTTACCATCCATGCGTATTTTCCGTCCTGTGCTTTCATAATTAACCTCCAAAGTATGAATGATCATACTAATTATACTTAGTGGATCTGCATTTGTCAAGTTATACTGAGAGCTGTTTGAGATTGATGCTTTATTGTGAAGAAGAACGGTATTTACTTTGATACCCCTATTCTTGACAATGGTTACTTATAATGCTATACTGCTTTTATTATTTTGAGAGGAGCGGATTGTATGAAGCACCATTTTATCCTTATTAGTGTGCCTGGATTTTGTCTTGCTCCTGATACCCTGCCTGATGAATGTGGGGATTTATGTATGTTACGGTGCGGGCTTCCAGGTCTGCACCGTTTTTTTTAAAATCTATCAGGAGGTAATCGCATGTTTGCAAAAAAACTGAAACCCGGCGATGAAATACGGGTTATCGCACCATCCAGAAATCTGACAGAAGTGAGGCAGGATGTTCATCATCATGCGATTGACTTCTGGGAAAAAGAAGGCTTCCATCTGACCTTTTCAAAAAACTGCAGGGAGGTTAATCAATACCATTCTTCCAGTGTTGCATCCAGAGTGGACGACATTCATGAAGCTTTCTGTGATCCGGGTGTAAAAATGATACTTAGCTGTTTGGGTGGTTTCAACGCCAATCAACTTTTGCGTTATCTTGATTATGATCTGATAAGCCGGCATCCTAAAATTTTTTGTGGTTTTTCAGATATTACAGCTCTTAGCAATGCAATCTATGCAAAAACGGGGCTTGTTACCTATCATGGGCCCCATTACAGCACCTTTGGTTTTGACCAGCAACGGGAGTACACACGCAGTGCGTTTTTTAACTGTGTAATGATGGATGATCCTTTCATGGTTATTCCATTTGAGGCAATAAGGAACTATCATACGATTCAGAGCGGTTCCTGTGAGGGAACAATTATAGGAGGTAACCTCTGTACACTGAATCTGCTGCAAGGGACACCTTACATGCCCGATATCAGAAACAAAGTACTCTTACTGGAAGACGACAATATTATGGGACCATACTTTCCGTATGAGTTTGATCGGAATTTGGAGTCGCTCCTGCAGGTTGAGGGCGCGGATCAGATAAAAGGAATTGTCTTTGGTTGTTTTGAGGAAAGCTGTGGTATGAATGCCAAAATCATTTCGGATATGATCAAAGATAAAGTTCCAAGCAATATCCCGGTAATCTTCGGTGTGGATTTTGGTCACGTTTTTCCGATGATTACTTTTCCGATAGGCGGAACAATCAAAATTTCAGCAGATAAAGCTGACATAACGATTCAAATGATTGCCCACTAGTATTTCTTTTCTCTACTGACACAGATCGATAATTCCAATGGAAAATGCCGATCATCTAAAAAGATGGTCGGCATTTTGTGTCCGCCTTCTGCTGGGATGAAAGAAGGGAAACAGCATCATGAAACCAGGGTGAATTCATAGTCCTCAAACTTCAGCCGGTCACCCACATCCACGCCGAAGGGCAACAGGGCAATAGCGACTTCGGAGACAACACCGGTATCCTCGTATTTGACAAACGCATAGTCGCCCCGGATATCAATGACAGTACAGAGCATAGTTTTCTCCTTTATCGAATGAAATTGGTAAAAGCCTTGGGCTCCGGTTCCGGCAGACCCTTGGCGTTCTTTTCAGCGGCAATGGCATTCATCAGGAATACCATATTCTTGGCAAGATTACGCATGGTACGGATACCCTCAGCATCCTGCGCTGCTTCACCGGGCTTGCTGCCGTGAATCTGGTTCCAGTAATTGGAAGATGCCACGGGCATGGAAGAAATAGTGAAATATTTATTCAGTACATCCATGGCTGCAGTGCAGCCGCCGCGCCGGGCACAGACAACGGATGCGCCAACCTTCATGGATTTGTCGATATGTCCGGTAGAATAGAACAGTCGATCCAGAAAGGAAATCAGGGTGCCGTTGGGGGAGGCATAGTAAACAGGGGATCCCACAACAATGCCGTCGCAATTTTCCAGCATTGCAGCAGCCTCATTGACGGCATCATCGAAAACACATTTCTTCGTTTTGTAGCAGCTGCCGCAGCCGATACAGCCCCGGATCAGCTGTGATCCAATCTGCAGAGTCTCGGTTTCCACACCATGGATGGTGAAAATCTCTGCCATCTGGGACAGGGCGAAGGCGGTATTTCCGTTTGCCTTGGGGCTGCCGTTGATCAAAAGAACCTTCATAAAAGTCCTCCTTTAAAAAAACCCACCCCCAAAAGGGGGTGGGTCAAATTATGCTTCAGATGGAAGAATTATACCAGGAGATTAGTCCTTGTACAGCTCAACCAGCTTGTTCAGGTGCTCCCAACGCTCCTTAGCAGCAGCCTCGTTAGCAGCGAACAGAACGTTAGCACGCTCGGGGAACTCACGGGTCAGACGAGCGTAACGAGCCTCGTTCATCAGGAACTCCTGATAGCCGCCCTTAGGTGCCTTGGAATCCAGCTGGAACTTGCCGGTCTCCTTGCTGGGATCGAAGCGGAACAGGTTCCAGTAGCCGCAGTCGACAGCCTTCTTCATCTCAGCCTGGCAGTTCATCATGCCGCCCTTGATGGAGTGCATCTCACAGGGAGCGTAGCCGATGATCAGGGAAGGTCCATTGTAAGCCTCAGCCTCAGTGATGGCCTTGATGGTCTGAGCGGGGTTAGCGCCCATAGCGACGTGAGCAACGTAAACGTAGCCGTAGCTCATAGCGATCTCGGACAGGGACTTCTTCTTGGTTTCCTTACCGGAAGC
>JAGBAI010000122.1 GCA_017939025.1 Oscillospiraceae bacterium
CGGCCAGTGGCCGCGGACAATGGCGGGACTACAACCCGGCAATCAACCAAGACCATTGGGTACCGCCCGGTTCGATAACGTGTACAAATGGCATCATCGAATCGGGCCGACCACCCAGGAGTCCCGGATGACAAACCAGCCGAAGTCACGCCACTGCGCCCGCAGGCGCGTGCATGCGAGCAACCGCCGAAGGCGGCTCTTAGCGAGTCGTATTGGGTGCGGGCCCTGCCCGCCAAACTGGAATTTGTCAGCACCTGACACCGCAGGTACGTTCCACCACTTTACATAGATTTTACAATTCCTTGATTATAAATTTGACAATTCTTTGCTAGAATTTTACTTGTAATAATATTACATAGAGAAAGGTAGATTCTATGGACTTTTTTGACGTATTGACCATGATTGGCGGACTGTGCCTGTTCCTGTTCGGTATGAACATCATGGGCGAGAGTCTGGAGCGCGCCGCAGGCAATTCCCTTCGTTCTCTGCTGGGCAAGCTGACTACCAGCCGGATGCTGGGCTTCCTCACCGGTATGGCGGTCACTGCTGTGATCCAGTCCTCCTCTGCCACCACCGTTATGGTTGTGGGCTTTGTTAACTCGGGCCTTCTGAACTTGGGCCAGGCCATCAATGTCATTATGGGTGCCAACGTCGGTACCACCGTCACCTCCTGGATTTTGTCTCTGGGCGGCATTGAGGGCGGCAACTTCTTCGTCCAGATGCTCAAGCCCACCTCCTTCACCCCCATCCTGGCACTGATCGGTATTTTCTACTACATGTTTGTCAAGGATGATTCCAAGAAGGACATTGGCATGATTCTGCTGGGCTTCGCGACCCTCATGTTCGGCATGGATACTATGTCTGATGCCGTCTCCGGCCTGAAGAACGTTCCGGAATTCCAGCAGCTGTTCCTGCTGTTCACCAACCCCATTCTGGGTGTTATTGCCGGTGCCGTGCTGACTGCTGTCATTCAGTCCTCCTCCGCTTCCGTCGGTATTCTGCAGGCCCTGTCCTCCACCGGCAGCGTGACCTTCGCCGCTGCCATTCCCATCATTATGGGCCAGAACATCGGTACCTGTGTTACCGCCATGCTGTCCTCCGTGGGTGCCACCAAGAATGCAAAGCGTACCGCCTGCGTCCATCTGCTGTTCAACATCATCGGCACCATCGTCTGTCTGATCCTGTTCCTGGCAGCCCAGGCACTGTTCCAGCCTGCCATTCTGGGCGAATCTGCCACCCATTTCGGCATCGCCATCTGCCATACTATCTTCAACATCGCCTGTACTGCCGTGCTGCTGCCCTCCGGCAACCTGCTGGAGAAGCTGGTATGCCGCCTGGTACCCGATGCCAAGGAGGCAGAAGTGGTCTCTGAACTGGACGAGCGTCTGTTCGCCACTCCCTCCATCGCACTGGATCGCAGCCACAAGCTCACAGGTGAAATGGCCGAGGCCGCTGCCCTGTCTTTGGGAGGTGCCATGAAGGCGCTGACCGCTTACACCCCAGAGCTTGCCCAGCAGGTCCGGGATCTGGAAGAAAAGACCGACCATCTGCAGGATATCCTGAACACCTATCTGGTCAAGCTCAGCGGCATGAAAATCAGCACTGCCGATAGCAATGAAGCTGCCATGCTCTTAAAGGCCATCGGCGACTTCGAGCGTATCGGCGACCATGCGCTGAACGTTCTGGAATCCGCTGAGGAACTCCAGGACAAGGGTCTGAAGCTGTCTGATGCCGCAAAGCATGAGCTGAGTGTTATGGTGTCCGCCGTCACCGAGATCGTGACCATCTCCTTCGAAGCCTTCTACCGCAACGATCTGCAGAAGGCTTACCTGGTAGAGCCCCTGGAGCAGGTTATCGACGATCTGAAGGAAAAGCTCCGTGTACATCACATTTTGCGCCTGCAGCAGGGCAACTGCTCCATCGAGACCGGCTTTGTCTGGTCTGACCTGCTGACCTCTCTGGAGCGGGTGGGCGACCACTGCTCCAACATTGCCGGCTGCGTTGTGGACATGGCCCATCACGACATGAACACCCACGAAGCCCTCCGCTCCGCCCGGGTGGAAAACGAGCACTTCGCTGACCAGTATAAGGAATACGCAAAGAAATACAGCCTCAAGTAAACCATATAACAGCACCGCCGGTGGCAGAAACGCCACCGGCGGTGTCTTTTTATAAAACGAGTACTAAATTGTTACGACTACCATGACCTTATCCCGATTCACCAGCGGCACTACATTGCCATTCAGCGCCACACCGTCGGCGGTGATACCCTTGTTTTCCCCCCGCCTGACAGTGACCACATATTCCGTGCCCCGGAACCGGCGCTTCACGGTATAGCCCTCCCAATCATCGGGAATACAGGGCTTTACCTTCAAGCCGTCATAGTCGGGATAAATACCCAGAATGGCCTGGGAAATACTCAGGAAAGTCCAGCTGGCAGTACCAGTGAGCCAGGAATTCTTGGCGTGTCCGGGATTGCCGGAGGCCCGGCCGGTGACCATCTGAGAATAGCAGTAGGGCTCCGTTTCATGGATCTCAGACTTGTCCTCCAGGTAAGCAGGACAGATCCGGCGATAAATATCGAAGGCCTCATTGCCCCGGCCCAGTTCCGCTTCCGCGCAAACGATCCAGGGATTGTTGTGGCAGAAAACACTGCCGTTTTCCTTGAATCCGGGAGGATAGGAGGAAATTTCACCCAGTTCCAGGTGATATTCCGTATAGCAGGGATCCAACAGCTCCACGCCGTATTCTCCCAGCAGCCGTGCCCGGGTGGATTCCATGGCCTTCAGGCCGTATTCCTTGCCGCCAATGCCCGCCAGGGTACAGAAGCCCTGGGGCTCGATGAAGATCTGGCCTTCCTTACATTCAGAAGAGCCCACCTTGTTGCCGAAGGCATCATAGGCCCGGAGGAACCAGGCACCGTCCCAGCCGTCCTTCAAAACAGCTGCTTCCATGTCCGAAACCGCCTTGCGGATCCCTGCCGCCTCTTCGGCAAGGCCAATCCGGGCACACAAAGCAGCGTAGTCGCTGCCATATTTTACAAACATACCTGCTATAAATACAGATTCCGCCACCGGCCCCTCGCTGGGGCCGAAGGTCTGGAAGGATTCACCCGGTTCTGCGGAGAAGCAGTTTAAGTTCAGGCAGTCATTCCAGTCCGCCCGTCCGATGAGAGGCAGCTTATGAGGGCCTAAGTTGTTCAGCGTGAAGTTGACGCTGCGGCGTACATGCTCCAAAAGAGGCACTTCTGTTCCGGGCACATTGTCGAAGGGTGTGGGATGGTCCAAAATGGAGAAATCGCCCGTTTCCTTCACATAGGCACAGACAGCACCCACCAGCCACAGGGGATCATCATTAAAGCCGCCGCCGATATCATTATTGCCCCGCTTGGTCAGAGGCTGGTATTGATGATAGGTAGACCCATCGGCAAACTGGATGGAAGCAATATCGATGATCCGTTCCCGGGCCCGGTCGGGCACAATGTGCATGAAGCCGTAAAGATCCTGACAGGAATCCCGGAAGCCCATGCCCCGGCCGGTGCCGGTTTCGTAATAAGAAGCGGAGCGGCTCATATTGAAGGTAACCATGCACTGATACTGATGCCAGATGTTCACCATCCGGTCAATCTTTTCGTTGCCGGAAGTAACATGGTAATTACCCAGAAGCGTATCCCAGTAGGCCCGCAGTTCACTGAATGCGGCATCCACCGTATCAGAAGAAGCAAACTTTTCGGTGACCCGCTTGGCAGTGTCCTTGCGTATAACACCGGGGGCGATAAACTTCTGATCCCGGGGATTCTGTCCGTAGCCCAGGACGAAGGTCATCCGCTTTTGCTCACCGGGAGCCAGTGTCAGCTCGATATGATGGCAGCCAATGGGATACCAGCCCACGATCTTGGAAAATGCGCTTTTCCCTTCCCGCACCAGCTTGGGATCAGACCAGTCACCCATATGGCCCAGGAAGGTATTCCGGTCAGTATCCCAGCCGGCGGTGGGATGGTTCACGGCATAATAGGCGTAATGATCCCGCCGTTCCCGGTACTCGGTTTTGTGGTAGATGACGTTGCCTTCCACCTCAGATTCCGCGATGTTCAGATTTCTCTGGTAATTCTGACTGTCGTCCACGGCATTCCAAAGGCACCATTCCATAACACCCCACAGGTGGACCGTCTTCTCCGCTTCGGTTTCGTTGGACAGCACCAGGTCATGGAGCTCGCAGTTTTCTCCAACAGGCACAAAGAAGGTCATTTTTGCCTGAAGACCATCCTTCGCGGAACAGAAGGTGGTGTAGCCCATGCCGTGACGGCATTCGTAGGCATCCAGCGGTGTTTTTGCAGGCAGGAAGCCGGGGTTCCATGCTTTTTTGCCGTTTTCCTGAATATAATAGAACCGTCCGCCGGTGTCGCCGGGTACAGCATTGTAGCGGTAGCGAAGGATGCGTTGGAGTTTGGCATCCCGGTAGAAGCAATAACCGCCGCCGGTATTGGAGATCATGCTTAAGAAGTCCTCACTGCCCAGATAATTGATCCAGGGCAGAGGTGTCGCAGGAGTGGTGATCACATACTCCCGCCGGGCATCATCAAAATGACCGAATTTCATGGCGTCCCCTCCTCGTATTTTCGATAACGATTAAGTACGGTAAATCATACCTTAAGAATAGCGGATATGAACAAGAAAAGCAAGTATTATTTTCATATTTTTAGCATTATTTACAACCATCAATATCGCTATATCGATATTTTCGAAGTGTTTCGTAAACAACTTTCACAAATTTTCGTAAACGCAGTATACAACATCGCCAAATTTTAGTCAGCTTGCCCATTATATCAAAAAAACCGCTTGCTATTTCGTGCATTTTACGCTATATTGAGATTACGAAATCGTTTAAGACAACGTACAGAAAAGGAGTTATCTATGGTTTCCATGAAGGACATCGCCCAGCGCTGCGGTGTATCAGTAGCAACGGTGAGCAAAGCCCTGAACGGCCAGCCCGACATCGGTGAGGAAACCCGTCAGCGGATCACAGCCGTAGCCGCAGAATTGGGCTACACCACCAACTCCGCCGCCCGGGCACTGAAAACCAACCGCACCTATAACTTAGGCGTGCTGTTCGTAGATGAACGGCGCAGCGGTCTGGCCCATGAATATTTTTCCTCCCTGCTGGAGAGCTTCAAGGTGGAGGCTGAGCGTCACGGCTATGATATCACCTTTATCAATCATAATGTAGGCGGCAAGCCCACCTCTTATTTGCAGCACTGCCTCTACCGGGGTGTGGATGGCGTGGTCATTGCCTGCATCGACTTCAACGATCCCATAGTCCGGGAACTGGCGGAAAGCAATCTGCCTCTGGTGACCATCGACCACGTTTTCGAGAACCGGCTGGCCATTATGTCAGACAACGTCAATGGTGTGGAGGCTCTGGTGCATTACGTTTATAAGAAGGGCCACCGGAAGATCGCTTTCCTCCACGGCGAGAACACCACCGTTACCCGCAACCGTTTGGTGGGTTTCTACCGAGCCTGTGAGGAGCTTGGCATTGATGTGCCTGAGGGTTTTGTCCGGCCCTGTATTTACCACGATCCCGACAAATGCGCTGAGCAGACCCGGGAATTGATGGCTTTGCCAGAAAAGCCCACCTGTATCATCTTCCCCGATGATTTCTCCTTCATGGGCGGCAAGAACGCCCTGACAGAGCTGGGGCTGCGGATTCCTGAGGATATTTCCGCCGTGGGCTATGACGGCATCGCTCTGGCAAAGTTCATGCACCTGACCACCTACAGTCAGAACACCCAGGATCTGGGCCGTGTGGCTGCTGAAAAGCTCATCGGTCTTATTGAGCACCCAAAAACCACCCTCATCGACCGGATCATGGTTCCCGGCGGATTGCTGGAGGGGAAATCGGTGAAGGAAATTTGATTGGAATTTACCGGGTTGTTACCGTAGGGATCGTCGTCCTCGACGGTCCGCTCGAAAATCCGACCTCGATGGGCGGATTTTCGGAATTCGTGTGGTAAATGCGGAAAAATTGTCCATCGAGGCCAATTTTTCCGACGGACCGTCCAGAGGACGGTCCCTACGAAGATCCCTGTGTATGTTATCGGGCACCAAGACCCGTAACAAATATAAAGGAGGAAACGAATATGAAAAAAGCATTAGCTCTGCTGCTGGCTCTGGTCATGCTGCTGTCTCTGGCTGCCTGCGGCGCCAAGGAAGAAGCACCCGCCGAGACCCAGGCTGCTGCCGCCGCTCCCGAGGCTCCCGCTGAGGAGGCTGCACCCGCCGAAGCAGAAGAAGGCAAGGTCTTCCGGATCTACGCATGGAACGAAGAGTTCAAGGGCTTCTTTGAGAAGTACTACGAAGTCCCCGAAGGCATCACCGTCGAGTGGGTCATCAACCCCAACGAGGGCGGCGTCTACCAGGATAAGCTGGACGAGGCTCTGCTGAACCAGGAAAATGCTCCTGCTGATGAGAAGATCGACATGTTCCTGGCTGAGGCTGACTACATTCTGAAGTACACCGACACCGAGTTCACTCAGGACATCGAGGCTCTGGGCGTCACCGACTTCTCCAACACCTACGAGTACACCGTTCAGGCCGCTTCCGACTCCAATGGCGTTGTCAAGGGCGTTTCCTTCCAGTGCTGCCCCGCAGCTCTGATCTACCGCCGCTCCATCGCTGAGGACGTTCTGGGCACCTCCGAGCCCGCTGAAGTTCAGGAACTGCTGAACAGCTGGGAAAAGTTCAATGCTGTTGCCGCTGATGCCAAGGCCAAGGGCTACTACATGACCGCTTCCGAAGCCGCCACCTTCCGTGTCTTCTCCAACAACACCACCGCTCCTCTGGTCAACGAGGCTGGCGAGGTCGTTCTGGATGAGGCCATCGAGACCTGGAAGGTCCAGGCCAAGGACTTTGCTGACAAGGGCTACACCCTGACCGCTGACATCTGGTCTGACGAGTGCACCGCTCAGATGTTCGCTGACGGCAAGACCATGTGCTACTTCGGACCTGCATGGTACTTCAACTTCTCCATGGGCAACGCACAGGATCCCGATAAGGGCTGCTACGGCGACTGGGCCATCGTGGAAGGTCCTCAGGCTCACTTCTGGGGCGGCACCTGGCTGCTGGCTGCCACCGGCTCCGACAACCCCACCATGCTGGCTGACGTTATGGACACCTTCATCAACGATGAGGAAGTCTGCACCAACCTGATCAAGAACGAGGCACAGTTTACCAACAACCAGGCTGTCAACACCGCTGTTGCACAGGATCCCGAATACAAGAACGAATTCCTGGGCGGTCAGAACGACGTGGCTATCTTCGTTGACCTGGCCAAGAACATCAAGTTCGAGTACAAGACCATCTATGACCAGCTGCTGACCGAGGGCCTGCAGGGCTACTGGAGAGAGTACTGCGACGGCACCGTCACCGAGGAAGAGGCAATGGCCAACTACTACAAGTACATCAACGAGAAGTACCCCGAGCTGATCACTCCCTGATCATTTGGGAACCACTTTGAATTGACACAATAGGTCTGCTGGGGCAAGGCGCAAGCCTTGCCCCGGTTTCGCAGCATTTTGCTTTTGTTTCAGAATATAGAACTTTCTGTATGTTGAAACAAAGACAAAACGACAGGAGGAATGTCCCATGAAACGTTTACCCGGCCGTAAGTCCAAAGGCATCAGTTATGCCAAATGGGGTTACCTGTTCATTGCCCCGTTTTTCATAACCTATGCCATTTTCGTGTTTTACCCCCAGATGCTGACCATTTACAACAGCTTCTTTGAAAACTACCGTTCCGGTCTGAAACAGGTGGGCCCCAATTTTGTGGGACTGGAAAATTATGTCAAGCTCTTCACCCCTGACAAGACCGGCTCCATCGACATTCTCAAGTACGCAGGCAATACCATGATCCTCTGGATCGGCGGTGCCATCCCCCAGGTGGTAGTGGCATTGCTTCTGGCCATTTTCTTCACCAGCTACCGCTTAAAGATCAAGGGACAGCAGTTCTTCAAGACCGTCATCTATATGCCCAATCTGATCATGGCCTCCGCCTTTTCCATGCTGTTTTATACCCTGTTCTCTCCCGTTGGTCCGGTGAATGCCCTGCTTTCCGACTGGGGGATCATCGATGCTTCCTTCGACTTCTTCGCCCAGAAGGTCACCGTCCGGGGCATGATCATGCTGATGAACTTCCTGCTGTGGTTCGGCAACACCACCATCTTACTGATGGCAGGTATCATGGGAATTGAACAGGATATGTTCGATGCCGCCAGCATCGACGGCGCCAACTCTGTTCAGGTATTCTTCAAGGTCACCCTGCCTCTGCTGATGCCCATTCTGATCTACACCATCATCACCGCCATGATCGGCGGCTTGCAGATGTTCGATGTGCCGCAGGTTCTGACCAACGGCGGCGGTACCCCCAACCGCACCAGCATGACCCTGATCATGTATCTGAACAACTATCTGAAAACCAGCAAGAACTACGGTATGGCCGGCGCCATTTCCGTGATCATCTTCGTCATCACCGGTATTCTGAGCTTCTTCGTCTACCGGAGTCTGACGAAGACCGACGACTGAGGAAAGGAGAATTTTTATGGCAAAGACAAATTCCTCCGAAAGCCGCCAGGCCCGCCGGATGCTGATGCTGACGAGAGCCGTGGTATATACCATTCTGATTTTCCTCAGCATCATGTGCCTGTTCTCCTTCTACATGCTGATCATCAACGCCACCCGTTCCAACGCAGACCTCCAGGGCGGTTTCCAGCTGCTGCCCGATGACCAGTTCTTCATCAACCTGCGCAACGCCTGGACCGACGCCTCCATTGACATTCCCAGAGGCATGCTCAACAGCTTCATCATCGCCGCCTCCTCTGCGGTTTTGTCCACCTATTTTTCCGCTCTGACGGCTTACGGCATCCACGCTTATAATTTCCGGCTGAAAAAGGCTGCTTTTACCTTCATCATGGCAGTCATGGTCATTCCCAACCAGGTCTACGCCGTGGGTTTCTACCAGATGTGCGTCCGTCTTGGCTGGACCAACAGCTATGTGCCCCTGATCCTGCCCGGCATTGCGGCTCCTGTGGTGTTCTTCTACATGAAGCAGTACATGGAATCTGTACTGCCCATGGAAATTGTCGATGCCGCCCGGGTGGACGGTTCCGGTGAATTCTATACCTTCAACCGGATCATTCTGCCCATGCTGAAGCCTGCGCTGGCGGTGCAGCTGATCTTCTCCTTCGTCCAGTCCTGGAATAACTACTTCCTCCCTGCCCTGCTGCTGGACAAGGCAGAAATGAAAACAGTGCCCATCATGATCGCCCAGCTCCGGGCCGCGGACTACAGTAAGTTTGACATGGGCAAGGTCTACATGTTCATCCTGCTGGCCATTCTGCCCGTTATGATCGTTTACATGTGTCTGAGCAAGTACATCATCAAGGGTGTCACCGCCGGCTCCGTGAAAGGATAACACAACAGCCCCGCCCATAGGCAGGTGCTTGTAAAACAGTTGATAAAACACCAGAGAAAGTGTATGCTTTCTCTGGCGTTTTTTATATAAAGGGTAAACCCCGCCCTCCTGCATGGAGGGCGGGGTTGAAAAAATCATGTGTATATTTACTGGATGCCGTTGATTTTCTGGAACAGTCCCATCATTCCCTGATCGATGTAATAGGGGTAATCCTCTACCTGTTCATAGGTGGAGGTCTGGATGGCAGGGATGCAGAAGGTCACGCCATAGGGGCTGTACCAGTGGGCAAAGCACCAGCCGTAGCCCAGTTCTTCCACGGTGGAGGTGATGTCCCGGATCATGGCATGGTAGGGCTCATCCGCATAACGCGCCCGGGGATAGATCGCCACAGCCTCCAACGGCGGATAGCTTACGCCAAACTCACTCAGGGTAAAGCCCACGCCATGGGCCTGTGCCGTTTCCATTACGGTCCTGCAGGTTTCTCCCTTGCCGCTGTCCAGCAGAGCCGCCGCATCCACCGTACCCTGATAGGGCCAGGAGAATTGATTCACAAAGGCATTGCCCCGAGCACCCCACCAGTATATCTGGCCTTGACTGGTAAAGTAATTATAGCCCAGGTAAAACACGTCACTGGTATTCTTGCCCATGCGGTAGGACAGGGCCACTCCTTTTTCCGCATACTTGGCAGACACCATTCCCGCATGGCAGATTTCCGCAATGATGCAGCGGTCCGGGCTTTCCAGCCGGATGGCATCAATGGAGGGCAGCAGCATTTCATCTGTTGGCTCCGTTTCGTCATCACCGGCGAAGATGGTGAAGCTCAAATATTCATTTGGGATATCCGCATACCGCCGGGCAATGGCCTGCCACATGGCAGCAAGAGTCTGGTCCAGATTCTGACTGTTCTCCAGATGCCGCTGTTTATAGCTTGCAAAATAATCGGGCAGTCCTGTAGCCCGCAGGTTCACATGGATGTCGTTTTCCATGCACAGCGCCAGTACCCGGTCCAGTTCTTCCAGCCGCTGAACACTCAGCTTGCCCGCATCCTCTGCATTGACAATGCTCTTGAAGATTTTATCACTGTCATAGCGGTTGGCAAACAGCAGATAGTCCTGTAAATAGCTGAAATCCAGATTCAGGCCGATGTAGTTAAAGCCCGCTTCTTTTACCAGCTGGATCTCATATTCATAGACCTCAAAATCCAGATGGTGGTTGATATGTACAAAATCCATATCGTCCATCACGACACCACGCCATTCAGAGGGCAGGTTCTGACAGGTCGGCTCAGGCAAGTTTGTTTCCTTTGTCAGCAGTTCTTCTGTGATAATGTCCGGATTGTATGTCCCCACTTCCTCCGGAGCCACAAATTCCGGGTATTCCATTGGGTTGGGATAGTTGTAGTAAATAAGGGCATACTCCGCCACATCCACCACCGTCAATTCTTCGGTATGGTTGTAATATTCCTTCCCGTCAACCACTTCCAGCGTAAAATACCGCTTGCCGTTGGTGCTGTCATAGACGATCAGGCCGTAATTTGCTATGGCACGATAACCATTTTGCGGACGGGAGGGACCATAGACAGAGCCTTCCCCCATGGCTTCAAAATACACCTTTTCATCCGCCGCAAATACATTCTTCATAAAGACCTGAGAATCAAACAGAGAATCGTCCTCTTCCATGTCGTGCCAGCCGGTTCCTGTAATGCCCAGCCGGTCGTCAAACTGGCTCCATATATGCAACGAAGTATTTCCGGCATTCAGATATTTGACCCACTGGGCATAATCTTTATAATTCTCCCCCAGAACCAATTCCATGTCAGCTGCGCCCGGAATGGGCAGTACCCAGCCCCGGTCTGCATTCCGCTCAGCATAGTCCGGGTTGGTCATCATCTCATTCAGAGTTTTGCTCTCCACTCCCGTCCGGTGGACATAAGCCTTTTGCAGCATGGCAGCAGCTTCCCCAACCGTGACGATACGCTCCAAATCCGTCAGCTGTTCCAGTTCCACGATGCCTAAGTCCACTGCCTGCTTCGTCCGGTCAGGCAGGGAGTTATACAGCACTTCCTCTGGGCTTAAAGTCGGCTCTGTGGTGGGAGCCTCGGTGGGTGCTTCCGTGGGGGCTTCCGTCACCACAGGAGCAGGTTCCGGGGCTGTTGTTTCTGCCGGAGTGCTGCCAGCGCAGGCTGTCAGGCTCAGTAGGCTTGACAACACCAGCAGCAAAGCAATTATTCGCTTCATGTGAATTCCTCCTCGTCAGATAAAGTCCTAACAAAGTTCTGCACTTACTTGAAAATAAAAAAGTGCGCAGCCGAAGCTACGCACCGAAAAACGCAGCTCGGTCCTGTTGCGACACAGTTCACTCCCAGCAGGGTATGACGACCAGGCATACATTTTTACCAAAAGTATGCCTGCTGGGGAGAATATTAAACTGTGTCGCATCCATAGTATATCACAGCAGGAAGAAAAATTGAAGTGGAAATTGCGGCTTTTCTCACGAAATACCGAAAATAAAAACCCTTGGCAGCAAGGGCGCACTTCTATACGGGGTAATCCCCGTATGTGCGCTCTGCGAGACCGAACAGCTCAGACACCCGAATGTCTGGGATGTTTTCCGTCGCTGTGCTTCCGAACAAGGGGCTGCACCCCTTGCGCCGCATTGTGGCTATCCCCAAAACACAGAAAACCTCTATATGGTCGTAACCATACGGATGCTTAACTGTTTTACGAACCCCCGCCTATTCCGGGCGGGGCTTGCATTTTACTGGTATTTATGGTATTGTATACTATACGAACCACATTTAGGGAGGAACCGCCATGAGTGTCCATGAATCCGGCGAAATGTATCTGGAAGCCATTTTGGTACTGACCAGAAAGAACGGCTTTGTCCGCTCCATCGATGTCAGCGAATATTTGGGCTATTCCAAGCCCAGCGTCTCCCGGGCTATGGGCATTTTGCGCAGCGGTGAATACATCATTGTGGATAAAGATGGTGCCATCACCCTGACTGACTCCGGCCGGGAGATTGCAGAAAAGATCTTTGAACGGCACACCATTCTCAGCAAGCTTCTGATCAAGCTGGGGGTTTCCGAAGAGACCGCGGCAGCCGATGCCTGCAAAATGGAGCATGCCGTGTCCGATGAATCTTTCCAGGCCATCAAGCGTTTCGCAGCAGAACTGATCGAAGAATAAGCAAAGGGCGGTGCATCTGCACCGCCCTTCCTGATTATTTCAGCATTTTCAGGATCTCGCTCTTGGGCATATAGCCCACAGCCTTTTCCGCCACAGCGCCGCCCTTCATCACAACGAGGGTCGGGATGCTGACGATGCCAAACTGCACCGCAAGCTCCATTTCTTCGTCCACATTGATCTTGCCTACAGTAACGTCAGACCGCTCAGCAGCAATCTCTTCCACAATAGGTGCCACCATCCGGCAGGGGCCGCACCAGGGTGCCCAGAAGTCCAGCAGTACGGGATTGGAATTGTTCAAAACTATTTCCTGAAAATTGTCTTTTGTGATGTTCAGCATTGTAAACACTCCTTTGCATGATTCTTTTATTACAGTATATCCTATCTTTGAGTTGGATGCAATGATAAATTGTAGTTTGGCGGGCAGGGCCCGCACCCAACGGCGTGACTTCAGCCGGTTTGTCATCCAGGACTCTTGGGTGGTCAGCCCGATTCGATAAAGCCATTTGTATATGCCATCGAATCGGGCGGTACCCAATGGTCGTGGCTGATTGCCGGGCTGTAGTCCCGCCATTGTCAGCGGCCACTGGCCGCATAAACTGCAATTTGACAATTTCTTGCAAATCTGCTATGATTTCAAAAACATAAGGAGGACATTTTATGGCCTGCAACGGTAACTGCGCATCCTGCTCCGGCTGTGCCCGGGAGCTGGTGATGACGCAGAAGGAGATCGACTTTTTAAACACCCTTGCCCAGGTTGCCTTCCTGCCGGTGGCAAGAACCATGGGGGATCTGACCCCCATCTATCTGGAAGAGGGTAACCGAGAGGAAATGAGTCTTCTGCTGCAAATTCTCGAGAAAAAGGGTTTGATTTCTCTGGATTATGACAAACCTTTGAAAGGCTTCGACGACGGTGCTTACACTGCCTACCCCATCCGGGGCAGTATGGCATTAACGGAAAGAGGGCAAAAAGTGGTGGAGCTGCTGGAATACCAGGGCATCCACCTGTAAAAAGGGAGGAACATATCATGAGCAAAGTAAAAAACGAGGCAAAAATCAACAACGGTCTGCTGAACGCCATCCGGGAGCAGCTGGAGCACCGGGCCTACTGGCTGTATCTGCTGTGCGACGAGGCCGGCAAACGGGGGCTGGACTGGAAGGAATTCGGTTATCCTGCCATCCGCCGCTGCGGTTTGGATCACGGTGCCCGGCACATTAAGAAGGGAAATACCGACTCTCTCAAGGGTCTGAAGAAGGTTCTCTTCACCAAGCCCGCCCAGCTGGTTTTCGAAATGAAGGTGCTGGAATCCACCGATGATACATTAAACATTGATTTCCACTACTGTCCCCTGGTAAAGGCCTGGCAGAAGGCGGGCTGCACCGATGAGGAGATCGCTACTCTGTGCGATATCGCCATGTGCGGCGACCACGGCATTGGCGAAGCCTACGGTGCCAAGCTGGATCTGCCCAAGTGCATTGCCAAGGGTGATGACATCTGCTCATTGCGGTATCATAAAGTCAAATAACTACATCACCACAACGGGCAGGGAATGTTCCCTGCCCGGATTTACTGTTGCTTTTATTGGAAAGTGCTGATATAATCGTGTATTATGGATAAATATGCGAAAAGGAGAACCACCATGAAAAAAGGCGATTTTCTGTATCAGCAATATATCAACATTTTGAAAGAAGAACTGCGGCCTGCTATGGGCTGCACCGAGCCCATCGCCATGGCTTACGCCGCTGCCAAAGCCCGGCAGGTGTTGGGCGCAATTCCTGACAAAGTTCGGCTTTTCGTCAGCGGCAACATCATCAAAAATGTCAAGAGCGTGGTGGTACCCAACACCGGCGGACTCCACGGTATGGCAGCGGCCCTCTGTGCCGGTATCATTGCCGGCGATGCCGACAGGGAATTGCAGGTTATCAGCAATGTTTCCCGGGAAAAGCATGCCGAGATCAAGGCATACATGGAAACGCTGGATCTGGATATCCAGCCAGCCTATTCCGAGTTGGTATTCGACATCGATGTGATCGTTTATGCAGGAAACGACTGCGTTCGCCTGCGTATTGCCAACCACCACACCAACATTGTCCTCATCGAGAAGAACGGTGAAATTCTGCTGGAAAAGCCCGTCACCGAATCTTCCGAAGACCACCTGACGGACAAGTCCTGTCTGACCATTGAAAAGATCGTAGAATTCGCCGATTGTCTGGATGTGGAAGACGTCCGGGGCTATGTGGACCAGCAGATCCGCTGTAATCTGGAAATTGCGGAAGAAGGCTTGTGCGGTGACTGGGGTGCCAATATCGGCACCGTGCTGCTGCGCCGACAGGGTACCAGTGTGGTGAAGAAAGCCAGCGCCTATGCAGCCGCCGGTTCCGATGCCCGGATGAGTGGTTGTGAAAAGGCCGTTATGATCGTCTCCGGCAGCGGCAACCAGGGCATCACTGCCAGCGTCCCTGTTGCCATCTACGCCCGGGAAACCGGTGCTACGGAAGAACAGCTGCTGAAAGCCGTAGCCCTCAGCGACCTGGTGACCATTCACCAGAAAGCTGGCATCGGCAGACTTTCCGCCTACTGCGGTGCCATCAGTGCCGGCTGCGGTGCCGGTGCAGGCATTGCCTACCTGAACGGCGGCGATGCCCACGCCATTGCCCACACGGTGGTCAACGCCATTGCCATTCTCTCCGGCACCATCTGCGACGGTGCCAAGCCCTCCTGCGCGGCAAAAATCGCCGCTGCGGTAGATGCCGGCATTCTGGGCTATCATATGTATCTGGAGGGCCAGCAGTTCTACGGCGGCGACGGCATCGTCACCAAAGGCGTGGACAACACCGTATATAACATTGGCAAGCTGGCCCGGGAAGGTATGCGCCAGACCGACCGCACCATCCTGGAGATCATGCTCAGCAACGACTGAGTCAGGCACATCATATCGTAGGGGGCGATGCCCACATCTCCCCTTAACTATGTTTGCCTGCGGCAAAGGGCCGATGTGGGCATCGGCCCCTACGATAGCAGTTTTATTTTATTAAGAGAGAAGATGTAAGAATTTATGAATTGGAACGAATACCGCACCGGTGTCAGCCGGGGACTGCCTGTGGGAATGGGCTATTTCTCCGTCAGCTTCGGCTTTGGTGCCATGGCAGTCAGTCAGGGTGTTAACGCCTGGAACGCTACCTTGATCTCCATGACCAACCTCACCAGTGCCGGACAGTTTGCGGGACTCACCGTCATCGTGGCAGCCGCCACCCTGCTGGAAATGATCCTGACCCAGCTGATCATCAACAGCCGCTACGCCCTGATGAGTCTGGCCCTTTCTCAGCGGATGGGACAGCGGATTGGCGTTCTGCCCCGGCTGGTCATTGCTTTTTTCAACACCGATGAGATTTTTGCTTTGGCCATGGCACGAATCGAGCCGCTGACGGTGCCCTTCATGCTGGGCCTGGGTACCCTGCCCATCATTGGCTGGACATTGGGCACCTTAAGCGGCGCTCTGGCAGGATCCATCTTGCCTCCTTCCATTCAGGCCGCCCTGGGCGTCATGCTCTACGGCATGTTCATCGCCATCGTGGTACCTCCTGCAAAGGAGGAGAAGGCAATTCTCATTGCCGTGATTTTGGCGCTGATTTTCAGCAGCTGTTTCAGCTGGATTCCCCTGCTGCAGCAGGTTTCTGCCGGCATTGCCATCGTCATCTGCACCGTAGCAGCCGCCGCCATCTGCGCAGCGCTGTTCCCCATTCAAGACGAGGAGGCAGCTGCATGAGTATTTACGTTTACATTTTCACCATGGCACTGACCACCTACCTGATCCGTGTCCTGCCCCTGACCATTTTCCGCAAGCCCATTCAGAGCCGCTTCCTGCGCTCTTTCCTGCACTATGTTCCCTACGCCTGCCTTACCGCCATGACCTTCCCGGCAATTTTAAGCAGCACCGCCTCCATCCTCAGCGGTGCGGCAGCCCTGATCGTGGGAATCCTGCTGGCCTATAAAGGCAAGAGCCTCATCGTGGTCTCTGTCAGCTGCAGCGCTGCGGTGCTCCTGACCGAATGGCTGATGCAGCTTCTGTAATACTCCATTTTAAGCTTTCAATTGTTAAATTAGTATGTAGTTCCCCGGTTTTGCTTGACTTACCGGGGAACTTTTGTTATACTTCTCTCCAGAAGAGGGAGTAGTCGGCGCATATTCTGCGGGTCTGAATCGACATCCTGGGGTTAACCCCGGTTCAGACTGAAATGACGAGACTTTTGCGCACCGGCTCAGTCTCTTCGTTTTGGACTTCTGTGCCGGTCGGACTGCTGATCATGGTATGGAGGTTCTTTTTTATGGGTATTGGAGAGCTGCTGCTTCTGGCAGTAGGTGTCAGCATGGATGCCTTTGCGGTGTCTATCTGTAAGGGGCTGGCAATGAGACAAGCCACTCCGGCTGCCTGCGCTACCTGCGGTGTCTGGTTTGGCGGCTTCCAGGCGCTGATGCCGACCATCGGCTTCTTCCTGGGCACGCTGTTTGCTGAGGCCATTCAGGCTGTTGACCATTGGGTTGCTTTCATTCTGCTGGGCATCATCGGCATCAACATGCTGAAGGAAGCCTTTGAAAAAGAGGATTGCGGCTGCTGCGACGAGCACAACGCCGACCTGTCGGTAAAAACCATGTTTGTTATGGCCGTGGCTACCTCCATCGACGCTCTGGCCGTGGGTATTTCTCTGGCTATGGCAGGCAATGTCAACATCTGGCTGGCTGCCACCTTTATCGGTATCTGCACCTTCTCCTTCTCTGCTGCCGGTGTCAAGATCGGTAACGTCTTCGGCAGCCGGTTTGAAAAGAAGGCACAGGTTGCCGGTGGTGTGATTCTGATCATTTTGGGCACCAACATTCTGCTGGAGCATCTGGGGGTCATCGCATGATTAGAACGGACAAGCGGCTGCGGATCTGTACCGCTCTGCTGATCTGCAATCTGGCCTTTATTTGGGGCAACTCCCTGCTACCCGGAGAAATCTCCGGTGCCATCAGCGATTTTGTTAAAGAACTCATCGCCATGTTCCTTCCGGCTGGGCCCGACCAGGCTCCCGGCGGCGGACTTCTGCGTAAAATCGCCCACTTCACGGAATTTACAGCCCTGGGTGCGCTCCTGGGCTGGCTCTTTGGTATGCTGAACAGGGGAAAGCTGCTGCCCTTCGGCTGCGGCGTTTTGGCTGCGTCCATCGATGAAACCATCCAGCGTTTTGTTCCCGACCGGGGCCCCAGCATCAAGGATGTGTGTATCGACAGCTGCGGTGTTCTCACGGGCATCGTTTTGCTCTACCTGGGGCATACTTATCTCAAAAGAAAACATTTGGAGGACAAGTAAATGAAGAAACTGTTATCTGCCCTTCTGGCACTGACTATGGTTCTGTCTCTCACCGCCTGCGGCGGCAGCAAGGCAGAGGAAACCACCGCTCCCGCCGTGGAAGCTCCCACTTCTGCACTGGAGGTTCTGGAAAATATTTGGGCCAAGTATGGCGACGAGGAAAAATTTGCCGTCATCGGCGGCGACATGGCAAACCCTGTCAGCGATGGCCCCGGCAGCTACGATCTGGCTGACGAGAACATCAGCTACACCCTGCTGATCCCCGCTGACCAGCTGAGCAATGTCACCGAGGCCGCATCTATGATCCACATGATGAATGCCAACACCTTCACCTGCGGCGTGTTCCGTCTGGCTGACGGTGTGAGCGCAGCCGACTTCGGCGCTGCCATGAAGGATGCGGTAATGAACAACCAGTGGATGTGCGGTTTCCCGGAGACTCTGGTGATTGAAAATATCGCTGACGCCTATGTACTGGTAGCCTTCGGCCTGAACGATGCCATCAATCCCTTCCTGACCCATCTGGCTGAGGCCTACCCCGCTGCTTCCCAGCTGGTAAAGGAATCCATCGCGTAAAAAAGCCAACCGGCAGCGGTCAAATGCCGCTGCCGGTTTTTATATTCGTTCCGCATCGGAGGTCATGCCATGGTATTTTCCAGCATCCCATTTTTATATTACTTTCTGCCTGCGGTTATGGCCCTCTATTTTCTGGTACCGGGCAGATTCAAAAATGCAGTACTTCTGGCATTCAGTCTGATTTTTTACGGCTGGGGAGAACCGAAGCTGCTGTTTTTGATGGTCTTTACCATCACACTGTTTTACATCTGCGGCCTCGCCATTGAAAAATCGAAAAAGAAAAAGTTCTGGCTGCTTCTTTCTGTGTTAGTCAGCCTTTCTCTGCTGGGACTGTTCAAGTATGCAGACTTTTTTATTTCCAGTTTCAATGGGGTAACGGGACTCTCCCTCCCCCTGCTGCGGCTGGCCCTGCCGGTGGGCATCAGCTTTTACACCTTCCAGTGTTTAAGCTACACCATCGACGTCTACCGGGGCACTGTCCCGGCGCAGAAAAGCCTCGTTTCCTTCGGTGCCTACGTCTCCCTGTTCCCCCAGCTCATTGCCGGCCCTATTGTCCGCTACAGCGATATCGCCCGGCAGCTGGAATGCCGGGAGCACAGCTGGGAGAATATCTCCTGCGGCCTGCGGCGTTTTCTGGCAGGCTTGGGAAAAAAGGTGCTTCTGGCTGATAATTTTGCCCTACTTTTAAAGCTGTTCCGGGAAAGCGGGGAACCTTCCGTCCTGTTTTACTGGATGTACGCCATTGGCTTTACCCTGAACATCTACTTTGATTTTTCCGGCTATTCTGATATGGCCATCGGCCTTGGACGGATTTTCGGGTTTCATTTTCTGGAGAATTTCCATTATCCGTATCTGTCCAAAAGCGTCACCGAATTCTGGCGGCGCTGGCACATTTCCCTTGGCAGCTGGTTCCGGGACTATGTGTACATTCCTCTGGGCGGCAGCCGTGTCTCAAAAGGAAAATGGGTGCGCAATATCCTCGTTGTCTGGATGCTCACCGGAGCCTGGCATGGTGCGGCATGGAATTTTGTCCTCTGGGGTCTGCTTTATGCCGTCTTTCTTCTGGCAGAAAAATTCCTCCCCGGGCTGCAAAAGCTCCCCGGGCTTCTGCGCTGGGGATACACGATGCTGATCGTGGTGCTGGGCTTCGTGCTGTTCAATGCCGAAACTGTTTCCCAGGCAGGACAGGATCTGCTGGCGCTGTTTGGCTTGTCTGGGCTGCCTCTGGTCAGCGCCGAGGGCATTTATTATCTGAGAAGCTATGCCCCGTTGTTCCTTCTGGGCATTCTGGGTTGCACGCCCCTGCCAAAACGGGCTGCTGAAAAGCTGGCCCAGACCAAAGCCGCACCTGCACTGGAATTGCTGCTGACGGTTGTGCTGCTTCTGATCTGCACCGCCTATCTGGTGGACGGATCCTTCAGCCCCTTCCTGTATTTCCGTTTCTAAGGAGGCACGATATGAAAAAAACAAACGCCATCGTGCTTCTGCTGCTGTGGGGAGTGCTGACCCTTTCCGTCTGGCTGCTTCCGGATCGGGCAATTTCCGATTCTGAGCGCCGTCCTCTGGCCCAAAAGCCTGTGTTTTCCGCCGAAAGCTTACTCAGCGGAAAATTCATGTCTGATTTTGAAGCCTACACGCTGGATCAATTCCCTCTGCGGGATACCTTCCGCACTGTCAAAGCTTTGTTCCACCAATTCGCACTGGGCCAGAAGGACAACAACGGCATCTATCTCACAGGGGGTTATGCAGTGAAGCAGGAATATCCTCTGGACGAAGGCTCCATTGACCATGCCATTTCCCGGTTCACGGCCCTGTATGAAAAATACCTGACGGATTCGGATATTTATATGGCCATTGTCCCCGACAAGAATTTCTATTTTGCGGAAACTGCCGGACAGATTCGGATGGATTATGACCGTCTGTTCTCCCGGTTCCGGGAAGAACTGCCCTGGGCAGAAATGATCGATCTGACGGCAATATTGTCTCAGGACAGCTACTACCGCACCGATACTCACTGGCGGCAGGAAGCACTGGATGATGCCGCCCGGGCAATTTGTGGGGCAATGGGCATTTCTCCCATGGAGGATTTGCAGCAAACAGTTCTGGAACAGCCCTTCTACGGTGTCTATTACGGTCAGGCTGCCCTGCCTATGGAACCGGATACCCTGTTCCTTCTGGAAAATGAACTGCTGGAAAACTGCACCGTTCAGGATTACGAAACCGGAAAAACCGGCCCGGTTTATGACCTGGATAAGCTTTCCGGGAAGGATCCTTACGAGGTTTATCTCTCCGGCCCCAAATCTCTGCTGACTATCCACAATCCAGCAGGACAGGCCGGGAAAGAACTGCTGATCTTCCGGGATTCCTTCGGTTCTTCCATCGCGCCGCTGCTGGTTGCCGATTATGAAACCGTCACTTTAATCGACATCCGCTACATCCAGATGGATGTACTGGAACGGTTTATCGATTTTCAGGGCCAGGACGTACTGCTTCTGTACAGCACGCTGGTGCTGAATAACAGCGAGACCATCAAATAAGCAGATTGCCCCCAGCTGCCTTTTACAGCTGGGGGCAAATAGTCAAAAACCTCACTTGGTTACATTCTACGGTTCCACAGAAAAGAAGGGCATGGCAAAATCATAAACCGTATGCCCACTTTCCAGAATCTGACCGTCCACGGTAAAATACACCGTTTCAGCCTGGAAAGCATCCAGAAATGTATTGACAACGCTGCCCACGATCATCAGCTCTCCGCTTGTGCCCATGGCGCATACCACATCCGCAAAAGCCTGGTTGAAATCCAGCGTGATCAAACCGTTGTCCATCCGGAACCCGTTGACCGTAACCGCAGCGGGTAAAACTTCCCGGTTTTTCAGTTCGCGCAATACCGTTTCCGCAGAAATAACCGCTGTGCAGGCAGTTTCCACAACAAAACCGTCGGCATTGTCATTGGGAAGATAAACCCGATACGTCTGTAATTGCGAAACCGATTCCACAGTTTCGTCCTCCTTTGGGTGATCATCCGCTTTGCCGCAAGCTGCAAGGCCAAGCATCGCGGCAGCAATCAACAATCCACACAGAAATTTCTTCATAACAAAATATCCTTTACAAAGTCAACTGTCTTGTTTCACGCCAACCGATGTGAAATCCACAAAATATCTGCCCTGATATGTGAGAATTCCTTTCATGCCCTCTTTCAGGCCTCCAAATTCTACATCGTAGGCATATATTTCCAGAGCTTGGCCCTCTTCCGTCAAAAAGTGTACCACAAAAGAATACCCTCCCTGAGAACGGCCGGACCGCTGGGTGCCTTTCTTCACCTCTTTGGAGACAACGGTCGCCGCAACGGATCTTCTCGGTTCCCTGGCTGGTTTTTCCATCCACCAGCGCACTCTCAAATAAGCAACCAGCAGCGCAGCCGCCGAAAAATAAACAAAGCTCAAAATAAAATCACAGATACCAGTGGGAATGATGCCGTACAGCAGCCCCGCCTGCTCATTGGCAAACAAAATGGTGCACACGATCAGCGTAACCGAAACCCCCAGCGCTGTATACACGATCTTTGTCTGGGTGTCCTTTTCCTTCTCCGTGGCATAAGCCGCCACCTTTTTGATGGTGTCCTTTGTTTCCCTGTCCGTCATCCCGCTTTTCCTTTCTCCGTCAATGATTTCCCGGATATCCACACCATAGAAGTCCGCAAGCTCCATAAGCACAGCCACATCCGGCATATTCCGGCCGGTTTCCCACCGGGATATGGTTCGGGAGGATACATAGAATTTCTCCGCCAGCTGTTCCTGCGTCATTCCCTTATCCTTACGGAGGTGTTTTAGAAATTCACCTGTTTTTTCCTGATTCATCTGCATCACTCCTTTTGCAAAAATTCTATCACAACCGCAGTCATAACACCAGGACACAAAGCGAGAAATGCCGCGGTGCAGAAGCAGACATATGGTGTCCGGCGGAAAATTTCCCCAAAGGCAGCATATCCACCGGTTACCATATTACCACAGACAAGCCCATTACACAAGAACAGGCACAGCAGATGGTACTGCTGTGCCTGTTTTCTGTTATACTGTCAGGTTCTGGATCCATTTTCCCTTTTTGATCATGGAAGCGCCGATGACGCACTTGATCAGATCCAAACTTAAACAAATCGCAAACAACGGGACAATGGAAAGAGCCGTAAACCGGCTGAGGCAGTAGGCCACCGGGATACACACACCCCAGACAAAGCAGCTGTCAAAGAGGAAGGTGATCATGGTCTGACCGCCGGAACGGAGGGTGAAATAAGTGGCGTTGGTGTAGGAATTGAAGGGCATGATACAGGCATTGATACAAATCAGCTGCGTTGCCAGGGCCCGGACAGCGTCGGTAGTGTTGTAGATCTTGGGGAACACGCCGGAGAACAGGGCCATGATCCCGCCAAAGATCAGGCCTGCAGCAATGGAAACGGCCATCAGCTTGCTGTTATAGTCCCGGACTTTCTTTTCCGTATTGCCCGCCCCCAGCATCTGGCCCATGATGATTCCCACCGCATTGCCCATGGACAAAAACGCCACAGATGCCAGATTGAAAATGGTGCTGGAAATATTCATCGCCGGCACCACATCCAGTCCGCAGGTGGAATAGCACTGGTTCATGATAGCCATACCGCTGGACCAGAGGGCTTCATTCAGCAGCAGGGGCATGCCCTTGATGACGATGGACTTTAGCAATCTTCCGGGAATATACATCCTGCGGTAAACGCCCCGGATGAAGGGATTCTCCTTCGGGTGCAGGTGTGTCCAGCCGCCCACGATAACCAACTCCACAAACCGGGAGATCACCGTTGCCAGCGCCGCACCCTCCACCCCCATGGCAGGAGCGCCAAAGTGGCCGAAAATCAGAATGTAGTTGCCCACCAGATTCACCAGCACCGCCAGGATACCGCCCACCATGGGCACCACGGTATTGCCGCATTCCTTCAGCGTGCTGGAATAGCAGTTGGTCAGAGCAAAGGGCAGGAATCCCCACAGCATCACCAGCAGGTATTTTTTACCCTCGGCCAGCACCGCCGCCGCTGTTGCCGCGTCACCGTCTCCAGTGAGGTAGAGCCCGATCAGAAGATCACCGCCCAGCAGGAACACTGCCACGCCAATAACGGTGACCAGAATGCCAATAAGAAATTTAAACCGGAAGGTACTGCGGATACCCTCCTGGTCATCGCTGCCATGGAACTGGGCGGTAAAAATACCCGCGCCGGAGCTGGCACCGAATACGCACAGGTTAAAGACAAACATCAATCCGTTGACAATGGACACGCCGCTCATGGGAACGGTACCCACCTGCCCCACCATGATGTTATCCAGCAGATTGACAAAATTGGTAATGCCCATCTGAATGATAATGGGCACGGCAACCGAAAACACACGTTTGTAAAACACCCGGTCGCCGATGTAACGGTTAAGCATGAAATAAGACCTCGGAAATAAAATGTAGGGGCGACCATTGGTCGCCCACAATATATCGCGCAACAGGATATATCGTAGGGGGCGATGCCCACATCGCCCCCTACTGCTGCATTTCAGAATTCAGAAAGGGCCGATGTGGGCATCGGCCCCTACAGGAAGTACGATCAGATTTCCTTGCCGCCAATAAATACCCGCTTCTCAGAGTAATCGGCATTGGTGATGACAAAGTCGGCATACTTGCCGGTTTCAATGGAGCCTACCTTATCGGCAGCGGCAAGGGCCTTGGCGGGGTTATAGGTGGCTGCCCGGACGGCTTCCTCTTCGGGAACGCCCCAGGAGATGGTGTTGGTCAGACATTTCCACATGTTGGATGCGGAGCAGGCAATGGTCTCGGTTCCCACCAGCTTGGCAACGCCGTCCCGCAGCTCTGCCATCTGGCCGCCCAGGTCGAACTGGTAGCCCTCGGGCTGACCGGCACAACGGCCGGAGTCAGAAACCAGGATCATCCGGTTTTTGAACATGGTAAAGGCCAGCCGGACGGATGCAGGATGGATGTGGTAACCGTCACAAATGATTTCCGCCTGGACATTTTCGTTCTCCACGCCGGCAGGAATCACGCCGGGATTCCGGTGGTGGATACCGGGCATGGCATTGTACAGGTGGGTCAGATGGGTCACACCGGCATCGATGGCAGCCTTGGCATCGTCATAGGTGCAGTCAGTGTGGGCGATGGACACGGTGCAGTAATCCTTTGCCTTGGCCACAAATTCCGCAGCGCCGGGCAGCTCGGGGGCAATGTCCACGATCCGGATCAGACCGCCGCACTCGTCATAGAGCTTTTGAAAGCCCTCAAAATCCGGCTCCATCAGATAATCGGGGTTCTGGGCACCGCGCTTTTTGTAAGAGAAGTAGGGGCCCTCCATCTGGATGCCCATAAAGCGGGAATGGCCCTCGGGAGCTTCTTCATGGAGGCGCTTACCGGCGGCAAAGGCCTTGCTGAGGACATCATAAGGCAGCGTCATGGACGCAGGGGCAAAGGAAGTGGCACCGCACTGGGCATAGTACTTTGCCATGGCCTTCAGGCCCTCGTAATCACCGTCGGAGAAGTCAGCGCCGGAATTGCCATGGCTGTGGACTTCGATCAGGCCCGGAATGACCGTGGCACCAGCCAGATCAATGGCATCCGCGGGAACAGATTCGGGGAGAACTTCGCCGAACAGGCCGTCCTTCACTTCGAAAGCGCCCATATGGAACTGAAAATCAGAAGTAAAAATGCGTGCGTTTTTATAGAACATGATTCATTCTCCTTTATATATAGTATTGTAGAATTATCGTATCACGCCCCTGTAAAAAATGCAATGGGGGAATTGAAAAAGAAAAATGCACAATGCAAAACGATATCCCCTTGTATTCTCCCTGAATCGAAAACACCATTCACCAAAATCCCTCCGCCAGCAGGGTTTCTTTTGTAAACTATTTGCAGTTGACAAGGTTTTCACTGCATGTTATAATTTCAAAGATAAATATATAGCTACAGCGGCTTGCCGCATCCCCGTCTTGCCGCCTTTGGCAGGACATTTTTTTAAGTTCAAGCGTTTACAGAAAGGAGACCATTATGACTGCGATTACCAAGGCTAAGGTTATTTCCGCTTCCCTGGGCACCGCTTTCGTTGATGGCATTGCTGCCTCTATTTCCGCTCCCGCGCTTTCTGTTTTTGATTCTGACCGATATGTGGTTCTCCCCGGCTTTTGTGACGTGCATGTGCATCTCAGAGAGCCGGGCTTTTCTTATAAGGAAACCATCGCCACAGGAAGCCTGGCCTCGGCCCGGGGCGGTTATACTGCCGTGTGCACCATGCCCAACTTAAATCCTGTTCCCGATTCTGTGGAGCATTTACAGGCACAGCTGGATCTGATCCAATCTTCTGCCGCCATTCATGTTTATCCCTACGGTGCCATCACCGTGGGTGAAAAGGGCGAAATCCTAGCCGATCTGGAAGGTATGGCCCCCAATGTACTGGGTTTCTCCGACGATGGCCGGGGGGTCCAGTCTGATGAGATGATGCGCGCCGCCATGCTGCGGGCAAAGGCGCTGGATCTGCCCATTGTTGCCCACTGCGAGGTCAACGACCTTCTCCGGGGCGGCTACATCCATGATGGTGACTACGCCAAAGCCCACGGTCACCGGGGCATCTGTTCGGAAAGCGAATGGGCCCAGATCGCCAGAGACCTGGAGCTGGTTAAGGAAATCGGCTGCAAATACCATGTCTGTCACATCTCCACCAAGGAAAGTGTGGACATCATCCGCAAAGCCAAGCTTGACGGCGTGGATGTGACCTGTGAAACCGGGCCACACTATCTTACGATGGATGACTCCATGCTGGAAGAAAACGGCCGCTTTAAGATGAATCCCCCCCTGAGAAGCAAGGAAGACCGGGAAGCTCTGGTGCAGGGTATCCTGGACGGCACCATCGACATGATTGCCACCGACCATGCCCCCCACTCCGCGGAGGAAAAGGCAAGGGGCCTGGAAAAGAGCGCCTTCGGCGTGGTTGGCATTGAGACTGCCTTCCCCATTTGCTATACCTATCTGGTAAAGCCCGGTATTCTGACTCTGGAAAAACTGGTGGAGCTGCTGGTCATTAACCCCAGAAAGCGCTTCGGTATTGAACTTGGCTGTGATTACTCCGTCTGGGATCTGGACGCAGAATACGCCATCGATCCCGCCGACTTCCTGTCCATGGGCAAAGCTACTCCCTTTGAAGGCTGGAAGGTAAACGGCAAGTGCCTCGCCACCGTCTGTGACGGCAAGCTCGTCTATAAAGCATAAACATATTCCCCTGTAGGGGAGGGGCATTATGAATTATGGTATGATTGCCACCGGCAATCATCGCTATTATAAATTCGCTGCGCGGAGCACCACCCTCCCGCAATCTGGCAGTCCCGGAAGCAGTTTGTAAAAACAGCAAACCGTAATATTTTGTATAACACAAAGTACTCAGTTAGGCCACTGCCCGGGAGGGGCAATGCCCCTCCCCTACAGTTAGATTTTCTGAATTTATAAACCCATCATATTGATTTCACATACAGCAAGAAACTAGGAGGATATCACGAACATGGCAAAGAGAACAGATATCAAGAAAATTCTGATCATCGGCTCCGGCCCCATCGTCATCGGCCAGGCTGCTGAGTTTGACTACGCAGGCACCCAGGCCTGCCTGGCGCTGAAGGAAGAGGGATACGAGGTTGTCCTGTGCAACTCCAATCCCGCCACCATCATGACCGACACCATCATCGCAGATAAGGTCTACATGGAGCCTCTGACTCTGGAATACGTTGCCAAAATCATCCGCTACGAGCGTCCCGACGCCATCATCCCCGGCATCGGCGGTCAGACCGGTCTGAATCTGGCTATGCAGCTGGAAAAGAAGGGCATTCTGAAGGAGTGCCGTGTCAAGCTGCTGGGCACCTCCAGCGCTTCCATTGAGCGGGCTGAAGACCGGGAGCTGTTCAAGGAAATGTGCGAATCCATTGGCGAGCCTGTCATCCCCTCCGAGATCACCTACTCTCTGGAAGAGGCCCGGGCTGCTGCCCACCGGATCGGCTACCCCGTCGTTCTGCGCCCCGCCTTCACTCTGGGCGGCACCGGCGGCGGCTTTGCCTACAACGATGAAGAGCTGGAAGAGATCGGCATCAACGCCTTCAACCTGTCCCCTGTCCATCAGGTTCTGATTGAGAAGTCCGTCAAGGGCTACAAGGAGATCGAGTTCGAGGTCATGCGCGACACCAACGACCATGCCATCACCATCTGCGGCATGGAAAACATCGACCCTGTCGGTGTTCACACCGGTGACTCTCTGGTGGTTGCGCCCATCATGACGCTGTCCAAAGAGGACGAGAAGATGCTCAACGACTCCGCCATTAAGATCATCCGGGAACTGAAGATCGAAGGCGGCTGCAACGTTCAGTTTGCGCTGAATCCCCATTCCTCCGAATACTACCTCATCGAGGTCAATCCCCGTGTCTCCCGTTCCTCCGCTCTGGCCTCCAAGGCTTCCGGCTACCCCATCGCCCGGGTCACTGCCAAAATCGCCGTGGGCATGGCTCTGGAAGACATCAAGATCGCCAACACCAACGCCGCCTTTGAGCCCAAGCTGGACTACGTCATCGCCAAGCTGCCCCGGTTCCCCTTCGACAAGTTCGCCTCCGCCACTAACAAGCTGGGCACTCAGATGAAGGCCACCGGCGAGGTCATGGGCATCGGCTCCAATCTGGAGGAGGCTCTGCTGAAGGGCATCCGCTCTCTGGAAATCGGCGCCAACCACATGTATCTGAGCAAATTTGACAACATGAGCGTGGAGGAACTGCTGGAATACATCAGCGAATTCCGCTCTGACAACATCTTCGCCATCGCTGAGCTGATGTGGCACGGCGTGAGCGTGGAAAAGATCCACGAAATCACCCAGATCACCCCCTACTTCCTGGAGGCCATCAAGAACATCATCGACATGGAAGAGCAGCTGCGGGTTCGTAAGGATCTGGAAATTCTCACCGCCGCCAAGAAGATGGGCTTCGGTGACAAGTATATCGCCCGCCTGTGGAAGTGCACTGAGCTGGATGTCTACAACATGCGCAAGGAGCATGGTCTGTTCCCCGTGTTCAAGATGGTGGACACCTGCCACACCGGCGCTTATATCCCCTACTTCTACTCCTCCTATACCGGCGAGAACGCTTCCCGCCTGACGAACCGGAAAAAGATCGTGGTTCTGGGCGCAGGCCCCATCCGTATCGGTCAGGGTGTTGAGTTCGACTACTCCACCGTCCATGCCGTCATGACTATCAAGAACGCCGGTTACGAGGCCATCATCATCAACAACAACCCCGAGACTGTCTCCACCGACTACACCACCGCTGACAAGCTGTACTTCGAGCCGCTGACTCCCGAGGATGTAATGAACATCATCGAGTTCGAGCAGCCTGAGGGTGTTATCGCTTCTCTGGGCGGTCAGACCGCCATCAACCTGGCCCAGCCCCTCCATGACCGGGGCGTGAAGATCATCGGTACCGACTGCGCCGCCATCGACCGGGCCGAGGACCGGAACGCTTTCGAAAATCTGCTCAACGAGCTGAACATCCCCAGAGCCAAGGGCAAGGCCGTCACCAATCTGGAAGACGGCATCGCCGCCGCTGCGGATATCGGCTACCCCGTTCTGGTGCGTCCCTCCTTCGTTCTGGGCGGCCGCGCCATGCAGATCGTCGCCAACGAGCGGCAGCTGCGCCACTACCTGCGCACCGCCGTTGAGATCGACGAGGACAAGCCCGTTCTGGTTGACAAGTATATCCAGGGCCGTGAGGTTGAGATCGATGCCATCTGCGACGGCCGGGATGTGTTTGTTCCCGGCATCATGGAGCTGGTGGAACGCACCGGTGTCCACTCCGGCGACTCCATCTCCGTCTATCCTCCCTTCTCCATCTCCAATAAGGTTAAGGGTATCATTCTGCAGTACGCCAAGAAGCTGGGTCTGGGCATCGGCATCGTGGGCCTGTTCAACATCCAGTTCATCGTGGACAAGGATGACAATGTATTCATCATCGAGGTCAACCCCCGTTCCTCCCGTACTGTTCCCTTCCTGAGCAAGGCCACCGGCTACTCCC
>JAGBAI010000123.1 GCA_017939025.1 Oscillospiraceae bacterium
CGGTTATGTGATCGAGCATTTCCCGGAATTCCAGCGGGAGCATCCGCGTCTTTCCAAGAAGTTTGCAGATACGGTCGAACGCACCTATTCCGCCTGCTCCTGGATGCCGGATGAGAGATTCCAGGATGCGATCTCAGCTGCTGCGTACGCCGGCCCCGTGGTGCAAGCATTCCGCAGGTCATGGTGCATTGATTCCGGCCTTGTGGTGCACGCCTTCCGCTAAGGATGGTGCACCCATGCCGTTCCCCATGGTGCATGGCGGCCGGCGATTGTGGTGCACAGCCGCCATGCTGGGTTTATATCTTTGAATTACGAGTTTTCGTCTGCTGAATTACGAGAAATTGTCTGTTATTCCGCAATTGCAGCTCGTTTACGCATGGAGTCGCCCTCAATTTTTATGGTGTGGGCGTTATAGACGATCCGGTCGCAGATGGCATCGGCCATGGTGGGATCGTACAACGAGGCATGCCACTCGTTTACATCAAACTGGGAGCAGAAGATGGTTGAGGATACCTTGTTTCTGGCTTCGACCAATTCCAGCAGATCTCTGGCTTCCGTTTCTTTCAACGAATAGAGCAGCCATTCATCCAGAATCAATAATGGCACTTTCTTATATCGTCTCATTAGATCCTGGTATGTATTGGTAGCCCGGGCCATGGCGATCTCGACCAGAAGATCTGGGAGCCGAATATATTTGACCTCATAATAATTCCGGTTAGCTGCCATGCCCAGAGCACAGGCCAGGTAGGTTTTGCCGGTACCAGTAGCTCCCAGAATGATGACATTCTGTGCTTCGCGGATATAGGTGCAGGAAGCCAGCCGCAGGATCTGTGCTTGGTCCAGTTTCCGCTCCGGCAGGAATGAGATATCCTCAACGCTGGCTCCCGGTGTGGAATATCCCGCTTTCTTTATGAGCTTCGCCAGACGATTGCTCTTCCTTGCACTCCATTCCGCATCCACCAGAATAGAGAACAGTTCCTCAAAAGATAGTGACTGGAACTGCGGATCCGTTAGTTGGGCAGCAAAGCCTGCGGCCATTGTTCCCAGGTGCATTTCATTCAGTTTAGAAATTGTCTCGTTTGTCAGCATTATTTATCCCTCCTGTAGTAGTCCGCTCCACGGGTGAACCCTCTTCTGGCCGGTGCGGTCTGTTCCGGTACTTCCTCTGCGGCAAGCAGATTGGTAGTTCCGGATTTCAGGATGGATTGTATGCTTTTCAGGCTGGGGGCAGGCGTGAAGGCCAGAACCTTGGAGCAGGCAGCTTCCAGCGCGGTGGTGGAATATTTGTCGGATAGCTTCAGCCGCGCCATGCAGGATTTGTACCCCTGCTGTTCCACCTTGTACATGGACAGAAAGTGCTTTACCACAACGGTGGTGCTGACGCCAATCTGCTCGGCCCAACGGACAAATCTTTCTCCGTTCCACTGCAAATATTTTTGGTGATCCGGCGGCATATGGCCCTCATTTGTGCTATACTGATTGGGGCGGCCATGCAGCCGCGGATGAGAGGCAATGCGATTGCCGCTGAAAAAGATTTCTACCGTGCGGGAAGTCAGCCGCACATCTGCCTTCTGACGAATGTACTCATATGGAACAGAGTAGTTCTGTTTATCTACGGAAACGTGGTAATTGTACTGGACTGTGGCAATTTTCCAGACAGCTACCTCAAAAGCAGAGTCAGGCAAAGGTAACAGAAACACCTTTTCTTCCTCAAACGAAGCTGCGCGGCTGCCTTCTTTCTTTTGGAAGGGTTTGTGGTTGAAGTCGTACAGCTTGTCCCATATTGCTTCGTTAATTTCCTCTAAGGAGAAGAACTGCTGATTCCGCAATGCGGCCAGTATCCAGGTAGATACATTGCCAACAGTGCCTTCCACTGCTGCCTTGTCCTTTGGAGATCTGGGCCTGGCAGGCAGAATGGCAGTTCCGTAATGTGCGGCCATCTCCTGGTAGGTTTTATTAATAACGGTTTCATCTTTGGTGTTCTTGACAACACCGGTTTTGAGATTATCCGGCACCAGGAGCCGGGTAACACCTCCGAAATACTGATAGGCATGGACATGGGCATTGATCCAAGCCTCCTGCTTCATATCCAGAAAACCTTCCGTATATGCGTAGCCGCTGTACGGCAGCGCGGCGACAAACAGATACACCGGAATGATTCCGCCGGTATCTGTGTCAATGATGCCGCCGGTCTGCCCGGCCCAGTCTACCTGCATGGTGTCGCCCGGCTTGTGATCCACATGCATGGTAGCCTTGGTTTTGTGGACATAGTCAGCATAATGCTTGTTGAATTGGGTGGACTGATACGGCAGTTTACCACTGGCGCGGCACTGAGAATAGTACTCCTGCCACAGCAAGCTCAGTGTAACACCGCTTTTCTGCATCTGCTGGTGGATGTACTCGTAGTCCGGCATCTGGTATGCCGAACTGTAGGGCGCCTTGGGATAGAGTCTTGCGGTGATTTCTTCCTCGGTCATGTTGCGGGCCTGTGACCAGCTAAGCCCGGCACTCTGAGCTTGCTGTAGGGTCCTGGTGACCGTGTTGCGCCCACATTCGCAGCTTAGTGTAATCTGGGCATGGGTTAGCCCCAGACTTTTCAGCCTGAGGATCTCTTTGTGGTTTGCCATGATGACAACCTCCTGATAATAGATTTGCATTTTTCAATGCAGTTCCATTATACAGGAAACCATGCCCCATGCACCATTTGCAGCGGAAACACTGCACCACGAACAACGGAATGGATGCACCATCTCAAGCGGTCGCGATGCACCACGGTCAGCGGTCAGCATGCACCATCCGGTGCGGCGTATTCATTCTGTTTAAATTAAGACCGATACATAGGTATCGTAATTAGGGTTTGATGCTGTTTTGGTATGTGGCCCCAAGTATCGGCCCGCGTCGCTCTTCAGCCGGTGACGGTCGCTGCATCAGAATTCTCCACGCCCCAGTATGCTGGGCTGTAGACTCTGCTTTAGAAAACAAAAAAGCAGATATCCCCACGATTTTGAATCATCAGGGATATCTGCTTCATAATGCAAAAAAGCGCAGAATATCCCTATAATTCAATAATTATAGTTTATTCTGCGAAAATCGCTTTGTTTTTTAATTGTTGTTCTTTTAGGGGTTGTGCTCTTTTAAGGGGAAACGATTGCTAATAAATGAAACTTTTACGAAAAACTAAATAACTTACAACGAACACCACTCTCGATGTTCTCCTATATGTTACCACTAACATTTTTGAATGTCAATACCCTTTGCAAAAGTTTTTCGAAAATAATCAAGGGGATACACATACGCGTGTACCCCCTGAA
>JAGBAI010000124.1 GCA_017939025.1 Oscillospiraceae bacterium
CACCCCCCCGCCCTACAGAATAGTATCAGGAATTCTTGATCCGGACCGGCAGCACCATGTAGGCAAAATCGTACTTATCATCCACCGGGGTCAGCACGATGGGGCTCAGGCCGTTGGTCAGCTCCAGGGTGACCTCCTCGGAGGGCACCACCCGGAGGGCATCGGCTAAGTACCGGACATTGAAGCCGATCTCCAGCTCCTTGCCGTCTCCGGCGATGGCGCAGCGGTCTTCGGCAGCGCCGATGGTGGTGGAGGTGCGCATATTCAGCACCTGGTTGGAGAAGGTGCAGCGGACAGGGCTCTTGTACTTTTCGGACACGATCAGGCCGACACGCTCCACGGAAGATGCCAGATCCCCAACATTTGCCACCAGTTTCACAGGACAATTGGAAGGAACCACTCTTCTCCAGTCCAAAAAGTCACCTTCTAAAAGGCGGCAGACCAGGGTGGCATTGCCGGTCTGGAACAAAATGTGCTTGGTGCCCAGGGTAAAGGCTGCCATATCCTCGGTATCCGTGAGGATCTTTTCCACTTCCTTCAATCCGGCAGCCGGAACCACAAAGCTCAGCTCCCGGCCGGTGGGCTCCTCGGGATGGAAGGTGCGGCGGGCCAGACGGAAGCCGTCCACGGCCACGGCGGTGATGGCATCCTCGGTGACCTCAAATTTCACGCCGGTGTGGATGGGGCGGCCCTGATTTTCGGAAACCGCAAAAATGGTGCCGGAGATCAGCTCCTTCAGCTTGTTCTGCGGGATCTTGATGGCCCGGCCGGAGCCAACGTCGGGAAGCTCCGGGTAATCATCGGCGGATTCGGCGGAAATGGTAAAGGAAGCATAGCCTGCCCGGATGGATACTTTATAATTGTCGTCCACCACCACGGTAACAGGGCCTTCCGGCAGACGGCGGACGATATCGCCGAAGAGCTTGGCAGGCAGGATGCATTCGCCGGGGTCGGCAACTTCTGCCTCCACGGTGTAGGTAATGGCGGTTTCCATATTATAGCCGGTCAGGCTCAGGCCGTGGCCTGCTTTGCACAGGACGCCTTCGATGACGGAAAGGCTGCTCTTCTGGGCCACAGTGCGGCCTGCAATATTCAGGCCCTGCAGGAGCCAGCTTTTTTCACAGGTAAAACGCATAGTCAGGTTCCTTTCTTGCAAAAGATAATAGATATGTATATCTATAAATAAGTTCAGGTAGTATTAACAGTATTAGTAGGAACTTATGTGGAAAAGTGGTTTTTTGCTTAGAGGGGCAACGAAATTTTTTCCACAGGGGGTGTGTGAATTCTTCACAGGTTTCCACAGCCCTTTGTGGAGTAAATTTTTGTGACGGTTTTTCCACAAGTTAAATTTCCACATTCCACAGGGGCTGTGGAAAAGTTTTGGAGTAAAAAGGGTACGTCTTTTTTGGCGCTTTCAAAAAAACGATGAGTGTCACTTTCTTGTGTTCGCACAAGAAAGTAACCAAAGAAAGCGACTCAAGAGAGGGCTTTTTACAAAGCCGCCCTCTCTTAAGAATCTCACCCCCGAAACCATTAGGCCCGCATACTTTGCGCCCACGACGCGAAAGTGTTCCGACTTTCGCTCTGCCGCTCGGCAGACCAATGGAAGAAAGGAAATAAGGCAAGATTCTTAAGTTCTTTCGATTATAACAATTTAAGTTACTTCATCCGGACGGGAGGGTGAAAGTCGGAACACTTTCACCGAGAGGTAGCAAAGAGCTTTGGCCTAACCAAACGGAGGGGGTTTCCAAAGGGGGGCGGCTTTGTAAAAAGCCACCCTTTGGCTGACTTCTTTGGTTACTTTCTTGTTCAGCGACAAGAAAGTGACACCTCCCGACGATGGAGCGGTAATATCAAAGGCAGGAATTGATATTCGCCGTAATATCCCGGACGTTATTTTGCATATTGGCATCGCCGTTCTTCAGTGCCACTTCGACTTTCCGAATGGCGTAAAGCACGGTGGAATGATCCCTTGCAAATTCCTTGCCGATATCGGGAAGGCTCAGATTGGTGAGCTTCCGGATCAGATACATGGCAACCTGCCGGGCTTCGGCGGTGCCCTTGTTTTTCAGGGTGCCCCGGAGCTTTTCTTCGTCCACGCTGTAGAACTTGCAGACCTGGGAGATGATCAGGCTGGGGGTGGGCAGGGCGTTGCCCTCAGACTTGAACATGTCGTCAATGGCCCGGGAAATATTGGGAAGATCCAGGGGCATATTGTTTAAGTCCCGGTAAGCCAGAATCTTCTTCACGGTGCCCTCGATCTGCCGGACATTGTTGGTGACGTTGATGGCGATGTAGTTGCAGACGTCGTCGGACAGGTTCAGACCCAGGCTGTGGGCCTTGTTTTTCAGAATTGCCATTCTGGTCTCGTAATCCGGGGGTTGGATGTCCATGATCAGGCCCCACTCAAACCGGGTGCGCAGCCGGTCTTCCAGGGTGGGCATGTCGCCGGGCTTCCGGTCGGAGGTCATGACGATCTGCTTGTGCTCTTCGTAAAGGGTGTTGAAGGTATGGAAAAATTCCTCCTGGGTGGATTCCTTACCGGCGATGAACTGAATGTCATCGATTAGAAATAAGTCAGCTTCCCGGTATTTGGAGCGGAATTCCACGTTTTTACCACTTTTAATGGCATCGATCAGCTCATTGGTAAACTGGTCGCCCTTGATATAGACGATGTTGGCATCGGGATTGTTTTTACGGATGCCGTTGGCGATGGCATAGAGCAGGTGGGTCTTGCCGACACCGGGAGGGCCATAGAGGAACAGGGGATTATATACCTGTCCGGGGGTTTTGGAAACGGCAATGGCCGCGCTGTGCGCCATCCGGTTGGAGGGGCCGACCACGAAATTATCGAAGGTGAACTGGGGGTTAAAATCCATGGAGGAGGATTTTTTGCCCTTACTCTTCATGGAATTCAATTCCTCGTCACCGAAAACGATCAGTTTGGCATCGGAATTGAAAATTTCCTTCAGGGCGTCGTGGATATACTCGGTGCAGCGGCGGCGGATGATCTCCCGGCGGAAATCCGAGGGGGAATACAAAATCAGGTGCTCTTCATTCAGCTCCACTACTTCTGCGTCGTCGAACCAGGCACTGACGGTCACAGCGCCCAGGCGCTCTTCCATGTGGTTGAGCACTTTGGCCCAGACATAGGCGGATGAATACATAGCGCAGCTCCTTTCGTTTTTTCTATAAGCCAAAAATACCGGTTCAGCCAAGGGGAGGTGTCCTCTTTTTTTAAAGACTGAACGAACCGGGAAGCAAAATTTTCCTTGTTTTTTTGGCATAATATCTCAACCTAAATTTTATCACATTTGACCAGAAAAAACAAGGATTTTTTGCGGCTATACTATTAAATAAAAGAATTAGTAAATTCTGTATAATTTTGTCCTTTTTGGCCCGGGAAATTTCACAGTTTTTCAATCTTGACCCCCGGAAAAAGGTGTGTTATATTCTAGTATTAAGGAACCTATACACGATTGGTTCCAATACTGGTGAAAAACAAAAAAGGTAGCGTATTATGCGTAACGTAAAGAAGGCCTGGACATATCTGGTCATTGCCGCGGTGGCCCTGCTGTCTGCGGTCAATTATGAGCTTTTTGTGTTTCCGAATCAGTTCGCACCCTCCGGTTTGAACGGTATCTGCACCATGATCCAGTACATAACCGGCATCAATGTGGGTTACCTGAGCCTGATCATCAATGTGCCTCTGGCCATCTGGTGCTATATCGAGGTCAGTAAGCCTGTGGCCCTGCGCAGCATGGTGTATGTGGTCGTGTTTTCCGTGGGACTGGTGCTGCTGGATTACGTGGATCTTTCCATGTTTGCCTATGCCACCGAAAACGGCACCAGTAAGATCCTGGGTCCCCTGGTGGCCGGTGTGATTCAGGGTTATGTCTACTCCATCCTGATGAAGGCCAGTGCCTATTCCGGCGGCATTGATTTCATCTCCGCCATCATCCATAAGCGCCACCCCAACAAATCCGTCTTGGGTATGAGCTTCACCATCAATGTATTTGTAGCCATGGGCAGCTTCTTTGTCTATGATTTCAAGATGGAGCCTGTGATTTTGTGTATCCTCTACAGCTTCATGTCCAGCACCGTTGGCGAGCGGGTCATGAAAAGCGGCCGGGAGGCCATCTGCTTCGAAATCATTACGGATTATCCCAATGAGATTTCCCAGGAGATCATCCGGAAGCTGAACCATTCCACCACCCTGATTCCTGCCAGGGGTATGTACTCCGGCGAGGAGAAAAATATGCTGATCTGCGTGGTCAACAAGACCCAGGCTGCCGCAGTGACCAAGATTCTGCAGAAGTATCCCAATACCTTCGGCATTATGGATCCGGTCAGCCAGGTCATGGGCAATTTCAAGAAAATGGCCGACAACGGCAAGGAAGTCAAGGATCTTCTGGATACCGGCGACGGAAAAACCATTTAAGTTGAAAGTGAAAAGTGTAAAGTTGAAAGTTAAGGTATACCTTCGGTATCATTTAAAAAAGTCGGCAGAGCCGACACAATAATTTTCAACTTTCAACTTTCAACTCTTAATCCATATATCCTAACAATTAACATATATCTAAAATAACAGGAGGAACCTAACATGGCGTACTATTATCCGGAACCCAGCCACACTTTCAGCGAGTACCTGCTGATCCCCGGTTACACTTCCGAGGATTGCATCCCCGACCGGGTCTCTCTGAAGACTCCCCTGGTCAAGTACCGCAAGGGCGTGGAAGAGCCCGCAATCTCCCTGAATGTGCCTCTGACTTCCGCTGTCATGCAGTCCGTCTCCAATGATACCCTGGCCATCGCTCTGGCTAAGGAAGGTGGCATCAGCTTCATCTTTGGCTCCCAGACCATCGAGAACCAGGCCGCCATGGTGGCCCGTGTCAAGGGCTACAAGGCCGGTTTCGTCACTTCCGCATCCAACCTGACCCCCGAGGCAACTCTGGCCGATGTGCTGGCCCTGAAGGCCAAGAACGGCTTCTCCACCGTTGCCATCACCGAGGACGGCACCGCCAACGGTAAGCTGCTGGGCATCGTCTCCAGCCGTGACTACCGTGTTTCCCGGATGGATCCCAGCGAGAAGGTTGCAACCTTTATGACCCCCCGTGCCAAGCTGGTCACCGCTCCCAAGGAAACCTCGCTGAAGCAGGCCAACGACATCATCTGGGACAACAAGCTCAATTCCCTGCCCATCGTGGATGAAAACGACCACCTGCTGTACTTCGTCTTCCGTAAGGACTACGCTTCCCACAAGGAAAACCCCCTGGAGCTGCTGGACAACAAGAAGCGTTACCTGGTTGGCGCCGGTATCAATACCCGCGACTACGCAACCCGTATCCCCGCTCTGCTGGAAGCAGGCGCGGACGTGCTGGTCATCGACTCCTCCGAGGGCTACACCTGCTGGCAGGAAAAGACCATCAAGTGGGTTCGGGACAACTACGGCGACTCCGTTAAGATCGGTGCCGGCAACGTGGTTGACCGTGACGGCTTCCTGTTCCTGGCTAAGGCCGGCGCAGACTTCGTGAAGGTCGGCATCGGCGGCGGTTCCATCTGCATCACCCGTGAGACCAAGGGCATCGGCCGCGGCCAGGCTACCGCTCTGATCGAGGTTGCAGCTGCCCGTGACGAGTACTTCAAGGAGACCGGCATTTACGTGCCCATCTGCTCCGACGGCGGTATCGTCCACGACTACCACATGACCCTGGCTCTGGCCATGGGCGCAGACTTCCTGATGCTAGGCCGTTACTTCGCCCGCTTCGATGAGTCCCCCACCAACAAGGTCATGGTCAACGGCGCTTACATGAAGGAGTACTGGGGCGAAGGCTCCAACCGTGCCCGTAACTGGCAGCGCTACGACCTGGGCGGCGCCAGCAAGCTGACCTTCGAGGAAGGCGTTGACTCCTATGTTACCTACGCAGGCCCCCTGCACAACAACGTGGAGGCTTCCCTGTACAAGGTCAAGTCCACCATGTGCAACGTGGGTGTTACCAACATTCCCGACCTGCAGCGGGAAGCCAAGCTGACTCTGGTGTCCTCCGTCTCCATCGTCGAAGGCGGCGCCCACGACGTCACCCTGCGCTCCACTTCCAACATTAAGTAAGAAAATGTGTAAAAAACGACCGGAAGAATTCCGGTCGTGTTTTGCTATCGTAGGGGAGGGTCACTGACCCGCCCCGACAGAAAAGGAAATGCCACACCGGAAGGCGGGG
>JAGBAI010000125.1 GCA_017939025.1 Oscillospiraceae bacterium
CGGGAGAGGCGGCAGTACAGAGCGGTAATTTTCTCGTTTGGTTTAGACTGTCTGTTGGTGTTCATGATGTTCCTCCTTTCCGACAGCCTTCAAGCGGTACTACATATTCGCTCTATACTGCCATAATATCAAGCGTCAGGACGCTTTTTTCTGATAAATTTCTGTGTCATGGAGGATGAGCCTCCGTATCTTTTCATAAGCGGTTTCCCGGGCATCGTCACTGACGGCGTTCTCGATGATGTACATGGTATCTCCAATCACCGTCTCGACCACAGCCTCTCTGTCTTTCGCCATTTTCGTCACCTGCCTTTCCTCCGGGGGCTATTCCCCCGAAAACTTTCGCGATTTTACACACGCGGCCCCACGCCCGTTCCCCAGGGGACAAGCAGCAGAGATTCAGACCGCCCCTGGGGGTTCAGGAATACCGAAAGGGCGGTCATCCTCTCAGTGGGTTACTTCATCTGAATCACTTTGACCGCGTCTCTGCGGACGAGTTTGCCATCCAGATACTCCAGCGCGAGGTAGCCGATCTGATCGTGCAGAATGAACTTCTCCGTCAGGGTTCTGAGGCTGAAAGGCGCTCTCAGAACCACCCAGTAGTAGCTGAAATCTCCAAAGGCAATGGGCTTATTGCCGGGAATAGAATCCGGCATGAACTCACATACCCGGACAGGCTTGCCCAGAAGGGTGTCGTTGCCTCTGTTCCAGAGGTAATTGCCATCGGCGTCCTTCAGCGTTCTGAGCGCCAGAGCCGTCTTGTCGTTCATGAGCCACACACCGTTCCTGCGGTACTCCGGCTTCACAGAAAAGTACAGGTCGATGACATCATCGTAGGTAAGGCTCCCGGTAGTAACGCCGACCTCGGCTCCCGCATCGGCGTGGAGGATACCGGTGGGTTCATGTACACCGCTGCCGGTGATGAAGCCCTTGTCCTCGGCCCTGCCGAAGTTCCTGCCGAGACGGTCTGTGAGGTAGTCCTCCATGCTGAACCCGGCATCGTTGACGAAATCCTCATCCAGCTTCACAAACACAGCCAGCTTATGACTGCCGATTTTGCTGACGGTGAAATCATCGATCCCGTCATAAACGGGGATCAGACCGCCCTCTTCCACAAACTGCGCCAAGTCATCGGTGTTCTTGGCATAGAGGGTGTAGTCATTGCCATAGGCACGGATCACAGTGGCCATGCCTCGGAACAGGCTCTCCTGAGAGAGCGCCTGCTCCAGCTTTTTGCCAAAGGCAGCGGGCAGTGCGTAGGTGCCGTTGGCGGTGTTGTACCCCGTGGAAGGATGGTCACCCTGACCAGAACGGCATCTCGCCATATTCCAGAACCGGGGTTCGTATTCGTGCTGATTGATATATCCGGTTGCGTTCATTGTAATTTCCTCCTTACTTTTCGTTGCATACCCGGCAGGTATAGAGACCGAGTTCCGTACCGCTGTTCTGACGAGCCACCTGCTTCAGGATCGCACCGCACTCGGGGCACTTGATATCATAGGCAAGCGCCATTTCCGGTGTGTGCCAGTTTCTGGCGTGGAGCCGGTAATACCTCTGAAGTTCGCCCTGCTCATTGCGCTCGATGTGATCCGACAGATACAGATCACACATACTCTGCGCATACTCGTCCGAGTAGCTGGAATGGGTGGGCGTCAGGATTTCCGGATGCTTCTTGTTCTCGTTGTGCAAAGGGTAATTCATATCAATATCCTCCTTATTTCGTGACACAGGCGCTGCATACATACAGCCCGTGTCTGGTTTCGTTAATGCCCGCACTGATCCGTTTCAGCACCTTACCGCAGCGAGGGCAGCGGATATGGTAGGTATCGGCGGGACGATTGCTGTTTTGACCGCAGAGCCGGAAATAGTGTGGAATCATCTCCTCCAGCCACATACCGGCCTGCGCTCTGACGGTGTCCTCATGGGGTGTGGGGATCATGGCTGATTTCTCTGTCCCCTTGGCATCACAGTCGATGAGGGGATAATACAGGATCTTGGTCATGGGTCACACCACCTGTCCGTTTGCATCGTAGAACCGGCCTTTACAGTAGGCCAGCGCGTCTGCTCTGATTCCGAAGAACACGGTGGAAAAGCCGTGCTGCACCTTCCATATGTCCAGTTCCCTGTTGCAGGATACCGTCACGGGCGTTCCCCACCGTGTCTGGAGGAGAAGGTCGCACACATACCCTTTCCCGGAAAAATCCCCGGGTCTCAGGTTTCGGATGTCCGGCTTCATGCCGTAGAAAAATCGGTACTTCATAAAAATCTTGCTCCTTTCGTTGGTTTTGGGATGTTGGCCACAGGGTGCTATGGAGTAGTACCCTTTAAGTGCAGTCGCAAAATCCCCAAAAATCTGTTAAACTGAAAGAACAGAGATGGAGGGAATCGCAATGAAGCATTACAGCAAAGAATTCAAGGAAGAAGCGCTGAAGCTGTCAGACGAGATCGGTGTGAAGAAGGCTGCACAGCAGCTCGGTGTTGCGTACTACACGCTGGCGGATTGGCGCAGCATACGCCGAAATACACCGCCCGCGAAGACGCTGAGTGCGGAGGAGCAATCCATCCGCATCCGTGAGCTCGAGCGAGAAAATGCCGAGCTGCGGACCGCGAACAATATTCTCAAGGACGCACTCGGTTTTTTCGCAAAAGACCGCAAGAAGTAAAAGCGTGTGAGCGGCACCTGTTCGTAGTCGAACGCAAGGGTGTCTACACGGCAAAGGATATGTGCCGTGTTCTGCACCTGAGCGAGTCCGGTTATTACCGGTGGCTTCGAAACAGGGGCAGGCACAGCAGCCGTCAGCTTCTTGCGGGAAAGGTCAAAAAGATTCTCGAAGAGCATCCGGATAACCGAAACTACGGCGTGGATCGCGTCTGCCTCGCGCTTGAGCAGGACGGCGTTGATGTCAGCCGGAGGACAGTGTATCGCGTGATGAAAGAGAATGGCTGGCTCCATAAAAGACGCATTCCGCATGGAATCACGAAAGCCACGACAGAAGCGCAGGAGCAGGAAAACATTCTGAAACGGGACTTCAGTGCCCAGCGACCTTCGGAGAAGTTTCTCACAGATATTACCGAGGTACAGTGTGCAGACGGCAAGCTGTATGTTTCGCCGATCATGGACTGCTTCAACGGCGAGATCGTCGCGCTTGAAATGCGTGACAATATGAAGAAGGAGCTGTGCATTGATACGGTACGGCAGTTGGAGCGGCTCTATCCGAGCCTGAGCGGAGCGGTGTTCCACTCGGATCGCGGCAGTCAATACACCAGCTTAGCCTTTCGTTCCGAGCTGTCTCGCTGCGGCATGATACAAAGCCTCAGCGGCACCGGACATTGCTTCGACAACGCACGGATGGAAAGTTTTTTCGCCACGCTCAAAAAAGAGAAGATCTACCAGATTGCGGCATACAAGCTACCGAGAGAACAGGTCAAAACGATCATTTTCCGCTATGTTTTTATCTACTACAACCGCGTTAGGATCTATACGCGCAACCCGCTGGGACTGCCGCCTGCGAAGTACCGGGAGTGGGCGCAGGCGCAAACGGCAGCCTGATCCGATGCCGCCGCAGTTTTCCTGCGTTCCGCTACGCTCCACTTCGGAAAACTGCGCTGTATTACCATGCTTTTCAGATTTTGGGTATTTCCCGACTGCACATTTCTTGACATTTCCA
>JAGBAI010000126.1 GCA_017939025.1 Oscillospiraceae bacterium
GCCATCATCCCCGAGGGCATCGTCGAGTTCGTTCCCGAGTTCTCCGTGCTGATCGCTGAGATCAACGAGCTGCTGGCAGGTGCCAAGGCTGACGCTTTCAACGCTCTGCCCAGCTGGGCTGAGAAGTACGCCTTCATCGAGGCCGGCCTGACCAAGGCTTCCATGGAAGTCTTCGCCTTCCTGCCCCAGGCCATCCAGCAGCAGCTGTTCCTGGAGCGCGACCCCCATGGCAACGTTCAGGTCTCCCTGATCGAGTCCGAGAAGCTGTTCTCCGAGCTGGTGAAGAACAACCTGGCTGAGCGTAAGGCTGCCGGCACCTACAACGGCAAGTTCTCCGCCCTGCATCACTTCCTGGGCTACGAAGGCCGCTGCGCTTTCCCCTCCAACTTCGATGCTGACTACTGCTACTCCCTGGGCTACAACGCCGCTATGCTGATCCAGTACGGCTACACCGGCTACCTGTCCAAGGTTTCCAACCTGTCCAAGCCCGCTGAAGAGTGGGTCGCCGGCGGTATGCCCATCACCAAGATGATGAACATCGAGCGCCGTCACGGTGCCGACAAGCCCGTTATCCGTAAGGCTCTGGTGGAGCTGGAGGGCGCTCCCTTCAAGTTCTTCGCTGAGCATCGGGCTGAGTGGGCTGTGGAGACCTGCTTCACCTACCCCGGTGCCATCCAGTACTATGGCCCCTCCGAGGTCTGTGACCTGACCACCCGCACCCTGGCTCTGGAAAAGGCCTAAGTTTCAACTGAATCCCAAAGGGCACGTTGCAAAACGTGCCCTTTGTCAGTGTGTCAAAAAAGTCCGTTCGCAGTAAAGACCCCCTCTGGGAGGGGGCAGGCACGGCGTAAGCCGTGCCTGGGGGAGAGAGCCTAAAAGTTTTGTGTATCTACGATATACGGAAATAATCGGAACATTTTCTCTCCCTCAGTCAGCTTCGCTGACAGCTCCCTCGTCGGAGGGAGCCATGGGTGCTCCCGCACCAGAAGTTTTTTTGACAGTCTGAGGGCACGTTGCAAAACGTGCCCTCAGACTGTAGAAAAAGTGGTAAATTTCTGTTTATCGTACTGTTCACCGTAGGGACCGTCCTCTGGACGGTCCGCCGGAAAAATTGGCCTCGATGGACAATTTTTCCGTATCATTCACTGCACAAATTCCGAAAATCCGCCCATTGAGGTCGGATTTTCGGACGGACCGTCGAGGACGACGGTCCCTACGGGAACGGACCTCCAAATTCCGAATTTATACTTCTTCGACAGTTTGAGGGCACGGTATGGCGGGAAAAACTTGCATCACCGGGAAAGCTGTGGTATACTGGAAAAAACTGCCGAAAAGAGTTGATGGCCTGTGAATAAAAAGATGAAAACCTGTAAGGTCTGCGGTCAGGAGATCGCCAAAAAGGCAAAGGTATGCCCCCATTGCGGGGCGAAGAACCGGACGCCCTTCTACCGAAGATGGTGGCTGTGGCTGCTGGTGGTGCTGATCGGCGGGGTGCTGGTGGCCCATTTTGTGTTTGGTGTGCGTGTGAGCTTTGACCGGGAGGCGGTGGAGCGGCTGCAGCGGATGGGCTGGAGCTATGCCGCCCCGCTGGAAGAGACCACCTTCCCGGAAGAGATAGCCCCCACGGAGGCCACTTTGTCCCCTGAGACAGAGCCCGCTCCGGAAGTGACCCAGGAGACTACCCCCGCTCAGACCCAGCCGGTGATCCCGGTGGAGGTGCTCCCGGAAGAAACAGAGGAAGGGCTAACCGGGGAAGAAACCACTCCGGAGGAACCGGAAGAAACCACTCCGGAGGAACCGGAAGAAACCACCCCGGAGGAACCGAAAGAAACCACCCCGGAGGAACCGGAAGAAACCACCCCGGAGGAGACCACCCCCGAGGAAACTACCCCCGGGGAAACTGTCCCGGCGGAAACCACCCCCGCCGCTCCCAGGGTGACCACTCCCGGAACCCTTGGCCAGAAGAATGCCCTTGCCCGGGCAAAGCAGCTGCTGGAAGACCCGGCGGTATCCTACGGGGAACTGGAGGTAGCTCTGGAGCAGGAGAAATTCACCTCTGAGGAGATCCGGTATGCCTGCCTTCATGCAGGCACCGACTGGAACCAGCGGGCGCTGCTGGCAGCCAGGGGAGAACTTCGCCACCGGGCTTACTCCCGGCAGGGCCTTCTGACGGCCCTGATCCAGGCGGGCCATACCCAGGCTCAGGCAGAATATGCGGCAGCCCACTGCGGTGCGGACTGGCAGCAGCAGGCCCTCCGGGCGGCAGAGCAGTATCTGGAGGCCATGGCCCTGTCAGAGGAGGCCCTGTCCCGGCAGCTTGGCTATGAGGGCTTTACGGAGGAACAGACCGAATTTGCCCTGACCCATTGCGGTGCCCACTGGAAGACCCAGGCAGCCCGGGCAGCAGGGGCCCTGTTACAGGAAAAAGCCTACTCCCGCCAGGGCCTTACAGAGCAGCTGCTGGCGGAAGGATATACCCAGGAGCAGGCGGAATTTGCCATAGAGGAAAGCGGCTATTGATGGAATCCATCCCCGGATGTCTGCGTGCATCCGGGGATCTCTTTATTTTACCAGCAGTTCTCTTGCCAGACTTCGGTTTTCTTTTCGCTTCTGGCCCCGGATGTGGGCGGATTCCACCCGGATGGGGGTGCAGCGTTCCAGCACCCGGTCATAGATGCGCATTTTCTCCCGGGAATCGGGATGCCCCAGCTCCTCCATGGTCAGATTGGTGGTGATGATCATGGGCTTTCCGCTGCGGTAGCGGGCATCGATGATGTGGTACACCAGCTCCATGGTGTAGGGGGTATCCCGTTCAACGCCCAGGTCGTCGATGATCAGAAGGGGATAGCGCATCCATTCGTCCAGCTGGGCGGTCTGCTGGCCCGAGGCGGGGCCGGGCATGGCCCCCAGAATCCGGCCGAAGCTGGTCATCAGCACCGGTACGCCCCGATCCAGCAGGGCGTTGGCGATGCAGGCGGCGATGTAGGTTTTTCCCGTGCCTACGCTGCCCCAGAGCAGCAGGCCCGTGCCCTGTTCCTCCATCCGGGGCCACTGGTCTACATAATTCCGGGCAGCCTGCATGACAGGGCCGTCATACCGGGAGGCGGCGAAGGTGCATTTGCCCAGGGCCGGGTCTGCCATGGCAGCGCTGCGGATCCGGGCAAACCGGTCCAGCTCCTCCTGCTGCCGCAGATCCCGGCGCTGCTGTTCCCGCCGGTGGTTCTGGCAGCTGCACAGGCAGCGCACCGTCAGCGTCCGGTCAGGGAAGGTGAGCACCACCTGCCGGGCAGAGCCGCAGGCATCACAGTGGATCAGTCCATCGGTGCCCCTGTGTTCCCCGGGGCCGGGTTGGGTGAGAATGGTATTCAAATCTGTCATAAGCTGTCTCCCATATATTCATAGTCTAATTTTATATTTCTGTTCTTCTTAATAGGGGCCGGTTTTCCGGTACGCTGCGGTGCGGTTTTCCGGTCATCAGCGGTGCTGCTTTCCGGCAGTCTGAGGTACAGTTTATTGGCATACCCGGAACCGCTTCGGCACCGGTGGATCAGATCCTGTTTTTCCAGATCCGACAGGGCGGCAACAATGGTGGTTTTTCCCCTGTGGGCATCCCGGGCCAACTGCTGGATGGGGTAACGGCAATAGATCCGCCCGTCGCTGTCTACCCAGCCGTTGACCTTTGAAAGAAGGCTTCTGCCCAGAATCAGAATGTACACAATCTTTACCGTCTCGCTTACCGGGATATCCAGCAGAAATCTGGGGTAGGGAAGGTAAGGGGGCAGCTGGGTGTCTGGGGTGAAATAGTTCATGAAATGGCTCCTTTCTGCTTCTTTTGACCCAGTGTACCATAAAAGGGGAGGGTTGTCTGTCGAACGATGTTCGACGTTTTTCTACAGGCGGCACCGGGAAGGGGCAGCGCCGGGGTTCTGCTTTTCTGGATTTTCTTCCGGATATCCGGCGGTTTTGCCCATTACCCGGGGGATGCCGGGAGAGGGCGTGATAAAATAGCCCTGCCGGCAACAGACCGGCCACCGAAAGGAGGTTTGCAAAATGGCAGGATTCAAGAAGAACCGGCGTGGGGAGAAGAAGTCCCTGGACTGGCCTCCCTGTGAGCGCCGCGTATGGAACAGCGACATGGTTATGAAGGTCGCCGGAGGCGTGGGACGGGTCAGATATGACATCGAGTCCTATCTGACGGAGCAGGTGCAATGGGTGAGCACCCAGTCACCCTCCCAGACCCGGCAGCCGGTGGAAAGGACCTGGCGCTTCCGCAAGAATAACGGCTTTACCGCCGCGGGAAAAGATTACAAGGCGTTGTGTCAGCTGCGGGATAAGAAAGTGCCCGACTGCTTCCACTGGTACGAGGATATCTATGGCCGGGAGGTATTCTGCATTTTTAGGCGGAAGTACCCGGCGATGGACGCGGAGGATACCATGTACGACAACCGCTTACTGCGCTGGTACTTTATCCGGGAGGATGGAAAGCTCACCCGGATCTACCACGCAGATGGAAGTGCCAACATCTATGTGACAGAGGATGTGGCCTATGTGGAATATGACATCTGGCGGCAGATGCGCAACGAGCGGTATTTTGGATGAGAAAAACACCGGGCGGCCCGGAAGGGGAAGGGCGCCGGAAGAAGGGAGTTTTACACAATGAAGAAGGTAACCGTAAGTGCCAGACCCAAATATCCCCGAAACCATCTGGTATTCCGGGCGGTCTGCCAGCCGGTGCTGCGGGTGGAGCAGGGGGTGTGCAAGGGTCTTCTGTTTCCCACCGATGACTGGAATGTGGGGACGCTGAGGCAGCATACCACCGTTCTGCCCGGTACGGCCCGGGAGCTGGCGCTGGATGCCTTCCGGGGTCTGAAAACCCTGGAGCATGTCTGCTTCGATAAGCGGCCTGTGGAGCTGAGCGCCGGTGCCTTTGCCGGCTGCACGGGGCTGAAGTCTGTGCAGCTGGGAAAGGGAATCGTGTCCATTCCTCTGGAGGCCTTCGCCGGCTGCCGCAGCCTGCGGCATTTGGTACTGCCCGATACTCTGGGGCGGATCAACATGGATGCCTTCAAGAACTGTGAAGCCCTGGAGTCGGTGCGGCTGCCGGCATCCCTGGAGCTCATTGAGAGCTTTGCCTTCTGGGGCTGCCGGTCGCTGGAGGAGATCCGGCTGCCGGAGGGGCTGCGGGAGCTGGGTGAGAATGTTTTTGGCAGCTGCACGGCACTTCGCCGGGCATATTTGCCGGATTCCCTGGAAAGCATCGGCGACTTCACCTTCCAGAACTGTACCAATCTGGAAGAAGTGATCCTTCCCAAGGAGCTGCGCCAGATCCCCATGGGCACCTTTGCCGGCTGCCGCAGCCTGCGGCGCATCGTGCTGCCGGAGAAGGTGGAATACATCAGCCCCTATGCCTTCTGGAACTGCACGGCCCTGGAAACGGTGGAGCATCCCCAGGTGGAGAAATTTGCCCAGGCATTGGCAGGAACTCCGGCAGGAAAGAAGCTGTCCCCGGTTCCCGGGATCAGAAGGGTGCTGCCTCTGGAGCTGGTGAATCAGGTATCCGGTGCCGTCAGCGGCTTTATGCTCAGCGCCATGGGGTATGCCTGGTTTGATATCGATAAGCAATACCGGTTCTTACCGACAAAGAAGCTGGAAATCATCGAGGTGCAAAGCCGGTATCCGGATAAAACCGTACCGGGTGGCTTCGGCAACGATCTGCTGCTGATGAGCCCCGATCTGGAGCCCATCCCGGAAGCCGGGGCAGTGTACCGGGTTCCGGACGAGGATCTGTCCGGTGAAAGGAAAAAGCTTCTGGAATCCATAACCCGCTGACCCCCGGCGGATTGCTGTAAGGAAAATAGTGTACAGTTTGCTGCTTTTTGCGCCGAAGATACAGATAGATTTCGTGCAATAGTGACCAATTTTATGCAATCGTTTCCATTTTTGACAGAAGTGTGTTATACTATTCGGTACGAAAACATGCAGGTCAAAGGAGGCCGCATTATGTGGCGAATGAACTATAGCATCGTGGTCAATCTGCCGAGATTGCCCAAAATTCTGGAAACGATGCACCGGATGGCAGACAGGCCGGATCTGTACAGCGACCAGGAAAAGTACGACTATGTCAAGAATGTGGTCGTGCATCTGATGAAAAGAACCGGTTTTATCCGTACCCAGGGCTTCGGTCTGGAGAATCTGCCGAAGGAAAACGGTTACATCCTCTATCCCAACCATCAGGGAAAATACGATGCCTACAGCCTCATTGACGTTCACGAAAAGCAGCTGACCGCCGTGATGGACCGGGAGATGTCCTACTTCGTGCTGATCAACGAGATCATGGAGACTCTCCAGGGCAAGCGGCTGGATCTGAAGGATACCCGCCAGGCCCTGAGAGTCATCAAAGCCGTGGCGGAGGAGGTAAAGCAGGGCCGCAACTATGTGATCTTCCCCGAGGGCGCTTACGATAACCAAAAGCGCAACACCCTCTGGGACTTCAAGCCCGGCTGCTTCAAGGCAGCCACCAAGGCCGCTGCCCCCATCGTGCCCACGGTGCTGATCGATTCCTACAAGGCCTACAACAGCTGGACGGTGCTGCCGGTCAGGACCCAGGTTCACTACTTACCGCCCCTTTACTACGAGGATTACAAGGATATGAACACCACCCAGATCGCGGCGGAGGTCAAAGCGCGCATCCAGAAAAAGCTGACGGAGCTGGGCTATTGAGAAATAGAAAAGCGGTGGTCACGGCCACCGCTTTCAGACTGTCCGTAAGCTGCTAAATTGGCGTTTTGGGACTAAGCGGCGCAGCCGCCTTGGCCCCCGCATTTATGAGGGGGCTGTCACCGGCGCTAGCCGGTGACTGGGGGAGTTTACCAGACTGCATCTTTTGTAGGGTTTCTATTATACGGACTCCCACCGGCCTCGCTTTGCTCGTCCATAAATTATGGTATGATTGCCACCGGTGACCGAACGGCGTGAGGAAATGCCTGTGGTGCAATCCTTGTTATTATGGATTCGCTGCGCGGAGCACCACCTCCCTCGTAAACGCGGGGGGCGAGGGCTGACCGCCGAACTACAATTTGTACTGCTTTGACGCACAGAAGCGGTGGTCATAGCCACTGCCTTTTGATCCGGCACAGTAAGGAGGAACCGCTATGATCCAGATACTTTGCACCGATATATCCGGGGCGGATGAGAATACCTTCCAGGCCTTTTATGAAAAGGCCTCTCCCCAGCGGCGGCAGCGGGCGGATGGTTACCGCCGCCGGGAGGATGCCCTGCGGTGTCTGACCGGGGAAGCCCTGCTGCGCCATGTGCTGGGCACCGGACAGTTCACCGTGGAAAAAGCGGAAAATGGGAAACCCTTCCTTTCCGGGCGGGAGGATTTTCATTTTAATCTGTCCCATGCAGACCGCTGGGTGGTGCTGGCCTGGGGCAACAGTCCTGTGGGGGTGGATGTGGAAAAGATACGGCCTGATACGGACATTGCTGCCGTCAGCCGCCGGTTTTTCCATCCCCAGGAGCAGCGCAGCATCCGGGAGGCCCCGGACATGGGCCGACGGTTTTTTGAGATCTGGACAGCAAAGGAAAGCTATCTCAAATATCTGGGGACAGGTCTGAAAACGGATTTAAGATCCTTCAGCGTTATGTCCCTGCCGCCTCAGCTTCATCTGCACCAGCGGAGCCTGAAAGGGGACTGCGTTGTGTGCCTGTGCACAAAGGAAACAGAGTGCACTCTGGAGCAGCTGCCAGTGCAGGCGCTGCTGTCCATTTAACAAAAGAACAGCCCTCAAGGGAAGTCTCCTTTGAGGGCTGTGATTGTGTTTGAGGAATCAGAGACTGCGGATCTGATTCTGGATGAGGGTGCCCACTGTATCGGCGAATTGTTCCAGATGGCGGATCCGGGCGAAATTCCGTCCGTAGATGGTGTGGGCAGAGGGAACATCATCGTCATCCCCGGTGAATACGCAGATGACGCTGATCCCCCGGTGCTGGAGGGAGCGGACTTCCGTGGCGGTATTCAGCACACCGTTATCCCCTACATAATCCACAAACTGTCCGTTCAGGCTGAATTTGATGATGTCGTTGGGACGGGCATCGGACAGCAGGATCAGAATTTTGTGCTCACAGGGTGCCGATTCCATTTCCCGGCACAGCATCCGCAGGGCCAGTCCGTCCCGGTTGCAGCCGGCGGTGAAGAAATGGAAGATGTGGTCATTTTTATCCCGCTCAAAATAATCCCGGTAGCGGGTCATGATGGTATAGCCGCTGATGGAGCAGAAGGCGCTGACCCGCACCGGAATGTTGCACCGGGTCAGAGCTTCCGCGATCATATAGCCCTGGGCAGAAACCAACTCCTGACGGCTTACCTGGGAATAGGAGGCATCCAGCAGGATGTCCACGCACAGATCCCCGGGGTCACTTTGCAGGATGCGGGTAAAGACCTTGTCGTCGTCCAGCTGCACCCCTCGCCAGACCCGTCCGGCATCCAGGGTGCCGGAGGCACTGGGGCTGACGGTGGGCTGAAGATAGGCCATCATGGCGTTGCGGATCCGGGCGGTGAGCCGCAGGATGGAATTGCGGTGGCGCAGGGCATCGGCTTCGTAAGCGGCCCGGTTGGCAGCCATCTGTTTCAGAGCGGCCTTGCGCCGTTTGGCGTAGTGGCCTTTCAGCTTCCGGTCGTACTCCGCGCTGCCGATGGCATAGTACAACCGGCAGTTTTTGTGGTTGTCCACGCACAGCTCCCGCTCCAGCTGGGCGGTGGTGCGCTCGTCGTAGAGGGGCTGGCCGAAATAGGAGGAGATGTGCTTGATCAGCAGGGCCTCCGTCTGTTCGGCGCTTTTATCCGTGATGACCCGCCGGGCGGGGCCTGCCTGGTCATGTCCGGCGGCGGTGACGTGCTCTGAGTAGCCCCGGCCGAACCGGCGGATGGGCGTGGGGTCAAAGAGCTCCTCTTTCCGCTGACTGCGGAAAAGACCGTACTTTTTTACCCGCTTTCCCTGGCCCTCCACAGGAACGAAGCCGAACCACTGATGCAGCAGCTCCAGAGCCTGGGCGCTGACGGTTTCGGCATCCCACTCGGGCGGGAACTGGAGTGCATCCAGCATTTTCCTGTCCCAGGGGGTCAGCACCGGATCTTCTCCCAAAGCACGGCGGAAATGGGCTTCTTCCAGAATTTCCAGCAGGTTTGCCCTCTGGACGCTGGCAATGACCCGCTGGGCATAGCTTCTGCGCAGGGAAGGCAGTGCCGGGCGCAGGGATTTCTCCCGCTGGTACACTGCGTGCTCCAGACCCAGCCAGATCAGCTGCTCATAGAGCACTTCATTTTCGCTGCCCTTCAGGGCGGAAAACAGCTGTTCCATGGGCTGGGCACCGTAGTTTTTCCGGACGGCGCCGATGATGCTGTTCCAGTACAGATCCGCCTGGCCTTCTTCGTCGTAAGCCTTGAAATCCGGTTCAAAGTCATAGTCCTGGGCGGCATTCCAGATCAGATTGCTGGCACGGCGTTTTTCCTGTTCCCGAATCTCCATCAGTCAAACACATCCCCGTAGGTGAGCGTGCCGGGCAGGCGGGCCCGGATCACATCTGTGACCAGCTGTTTTTCAAAATCGTCAAAGGACTTGTTCACCAGACCCATCTCCAGGGCCCGGTTTCCTTCCAGTCCCGTCTGCATCAGCCGCACCGCTGCCACCAGACCCCGCAGATCCAGGGGCTTGGTGGACAGCTCGCCGCCGTCGCACTTTTTCTGGATGTCCCGGAACAGACCGGCAAACTGCTCCGCGTAGGCCGGACGCAGCTTCGGATATTCCCGCCGCAGCAGCTTGATCAGACCCTCGGTGGTGATGGCGGGCATGTCGATCACCACGAACCGGGAGGCCAGAGCCTCGTTCAGCTCCCGGGTGCCGGCGTAGCCATAGTTCATGGTGGCAATGAACCGGGTGGCATCGTGCATGGTGATCCGGTCGTAGCCGGGCATGTCGATGCAACGGCGGAAGTCCAGTGTGGCATGGAGCACCGCCAGAGACTCATTTTTGGCCATGTTGATCTCGTCCAGAATGCCGAAGCCGCCGGTTTCCGCGCACTGGTAGATGGGGCCCTTGCGCAGCTTCACAGCGCCGTCGGCAAAGGTATCGGTGCCCAGCAGGGTGGCGGCATCGGTGTTGATGTAAAACGACACATCCCAGCTGGGACGGCGGAACACAGCGGCCAGATTCTCCGCCAGCACGTTTTTGCCCGTTGCCTTGGGGCCCACCAGCAGGAGGTTCTCCCCGCACAGAAGGGCGGTGATGGCCTCTTCCCAGATATCTTTGCCGTAATACAGGTAGCGGGGTACCGGGATACGGTGGCGCAGACCCTCTTCCACAGAGAAGTCTGACCGGAACCGTTCCACCTCCGCAAGCATGTCAGGGCTGACCCCTTCATTTTTCAAAAAATCCAGCATGAGATCCCTCCGTTCTCTTTCGTTCCTGTATATCATAGCACAACGCGCAGAAAAAGGACAGGACTTTCTTAGGGTCTATCTGAAAACTGGAAATATGACCAACAGTGAGGGATTTTTTCGTTGTACAAACCATTTTGACGCAGGAATACTGGATGTATTTCAAGGAAAAATGGTGCCGTACAGCGGAAAAAGATCCGCTGTTTGGGCATGTTGACGGTTTTCAGATAGACCCTAACAAAAGGGCGTAAAAAAACAGACTGCAAAGGAAGGAAGCGGCGCATTTTCTGTGATATTGAACAAAAACCGAAATCCTTTTTTGTGTGAATGGAGTCACAAAAAACGGGATTTGCCGATTGTCAGAGGTTTTCCGGTGCGATAGAATATAAATTGAGATTTTGTAAAAATTACAGGAGGATAACAATGCGTCAAATTGTGAATCTGAACACCAAATGGGCATTTTCCAAGGAAGCAACGGCAGTTCCTTCCACTATGCCCGGCAACTGGCACTGGGTCCATCTGCCCCATACCTGGAACGCCATCGACGGCCAGGACGGCGGCGGTGACTACTACCGGGGGAAATGCTACTACGCCAAGACCATCGACAAGATCGACCTGCCCGAAAGCGAGCGCTACTTCCTGGAGGTGAACGGTGCCAACCATACCGCCACCGTTTACTGGAACGGTCAGCAGGTGGGCTTCCACCAGGGCGGCTACTCCACCTGGCGCGTTGACGTTACCGATGTGATGGCTTCCTCCAACTTCATCGTCTTTGAAGTGGATAACTCCATCGTGGACAATGTGTATCCCCAGCACGCCGACTTTACCTTCTACGGCGGCCTGTACCGGGATGTGAATCTGATTTGCGTGCCCGAAAGCCATTTTGAGCTGGAATACTACGGCACCCCCGGCATCAAGGTCACCCCTGTCATTGACGGCAATCACGCCAATGTGGAAATCGAAGTCTGGACAAAGAATGCGGACGGCAAGGCTCTGACCTACACCATCACCGACGCCGAGGGCAATGTGGTCGCCGAAACCACCACCGCCGATACCAGGGCCAGTTTCGTCATCGAAAATGTCCACAAGTGGCAGGCCCGGAAGGATCCCTACCTGTACACTGCCACCGTCAAGCTGGAAAGCTTCGACACGGTTTCCACCCGCTTCGGCTGCCGTGCTTATGTCATCGACCCCGACAACGGCTTCATTCTGAACGGGGAAGAATATCCCCTGCGGGGTGTGGCCCGGCACCAGGACCGTCTGGGTCTGGGTAACGCTCTGCTTCCTGAGCACCATGCGGAAGATGTGGACATGATCATGGAGGTGGGCGCTACCACCATCCGGCTGGCGCACTATCAGCACAACCAGTATTTCTACGACCTGTGTGATGAAAAGGGTCTGGTTCTCTGGGCGGAGATTCCCTACATCACCACCCATCTGCCCAATGGTAAGGATAATACCTTCCAGCAGATGAAGGAACTGATCATCCAGAACTACAACCATCCCTCCATCGTTGTCTGGGGCCTGTCCAATGAGATCGATGCCAACGGTGTCAACGAAGCCGATGTCATCGACAATCACCAGAAGCTCAATGCCCTGGTTCACGACATGGACAAGACCCGCCTGACCACCATGGCGGCTGTCTCTCCCTGTCCCACTGACCATCCTTACATTTCCATTCCCGATACCGTTTCCTACAACCACTATTTCGGCTGGTACGGCGGCACCATTGAAACTTACGGCCCCTGGTTTGACAAGTTCCATGCCGAGCACCCCAACCAGCCCATCGGTATTTCTGAGTATGGCTGCGAGGCCCTGTGGTGGCATAACAGTAATCCTGAAGCCGGCGACTATTCCGAGGAATACCAGGCTGTTTACCACGAATCTCTGATCCGCCAGCTCTTTACCCGGAAATATATGTGGGCCACCCACTGCTGGAATATGTTCGACTTTGCTGCCGATGCCCGGAATGAGGGCGGCGAAGCCGGTCAGAACCACAAGGGTCTGGTGACCTTCGACCGGAAGTACAAGAAGGATGCCTTCTATGCCTACAAGGCATGGCTGTCTGACGACCCCTTCGTCCACCTGTGCTCCAAGCGCTACATCGACCGGACGGAGGATGTGACCAAGGTCACCGTTTACTCCAACCTGCCCGAGGTGGAGCTGTTTGCCAACGGCGTTTCTGTCGGTAAGAAGGCAGCATCCGACCACTTCTTCTACTTCGAGGTTCCCAATGTGGGCGAAACCAGACTGGCTGCCGTTGCGGGCGAATACAGGGACGAAGCTGTGATCCGCAAGGTTTCCGAGCCCAATCCCGCCTACATCCTCACGGAAAAGGGCGCAGTCCTCAACTGGTGGGACATCATCCACATTGACGGCTATGCCGACCTGAATACCAAGCTGAGCAAGATCGTTGCTTCCGCAGGCATGGACGAGACCTGCCGTCTGCTGGCACCCCTGCTGGGCCCTGCCGCCCGGAAGGAGGGCGTGGGCATGCTGGATGCCATGACAGTGCTCCGGGCCATCAACGCCATCACCGGCATGATGCGGATGCCTGTTACCAAGGAGCAGCTGATGGATCTGAACGACCAGCTGAACAAGATCCCGGTGGCGTAATGCTGGTTCCGGCCTGAAGGACACCGACTGACGGCGTTGGTGATCTTCCCGTTCAAAACGCCGGGCCATGGGGTTGCCCTGGTTCTCCGCCTCCGCGGTATTCTGAAAATACCGTCCGGGAAAGGGCATAAGGCAATAAAAAGCACCGTCCTGAAGATACCTTTTCCAGGTACTTCAGGACGGTTTTCCTCAGTTATGGCTGTGGATGTGTTCCTCCGGGCCATCCGCGTTGTGGGGGTGGTCATGGATGGATTCATCCCCCTCATGGACGTGGGTATGGGTGTGGCAATGGGTATGGGCATGGGTGTGCACCAAACCGCTGTGCCGGTGCTGGTGGGTATGCACATGGGAATGCTCGTGGGTGTGCTGCAGGCTGATGGTGTCTTTCACCATCAGAACAGTTGCAATGATCATGATGGTGAGCCCCACATAGAACTGGATGCCGGGGCGCTCGTTCAGCAGCAGGATACCGAATACCACATCCAGAAAGGGCGCGATGGAGTAATAGGCGCTGGTTTTGGTGGCACCCAGATCCTTCTGGGCTTTGATGTAAAAGTTGATGCTCAGACCGTAAGCCACGAAGCCCAGCAGGAGCACCGCGCCGATCCAGAGAATACCGGGGATTTTTTCTCCAATAACCAGTGCGATTACGAGGCTGCCCAAACCGGAGAAGGTGCCCTTGATGGTGGTGATCTGGACGGAGGACTTGGCGCTGAGCATCCGGGTGCAGTTATTCTCCAGTCCCCAGCAGCAGGCTGCCCCCAGAACCAGCAGGGAACCGGCGTTGAACTGGAAGCTGCCTTCTCCCTCAAAGCTCAGAGCGATGCTGGCAGCCGTAACCAGAACAATTGCCAGGGTGAGCCGCCTGGATAAGGCTTCCCGGAAGACGAAGAACTGGCAGGAACTTGCTGCCGTGGAAAATTATAAGGCGAAGATTGCTGACAACAAAGCACTTCCGGTTTACAACAAATATTACAAACGGTATGCAGCGCGTGTGAAGGTCAATCAAATTAAAGAAGCTGACTTCAAGAAATGGAAGTATCAGGCATTGACCATGCGTGATGAATGTACCGGGGGAAAGATATCCGTAGAGGAGTACACCCAATGGATGGAGGATTATTTCCCGAACCGGAAACCAAAACAGGACAAACCCATTTTCGCTCATTTCAATGGCTGAAAAGGGGAGAAGTAATGAATATAAAACCGGCGTTTTATTAACATATAGTTTCAACAACTCAAGGTATCCCGGTGCATTGCGTAAAAAAATAGACCTCAAAGGAGCGAATCCTTTAAGGTCTATCCAGCGAAAAATTATATGCCTTTTCAGCGAAAATCAGTTTTGCAAGCACAAAAAAGGCTTATTCCCACTCGCTTAAGTTGGGTTTTCTGTCAGTCCTGTCAGCTGATTCTGGGCAGATCCAATGGGTAAAACAGGGGAGTAATCTTCCACGTCCACAGGATTTGCTGATTTTTCGTATCAAAATCGTATCAGTGAAGTACAATGAAATCAAATGATATTCTTTCTGTTATTATAGCATATTTCGCAGATAATTCAACATCGATTTTATGTTTCTATGGAGACTGGATATTATGTTTACACCTTTCAGATTCTCTCTTTTGGGTAGCTTCTTTTAATAAGGCATACGCAGCCGAAGCAGCCGGTACTCCCAGCAGCATACCCAGGGGTCCTGCCAGGTTGCCGCCCACGGTGATGGCTGCCAGCACCCACATGGCGGGAAGATTGATCTTGGCACCAACCACCCTGGGATAGATCAGATTGCCTTCCACCTGCTGTAATGCCAGCAGATAGATCACAAACACCAGAGCCTTAAATGGATTAACGGTCAGAATCATAAATGCACCCACAATGGTTGCAAGAAAAGCACCTACATAAGGAATCAGTGCCGTGACACCCACCAGTGCACCTACCATGGGAGCATAAGGAATCCGCAGGATGGCCATGCCGACACCGCAGAGGGTTCCCAGGATTACGGCTTCTGTTGTCTGCCCTACAATGAACTGCTGAAAAACATCTCCGCAGACAGCAAAAATATGAGATACGGAATCGGTAAAACGATCAGGAAGCCAGGCTCGCGCCAAACGTCCGAACTGTCTGTTAAGTGTTTCCTTATTGGCAAGGACGTAAATGCAGAACACAAACGCCACAATGCCATCGATTAAAGAGGTAGCAATACTGCCAAGTGCACTGGCTGTGGAATCCAGAATGGTGGAACTTAGCTTCTGCATCCAGTTCTCCAACTGCGCTTTCAGCGTTATCCAGTCAATATCAACTTTTTCAAGATAGGCTGCATAGGGCAGCTGGGCAAAATCCTCGGAGCTTTCCAGAGCGGCTAGCTGATCCAGGCCATTGGTTATGGAGGAAATCACGATGGAGACAGCTCCCGTCAGTTCCGGAATCACCAGGACGGCAATACCCGCAAAGATACCGATAACCAGAATCAGAGAGAGCAGGATGGCCAGAGGACGTCTTGCTTTCTTTTTTCTTGGGGTCGGATTTTTACGGAAAAGATGCTTTTCAATATAACCCATAGGAACGCTGAGAACCATTGCAAGCATGGCACCAATCAGCAGCGGTTTGACTAGTCCGATTAGCCATTCAATGGCCAGAGCAATGGAGGACACATATCGAACGCCAAGGAAAATGAGAATGCAGACTGCCACGGTTCCGACAGCCCATTTGGTTAAGGTTTTTCTTGTTTTGGGATCATCTAAAAACATGGTATTTCCTTTCTACATAAGGGGAGCAAACAGACGAAGGATTTCCTGGAACAGTTTGGAGGACAGATATCTGGCGCAGTCTTTCTCTTCGATTCTCTGGCAAACAGGAAGCGTATTCAGAAAGTCCTGCTTGACCTGCATAACTGCCCGGCTGCCATACATCCAGGTTCCGCATTCAAAATGCAGATACAGGCTGCGGAAGTCCAGATTGGTTGTTCCCACTGTTGCAATCACATCATCACTGACAAAGCTTTTAGCATGGATGAAGCCGTTGGAGTATTCATATACCTTTACACCGGCCCGGATCAGTTCCCGGTAGTAAGAGCGGGTGGTCATATGTACGAACCATTTGTCCCACCGGTGGGGTGTAACGATCCGAACATCCACACCACGCTTTGCGGCAAGGCACAGGGCAGAAACCATGCTGTCATCCACGATCAGATGGGGTGTATTGATATATACATAGTCCTTCGCTTCATTCAAGATCTGCAGATAAACATGTTCGCCAACATTTTCGTTGTCCATGGGACTGTCTGCATAGGGCTGTACCAATCCGTCCGGCTCTACATCGCAGGGAGTAAACTGCCAGGGATAGTAAGAAGCGATGTCTTCATCGCATTTTTTGCAAAGCTGCCACATTTCCAGAAACATCAGCGTAAAGCTCCAGGCAGCTTTTCCCTCCAGCATGATGGCAGAGTCCTTCCAGTGACCGTATTTTTCGTAGGCATTGATATATTCATCTGCAAGATTGATCCCGCCGGTAAACGCTGCTTTTCCGTCGATCACCACGATTTTCCGATGATCCCGGTTATTCTGTTTGACTGTCAGAAAAGGACGGAAGGGATTAAAAATGGCACATTCAATACCGGCATTTTCCATTTGCTTTGCAAAATCTGTGGGAAGGACGAAAAAACAGCCCAGATCATCATAGATCAGCCTTACGATGACTCCTTCTGCTGCCTTTCGCTTCAGAATGGTAAATATGGAATCCCAGAAATATCCTTCCTGAACGATGAAGAACTCCAGAAAGATGTAATGCTCTGCCTTTTCAAGCTGCTGAAGTAGATGTTCTTGAAATACTTCTCCAGGGGAAAGATAGGTAGTGCGGGTATTGGAATAAACGGGGTACCCAACGTAGTCCTGCAAATACCGAACCTGCGGAAAATGGCTTCCGGTGCGCTTTTCTGCTTCCATATAGCCATCCCCGGGGAGTGTGTAAAGATCTCGTGTCTTTTCCTGGACTTTTTGGATATCCCGGCGCATGAGGCGTGTGGTGGTCTGGCAGGTGACAAGCAGGTACAGCAGTCCACCAAGAATCGGGAAACAGAGGATCAGAAAAACCCACAGAGTTTTGTAAGCGCCCTTGTCACGCTTTGATACAATGTACAGAACCACCAGAACGCTGATGATGGTTAAAAGTCTGCTGAGCCGCTGCGATACCATGCTGCGGCTGGCTACAAGATAAATGAAAAAAGCAGCCTGTATCACGATCAGAAAGGCGATCAGCATCCTTCGCCGGAATAATTTCCGCAGCCATTTTGGAAAACGTCTGGGCTTCACTGGTTTACCTCCTTCCCGGAATGCACTTTTTTGAAAAGGTAAAAGCCAAGGCCGGATAAGATGATCCATGCAATATTTAGAATCAGCGCCTGCCAAAAGGCAGGGGATTCCGGATTGCGGATGTTGGCACCAAGAAATGTGGTCAATAACATACTGGGAAAAGATCCAAGAACACCGCCAATCACATTGGTGACAAAGGGCATTCCTGTGGCTCCCAAATACATAGTCACGATATCGGCAGGAGGAACCGCACAGGCCCGGAGCATAAAGCAAACCGCCATTTGGTTATCGTCCTGGGCGGTCAGGATTTTTTGAATCTTGGGATATTTTTGAATCAGCTGCTCCATTTTTGCAGACCCTAGTTTTTTTCCAATCCAGTAGGGAGTCGCCATCACCACCGCAAGGCCCAGCACATTCAAAAAGATGGCCATGTCCCGTGGATACAGATGGCCCACAAGAATCTGCGGCAGCATGATAGGAATAAATGCAAGTGTGGATTTTACGGCAAAGAGAAGCAGCAAAAGCATGGCAGTCAAGAATAGGTTTTCAGGCTGCCAGGCGAGAAATGAATCTACTGTGAGGTGATAGTGTCTATGTAAGTAAAACAACACACAGGCCAACAGGAGAAGGCATAGGATTTTCCACCGCTTTTTCATGTTTTTCCTCCGAAAAATGATTCGTTGCAAATCATTATATTTTCTTTAGGCCATTCATTCACCGGTCAAAGGACAATAAACGCCGCATTTTGGGACACTTTTCATTTTTTGTCCAAAAACCGGATGTTGAAATGTTCATAATTTCCCGATATAATAACCTTAAATAAGGGAGTAGTCGGCACATTCGGTGCGGCGATGCCAACAAACTGGAGCAATCCTGGCATTGTCTTAATTGACGAGACTTATCTGTGTATCACACAGGTGGGCCTCGCTTTTTTATTATGAGGAGAGAAAAATGGCAGATTCCAATATTACCAAACTGGCCCTTTCCAATTCATTGAAGGAATTGTTGGAGGAACAGTCTTTTGAAAAAATCAGCGTATCCGATATCTGTGAACGCTGCCATATGAACCGCAAGAGTTTTTACTATCACTTCAAGGACAAATATGATCTGGTCAACTGGATTTTCGATACAGAGTTCGTGGAAGTGAATCAGGCAAATGAACGGTATATACAGTCTGGAGGCTATAGCTTTGATGAACGATGGAAAAATATCGAGATCATGTGCGACTACTTCTATGAAAACAGAACCTTTTATCGCCGTGTGCTTAAGGTGGATGGACAGAATTCCTTTGCCTCTCATTTCCGGGAGTTCGTCCGTCCGTTGTTCCGCCTGCGGGTAGAAAACTTGCTGGGAATGGAAGATGTTCCTGAGATGGTGTATGATTTCGTTGTGGATGGCGTGATCTGCGCTATCGAACGCTGGCTTATGGATAAGAACTGTGTCAGCGCAGAAGAGTTCATGTACAATCTGAAGAAGATGATCCAGATTCTGTATCTTGGCCTTGACAGAAGGGTTTCGGAAGATCCGAAATGGCTTGAATAACATACAGACATAAAATCAGCAGACTGGAAAATTCCGGTCTGCTGATTTTTCTTACGTATTTTCTTTTGCCGCTGAAAGCATCAGCTTGATGCGGTTGAGCTGATTGACTTCGCTGGCACCGGGATCATAGTCCACGGCAGCAATGTTTGCCTGGGGGAATTCTGTCTTCAGCCGTTTGATGACACCCTTGCCAACCACATGGTTGGGAAGGCAGGCAAAGGGCTGGATGCAGACGATGTTGGGAACGCCCATCTTGATCAGTTCGATCATTTCGCCGGTCAGGAACCAGCCTTCGCCGTACTGATTGCCGATGGAAAGGAAGGGCTTGGTCTGCTCTGCGATTTCTTCGATGGGCATGGGAGCGTCAAACCGTTTGCTGTTTTGAAGCGCATCCAGAGCAGGTTTCCGAATCTTCCGAATCAGATCGACCGCCAGGACAGAAGTGGTTTTGCTGGAACGTTTGGCACCCAGAAATTCTGCCCGGTACTGGTTATTGTAAAAGCTGTAATTCAGAAAATCCATCAGGTCAGGAACCACGGCCTCCGCACCCTCTTTTTCCAGCAGCTCCACCAGATGGTTGTTGGCAAGAGGCATGTATTTCACCAGAATCTCACCCACGATACCCACACGGGGCTTTTTCAGATTCTCATGGATAGGAAGATTGTCAAAGTCTGAAACAATGTCCCGGCAAATTTGCTTGTACCGTTTTGCACTGTGTTTAGAAGTCAGTGCTTCGATGCACTTTGTTCTCCAATGACTGTGCAAGGCATCGGCGCTGCCGGGAAGCTTCTCATAAGGACGCACCCTGTACAGGCACCGCATCATCAGATCACCATAGACAACTGCTTGCAGCATCTCCGTCAGGAGTAATGGCGAAAGCTTGAAGCCCTCATTTTTTTCCATACCGTTGGTATTCAAAGAAATGACTGGGATATGGGACAGTCCAACCTTTTCCAGCGCCCGACGGATAAAGGCCACATAGTTGCTGGCCCGGCAGCAGCCACCTGTCTGGGTCATAATGATCGCCAGTTTGTCGGTATCGTATTTCCCGGACAGCACCGCCTGCATGATCTGACCAACTACCGTGATGGAAGGGAAGCAGGCATCATTGTTGACGAATTTCAGTCCCACATCCACAGCCCGGCGGTCATCGTTGTCCAGCACTACGATGTGATAGCCATGCTTTTGAAATACCGGCTCCAGCAGGTCAAAATGAATGGGACTCATCTGAGGCGCCAGGATGGTGTAGCCATCGTCATACATCTGCTGGGTGAATTCTGTTCGCACATAAGGGTTGTTGTCCGGTATGGAGAGAATCTGCTTTTCCCGGCGCATATCCATGGCGGCCAGCAAAGACCGCACACGAATGCGGACAGCACCCAAATTGTTCACTTCATCGATTTTCAGCAGGGTATACAGCTTATTGCTCTTTTCCAGAATTTCAGATACCTGATCCGTTGTCACCGCATCCAGACCGCAGCCGAAGGAATTCAGCTGAATCAGTTCCAGATCATCTCGCTGGGCAACAAACTGGGCTGCTTTGTACAGTCTGGAATGGTACACCCACTGATCGACTACACGCAGTGGGGGAAGGGTATCTTCCACAGGCAGACTGTCCTCGGTAAAGACGGTCAGACCATAGGAAGCGATCAGCTCCGGAATGCCGTGGTTGATCTCCGGATCGATGTGGTAAGGCCGTCCTGCCAGAACGATACCTCGACCGCCGTTTGTTCGCATGGATTCATATACCCGGCGGCCTTCCTCCCGGATGACGGCCTTTGCTTCCTGCTGCTCTTCCCAGGCCGCATGGACAGCACTGCGTACTTCCTTTTCCGGAATATTCCATTCCTCTGCTGCGGTTTTCACCAATCGGTCTGCAGCAGTCTTTTCATTGGTAAAGGCAATAAAGGGGCGGATGTAGTGAACATCCCCATGGGTGATGGCCTCTACGTTGTTTTTCAGATTCTCTGCATAGGACACAACGATCGGGCAGTTGTAGTGATTCTGGGAATTGTCAGTTTCCTGATGCTCATAGAATACGCAGGGGTGGAAAATGGTCTTGATTCCCTGGTTGACCAGCCACTGCACATGACCGTGGGCCAGTTTTGCAGGATAACACTCGGATTCAGAGGGAATGGATTCCATACCCAACTCGTAGATTTTTCGGTCAGAGAAAGGGGAGAGGATTACCCGGAAGCCCAGTTCCTTAAAGAAAGTAGCCCAGAAGGGATAGTTTTCGTACATATTCAGCACCCGGGGGATACCGATGGTTCCTCGGGGTGCGTTTTCTTCTGTCAGAGGCTTGTAGGGATTAAATAGGCGCTTGCGCTTGAAGTCCACCATATTTCTTACCCTTGTTTTCCGGATGGAATTGCCTGCGCCTTTTTCGCAGCGGTTACCGCTGATATGCCGCCTGCCGCCGGAGAATTTGTTGATGGTCAGCATACAGTTATTGGAACAGCCGCCGCAGCGGATGCTCTGGGTGGTGTAGGACAGCCGGAGAATCTCATCCAGGGAAAGCATGGTGGTTTTCTGACCTGCGTAGTGATTTTTCGCTACCAACGCCGCACCGAAGGCTCCCATGAGACCGGAAATGTCGGGACAGGTTGCATCTACTCCGGCAATCTTTTCAAAAGCCCGGAGAACTGCCTGATTGTAGAAAGTACCGCCCTGAACCACGATGTGTCTGCCAAGGTCCTCGGCTGATGCCAGTTTAATGACCTTGTAAAGTGCATTCTTGATCACGGAGTAAGCAAGACCGGCAGAAATGTCGGAAACGGATGCACCTTCCTTCTGGGCCTGCTTGACGTTGGAGTTCATAAACACGGTACACCGGGTACCCAGGTCAACCGGAGCCTTGGCAAACAATGCTTCTTTGGCAAAGCCTTCCGCGGTATAGCCCAATGAAGTAGCAAAATTTTCAATGAACGAACCGCAGCCGGAGGAGCAGGCCTCATTCAGCATTATGTTATCCACAGTGCCGTTTTTCAGTTTGATACACTTCATGTCCTGACCGCCAATGTCCAGAACGCAGTCTACCTCTGGATCAAAGAAGGATGCTGCGGTGCAGTGGGCAATGGTCTCCACTACACCCTCATCCAAAGAAAAGGCGGATTTCAGAAGGGCTTCACCGTAGCCGGTAGAGCAGGCCCTGACGATCTTTGCAGACTCCGGCAGAACCTTTTTCAGTTCTCCAATAGCAAACTGGGCCGTCATAATAGGATTGCCCTGGTTATTGGCATAGAACTTCCAAAGCAGTTCACCATGTTCACCGATCAAGACTAGCTTGGTAGTGGTAGAACCTGCGTCGATTCCAAGAAAACAGTTACCCGCATATGCAGCCATGTCTGCCTTTCCCACGACGGCTTTGCTATGGCGGAGACAGAATTCTGCGTATTTCAGTTCATCCTGGAACAGTGGCTCCAGCCGGGGCATTTCAAAGCTGACCTGAACACCCTTTTGCAGCTTTTCAATCAGGTCTGTGAGTACAACTTCCTGTGCATCTTCTGCTTCCAGCGCTGCGCCCATGGCAGCAAATAAATGGGAGTTTTCCGGATCAACGGTAGTTTCCTCCGTCAGCTTTAATGTTCGTACGAAGGCAGCTTTCAACTCTGTCAGAAAGTGGAGCGGGCCTCCCAAGAACGCCACGCATCCCCGAATGGGTTTCCCGCAGGCCAGACCGGAAATGGTCTGGTTTACCACTGCCTGGAATATGGAGGCAGCGAGATCAGCCTTGGTAGCACCTTCGTTAATGAGAGGCTGAATATCCGTCTTGGCAAACACACCGCACCGGGCAGCGATGGGGTAGATCTGCTTGTAATCTTTCGCGGCATCATTCAGTCCAGTTGCGTCGGTCTGGAGCAGTGACGCCATCTGGTCGATGAAAGAGCCGGTACCGCCAGCACAGACACCGTTCATCCGCTCTTCCAGACCGCCCTTAAAGTAGATGATCTTGGCATCCTCACCGCCAAGCTCGATGGCAACATCGGTCTGGGGAGCTACAGATTTCAGAGCCGTGGCAACAGCCACAACTTCCTGCACAAAGCCAATATCCAAAGCCTTGCCCAGATTGATGGAACCGGAACCGGTGATTTTCACTTTCAACGTGCAGCTAGCGATCTTCTGCTGGGCAGACTTCAGCAGAGAATTCAGCGTTTCCTGTGTATGGGCATGGTGACGGCGATAGTCACCAAAGATGATTTTATTGTTTTCGTCCAAAACCACCAGCTTTACGGTGGTGGAGCCAATATCAATACCGGCACGATATGTCTTCATAGATTCGCTTCTTTCTAAAAATATCATAGATTACTAACCCTAAATTTTATATCCTGATTTTTTACATAAATATGAATTGTGTGTAAATAAAATAAGGACGGAATGTAAAATTCCGCCCTTATCGTATGGAAACCGGTACGATCAGGAAAAGAGGATGGCAAATGGGGGCAAAAGAGAAATGAGAGGGGATCGTACTGCTGCTTCTTTCTTTTGGAACAGGTGATGATGGACGGATCATCACCTGTTCGCTGTATCAGCACACTTCAGCCCAAAAGGAAAGGGGTGATCTTTTCAGCATCCGTGTAGCCTTTTCCATAAAGGAGCTTCATTTTATAAGAATCCCTGCAAAGGGTATGAACACCGCAGGTATCGTCCGGTGCAATGATCAGCAGTCTTCCTTCTGCAGCATATTGGCGGGCAAGTGTGACACCGTAGTTATACTTGTTGGCTCGGTTCATAAGTGCCTGTGCTGCTTCCGGAAATTCTTTGCGGATCCTACGTGCAAGCTTTTTATCTTTGTCGGTCGTGCGGACCGTATTCTCCGGCAATGTCAGGATCAGAACCACTTTATCGCAACCCAGCTGAAAGGCTTTTTCCACAGGCACGGGATCACCCAACGCACCATCATAGCACGGCGTTCCCTCCAGCATAACCGGGCGGCATATACCGGGAATGGCCGAGGAAGCCATAAATGGGATGTAACTGTCACGGATCAGCTCCTGTTTGGGAATGTATTTGGGCTTGCCAGTCAGCGCGTCCGTGACAACAGTGAGAAACTCCATGGGATTGGCCATCAGCGTATCATGATCGATGGGATACTCTCCGTCGGAATTTGTCAGTGTTCCGTAGATGTATTGGAGATTGATATAGGACCGGTCCCGGAAGTAATTGCCCAGTCCTGCATACTCTTTCCGTAAGCCGTATTCCGTGTAGAAGGTTCTGTTTCGCATGGGCTGTTTGGCGCAGTAGGATGCGATATTGGCGCTGCCTGCGCTGACGCCGATGCCAAGATCAAACCAGACACCCTTGTGCATACAGTAATCCAGTACGCCTGCGGCGTAGACACCGCGGTAACCGCCGCCTACATCCACCACACCAATTTTGGGGCTCATATCAGTCATTCGTTCCTTTCTGCTTGGGGAATGCCCGCTTCAGAACAGTGGGCAGATCATTGACAAAGATGTTCAGACCGTATGTCCGGTCAACTCCCTGATCGGTATTCAGCTGACCGTATTCATCGAAGCCAACCCAATGGGGAGTTTCAGAGATCACGCTGTCTACCAATAGCATATCTCCATACATTTCCCAGGGAATGGTTTTGAATTCCTGCTCCAGACGGGCTCTGGTGATCCAGCGATAGACCCGATCCCGCAGTGCTTTCTGGCAGGGAAACTGGGGCTTCAATACAGAGAAAGCAGGATGGAGCTGCTCCATTTCGTGCATCAGCTCACCGCTCTCAATACTGCCCAGGTCTTTCTCACTGTAGGTATAGTAAAGTCCATAGAGGATCCCGGTAACCCTGAGCATATCGCAGGCCACATCCGCATCCTTATCAAAGGGAAGCATGATGGCAATATTTCGGATTTCATCGGCACAATCCAGAACACTCCAGCTGATTTCATTACAGCCGCAGAAAATCACAAACGCGCTGTCCGGATGCTTTTGTGCCAGTGTCAGGCAATCATAAATACCGTGATTGGAAAACAGATGCCAAGTATGGATTCCTAATTTCTCACCCTGGTCAATGGCCTGATGGTGCTGCTCGAACAGTTTTCCCTCGTTGATGGACAGAGAAACAGTCCATGGGATGCTGTGCTGCGTCATACTGCGAATCTTTTTGGATCCTTCGTAAAGGCCGTTATATCCTACATTCATACCAAAGGTCAGCAAGGTTTCTTCGTTTACCTGAGTGAAGGTATCCTTGACCAGTGCGTAATAGGCACTGCTTTCGTTGGTAAGCAGACTTTGTGCGCCGGAATAGAATTCCTGCTGAAAACGGCTGTCAGCAAATTTCAGAGCGATGTCCACCAGATTTCGGACTGTCCGATCCGGATCCGCTTTCAAATCGTGAATTGCTTTCTTAACAATGGTGTTTACCATGACCCGATTGACACTGTTTTCCATTGCATCATCCTCCTGCCGTTTAGCATTTGGATTCAGTATAAGGAAATCTTTCCTATCTCTCAACGGACAAAAAGTTGGGAGTGTCCCAAAAGGTAACCGGTTTGCGGGATTGTCGAAATTTGGGACACTGGTGATGTGTTTGTCCAATGACAAAGGGAAGTTACTGTCTTATATTGGGCTCAAATCGGTCTTGAGACCAAAAGAAAGGCGGAAATGAAAATGAGCTCCCTGAAAGAAACCATGCAGACCTTCGCTGTAAATCAGGCACTGAAGTATATTGAAGGTGATCCCAACGAGAATCTGCCCAAGTTGATGGACTTGGTGGACAAGTTCTCTCCCGACGGCTGGTACGAATCCCAGCGCACTGCAATTCGCCATGCCATTGAGGATAAGAACAACTGGTATCAGCTGGTTATGCGCTTGTACGAACTGGATCCCGGTGTTCGCAAGGCATTCTTCCAGAATTTCCTGTTCAATGCCAGCTTTAAGGGCAGCGCGACCCAGCAGGAAAACCGAGAGAAGTATGGCTGCAACATTCCCTGGGCCATTCTGCTGGATCCTACCTCTGCCTGCAACCTGCACTGCACCGGCTGCTGGGCGGCAGAATACGGCAACCGCCTGAATCTTTCCCTGGAGACCATCGATTCCATCATCCGCCAGGGAAAGGAACTGGGTACCTATATGTACATCTACACCGGCGGCGAGCCCACCGTCCGGAAGGCAGACCTCTTTAAGATCTGCGAAATGCACCCCGACTGTATGTTCCTGGCTTTCACCAATGGCACTTTGATCGATGAGGATTTCTGCCAGGAAATGCTGCGGGTGAAGAACTTTGTGCCCGCCATCTCTCTGGAGGGTTTCGAGGATGCCAACGATTCCCGCCGTGGCAAGGGAATTTATGATAAGGTTGCAAACGCCATGCGGCTGCTGAAGGAGCATGGCCTGGCTTTCGGTATCTCCACCTGCTATACCTCTGTCAACTACAAGGATATCACCAGCGAGGAATTCTTCGATTACATGATCGATTCTGGCGCTCTGTTTGCCTGGTTCTTCCACTATATGCCCGTTGGCAACGGTGCAGCCACCCAGCTGCTGCCGACTCCTGAGCAGCGTACCCATATTTACAATAAGATCCGGGAATACCGTTCCACCAAAGCGCTGTTTACCATCGATTTCCAGAACGATGCAGAGTATGTGGGTGGCTGCATCGCCGGTGGCCGGAATTACCTGCATATTAACGCCAAGGGTGATGTGGAGCCCTGTGTGTTTATCCATTACTCCAACTGCAATATCCACGATACCAGTCTGTTGGATGCGCTGAGAAGCCCCCTGTTCATGGCTTACCATGACAACCAGCCCTTCAACGACAATATGCTCCGTCCCTGTCCCATGCTGGAAAATCCTGAAGCTTTGCGTTCTATGGTCAAGGCTACCGGTGCGGTAAATACCGACTACCAGAGCCCCGAATCCGTTGACCACCTGTGTGATAAAACCACTCCTTATGCCGAAAACTGGAAGGGTACAGCAGACAAGCTCTGGAGCACCACCTGCGCCCAGTGCGGAAAGTGCAAATAATAGAATGGCTTTTCAGATTTTTGCAGATGCCACTGCTGATTTGACAGGCAGCTTTGCGGAAGAATTATCCGCCGTTAAGGTAATTCCCATGCAGGTGGAGATCTGCGGCAGAAATTATACCTATGGTCCCGGTGGAGACTTGGACATCTCTGAATTCTATAAAATGCAGAGGGAGGGCAATTTTGCATCCACCTCTCAAATCAATCCCGCGACCTATGCAGATTATTTTCGTCATGTGTTGCTGGAGGGGAAGGATGTGCTGTATTTATCCTTTTCTTCCGGAATGTCTGCGACCTTTCAGTCAGCCCAAATTGCTGCTCAGGAATTGCAGGAGCAATTCCCGGAGCGAAAAGTGATTTGCGTGGATACCCTTGGTGCAACCTTAAGCGAGATGCTGCTGCTTCGGGAAGCTATTGACATGCAAAGAAAAGGCGCAGATATAGAAACGGTTGCGGCATGGATCGAAGAGAACAGGCTGAAGGTATGTGTATGGTTTGTGGTGGATACCTTTGACCATCTGCATCACGGTGGCAGAGTATCTGCCGCAACAGCTGCTGTAGGTACCATGCTGAATATCAAACCCATGCTGCATATTGACGCCAATGGCAAGCTGGAAAACACATCCAAGCCCCGGGGTAGAAAAAGGGCTATGTTGACTCTGCTTTCCAAAATGGAACAGGGCTGGAACTCAGACTTTTCCAAAACCGTGACCATCGTTCATGCTGACGATTCTCAAGGAGCGGAGGAACTGAAAAGACTGGTTGCCCAAAAGTTTCCGAAAGCAGAAATTGAGATAGGGGATCTCGGCCCGGTGATCGGTGCTCATACCGGTCCTGGATTGCTGGCTCTGATCTACTGGGGAAATAATCGATAAGGAATAAAAATATGAGTAAGAAATATTTATTTACATCAGAATCCATCACAGAAGGCCATCCGGATAAAGTATGTGACCAGATTTCTGACCGCGTTCTGGATGCCTTGTTAGAAGCAGATCCTATGAGTCGCTGCGCCTGCGAAGTCACAGCAGAACCCGGTGCGGTTCATATCATGGGTGAGATCACTGCTAATGCAGAGGTAAATTACGAAGAATGTGCCCGCCAGGTGATCCGCAGAATTGGCTATACCAAGGACGAGTATGGCTTTACAGATAAATGCCGGATTACCTGTTCTCTGCACAAACAGTCCGCAGATATTGCCATGGGTGTGGATAATGCCATGGACGACGAAAAAGCCCTTGGCGCAGGAGACCAGGGTATGATGTTTGGATATGCCTGCAATGAAACCCCAAGCTATATGCCCCTGGCGATCCAGCTGGCCAACGAACTGACACGGCGGCTGACCTATGTCCGCCGGGCAGGAATCCTGACCTATCTCCGGCCTGACGGAAAATCCCAGGTTACTGTAGAATATGTGGACGGCAAGCCCCACCGCATTGAAGCCGTCGTCATTTCTGCCCAGCATGATCCCAGCGTTCACATCGGCCAGCTCCGGGAGGATATTCTGGATCAGGTGATCCTGCCTGTGATCCCGGATGCCCTCTGGGATGCCAATACAAAGATTTACATCAATCCCACAGGCCGTTTCGTTCTGGGTGGACCTGCGGCTGACACTGGTCTGACAGGACGAAAGATCATTGCTGATACTTACGGCGGTTATGCGCGGCACGGCGGCGGTGCCTTCTCCGGTAAGGATCCAACCAAGGTTGACCGCAGCGCAGCTTACATGGCCCGCTACGTTGCCAAGCATATTGTTGCAGCCGGACTTGCTGACAAATGCGAGATCCAGCTGAGTTATGCCATCGGCGTTGCCCAGCCGGTGTCCATCATGGTGGACACCTTCGGTACCGGCAAGGTACCTGAGGATGTGCTCCAGAGCTGGGTGCTGCTCCATATCGACCTTCGCCCCGGTGCTATTATCGAAACCCTGAAGCTTCGCCGACCCATCTACGAAAAGACTGCCTCCTACGGTCACTTTGGCCGGGAGGAATTCCCCTGGGAGAAGCTAAACGAGGAACTGATCAGCCAACTTCAGGCATTGCGGTAATCAGCTTCTACGCAAAAGTTTGGACACTTACCTGATGCGCGCCTTCCCAAATCTGGAAGTCCATCCTTTTAAAGGAATGGGGCATGGTGAGATCATGGCGCATCCGGAACAGTTGGCTTCCAAGTTAAAAGCATTTCTGAAAAAGTAAAAACATACGATAAGGCACCGGAGCATATTTTGCTACGGTGCCTTTTCCTTTGGGACACTCGCCGACTTTTGTCCGGCGACTTTTTTCTTTCCGGGCTGTATAATGGCTCCAAACGAAGGAAAGGAAATCTGTCCATGACATACCAGATTATTACAGATGCGACTGCAGACCTGAATGGCGAACTGCTTGCAGGCCTGCCGGAAGTGAAGATCATTCCCATGAATGTGCAGGTCAACGGAAGAGAATATCTCTTTGGCCCCGGCGGTAACATAGAATGTGATGAATTTTACGCATTTTTACGAAACGGACAGTTTGCTTCCACATCCCAGATCAATCCCGCAACCTACCGGGAGTATTTTGAGGCAATCCTGAAGGAGGGCAGGGATGTGCTGTATCTGTGCTTTTCCTCCGGTATGTCCAAAACCATCCAGAGCGCAAATATGGCAATTGAAGAACTGAAAGAAGAATATCCTGACCGGACGATCCTGTGCCTGGATACCCTCTGCGCTGCCGTAGGTGAAGGCCTGTTCGTAATGGAAGCTGCAAGAAAGCAAGCTCAGGGCATGGACATTCACAGTCTTTACAGCTGGCTGGAAGCGCACCGACTGAATCTGTGCCACTGGGTTACGGTGGATACATTTGACCATCTGAAGCACGGTGGCCGTGTCAGCGCTACCTCTGCTGCTATGGGTACGTTGCTTGGTATCAAGCCCCTGATCCATGTGGATGAAAACGGCAAGCTGATGGCCATGGGCAAGCCCAGAGGCAAGAAAAAAGCGCTGGAAGCACTGCTTTCCAATATGGAAAAAGGCTGGATGCCGGAAATCTCCAGGCAGGTCATCATCGGTCACGGTGACAGCCTGGAGGTAGCCAGGGAGCTTCGGGCCATGGTTGCAGCCCGGTTCCCGGATGCGGAAATCTATATCGCCCCCATCGGTCCCGTGATTGGTGCTCATGCAGGCCCCGGTGTTATGACCGTGTTCTTCTGGGGCAATAATCATTAAGTTACATCCTCCTCCATAAAAATGCCTGCAAGAATGAGCCATGCAGGCATTTTCTGTCGTTTCAGAAAGGTTTTCAAATGGAAGAAAAGAAAACTTCATTGCTGTATAAAATCATTAAGGGCCTGGTATGGTTTTTCTATCCCAAGCTGAAAGTGGTGGGCGCGGAGAACCTGCCGAAAGAGGGGGCTATCCTTGTAGGCAACCATACCCAGATGAATGGCCCCATCGCTGCGGAATTATACTGTCCCGGAAAGCACTATACCTGGTGCGCCGGTCAGATGATGGAACTGAAAGAAGTGCCGAAGTATGCTTTTCAGGATTTCTGGTCCCAGAAACCGAAGTGGACACACCCCTGGTACAAACTGCTTTCCTATATGATCGCACCGCTGTCTGTCTGCGTTTTCAACAATGCCAATACCATCGGTGTCTACCACGATACCCGCCTTATGGGAACCTTCAAGAATACCATCAAGCGGCTCCAGGAAGGAAACCATGTAGTGATCTTCCCGGAGCATGATGTGAAATACAATCACATTCTCTATGAATTTCAGGACCGGTTCATCGATGTGGCGAAGCTGCACTATAAGAAAACCGGGAAGCCGATTTCCTTCGTGCCGCTGTACATTGCACCGAAGCTGAAAACGATGTATTTTGGCAAGCCCATCCAATTCAATCCGGATGTTCCCGTTGCGGAAGAACGCAGAAGGATATGCGACTATCTGATGAAGGAAATCACAGATATTGCGGTTTCGCTGCCGGAGCATACGGTGATCCCTTACCGCAATATCCCGAAGAAACTTTACCCCAGCAACATCCCCAAGGAGGAAACCCATGAAAGCCTCAGCAATTGATTACCGAAAACTGCGCATAAATAATATAAATACACCGCAATACCGCCATCTGTTCCTGCTTCTGGGCTGGGTAGGCTATCTGTCAATGTATGTGTTGACCGAGAATCTGATCCCAGTGGAAAAATGTATTCCGGTGCATTGTGCGCTGGATGATCTGATCCCGTTTTGCGAATGGTTTATCATTCCATATGTGAGCTGGTATTTCCTGATCCTCGGTTCGTTGCTGTATTTCCTCCTGTACAGCGTAGACAGCTTCCGGAACATGCAGATATATATCATTATTACCCAAATCATTGCAATGGCGGTGTATATCCTATTTCCCAATCGGCAGGATCTGCGTCCGGAGGTGTTTCCAAGAGACAATATCCTGACCCAATTGATTGGATTCATTTATTCCGTAGATACCAACACGGGAGTCTGTCCGTCCCTCCATGTGGGCTATAGTTTGGGAATTGCATCCACATGGATTCGGGAAAAGAGTGTTCCCAAGTGGGTTCGGATTGCCATTGCAGTCTGGTGCAGTGTGATCTGTATTTCCATTGCCTTTGTCAAGCAGCATTCCGTGGTGGATATTTTCGCGGCAATCCCTATGTGCCTGTTTGCAGAGTGGTTCGTGTTTTTCAGAAAGAAATGAAAGAGAGAAAGAGAATATGAAAAGAGAGCATCTGTATGTGGATTGGAATCATCCATTGGTTTGGCTGAGTGTGCTTTCGATGCTGGCTTCCGCAGCATCGGCAATTGTTCTGCGCTGCGATCAATGGCCATTGCATACGGCAGCGATTGTGTTGTATGTCTTGATTGTTCTGCTGTCCGGTGATGAGATGCTTTACAGGACTGCTGTTCCCGTGTGGATTTTAGGAATATCCTTTGTTTTGGAAAGTAATACGATGCTGACTTGGATCGAATGTCTGCCTTTTTGTTTTTGTTATACGGTAATCATCAGCGGACAAATCAAAAAAGTATGGCTGCTGCCTTGCGGGTTGGTGGTTCTTGTCTGTGCAATCTTCTTTGGCGATCTTCCGGAAATTCTGGCTGCGACAGGCTTACTGCTGCTGTATCCGGCTATTCGGGTACATAACGACGGAAAATACCATCCCGCCTGGGGTGACCGCATCGAAGGACGCCGGGTTCGGACAGCGCAGGTGATGGAGCAGATTACGGCATACTTTATGCCCAATCGTACCGGTGCAAACAATCTCTTCTCTGAGTCTGTAGAAATCACGGAACTGGAGCGGTACATCCGCAGAAAGCGCAGGGAAGGCCTCATGGGATTCAGCATCACCCATGTTGTGCTGGCAGCCTATGTCCGCACTGTTGCAAAGTATCCTGGTCTGAACCGGTTTATCGCCGGACAGCGGATCTATTCCCGGGGCGAGGATATCGCGGTCTGCATGACAGTCAAAAAGGAACTGACAGCCCAGGCTCCGGATTCCCTGATCAAAGTTCACCTGCATCCGTCTGATACGGCTGCGGATGTTTACCGGAAGTTTAACGAAAAGGTGGATGAAGCGAAAAAGGAAATGGAAACCACAGCCGATGCCACCGTGGCCGGATTTATGGCGATTCCAAGACTGGTTTTGAAGTCCGCTATCTGGGCACTAAAATGTCTGGACTATTTCGGTCTGGTGCCCAAATTCCTGCTGGAGATCAGCCCTTTCCATGGCAGCGTGTACTTTACCAATGTGGGTTCTCTGGGTATCAAACCTGTGTTTCATCATCTGTATGATTTCGGTACGGTTCCGGTTTTCTGCGCCTTTGGCCGGAAACGCAGGGCAGAGGAGATCAAGGATGGGGAGATCGTGGAACGGAAATATCTGGATCTGACCTTCAACCTGGATGAACGGATCTGCGATGGGTTCTACTATGCCAGCGTCATCAAATATTTTCTGCGAATTTTAAGCCATCCGGATGCTCTGGATGTTCCACCGGCGGAAGTGATGCAGGACATTCCATAATAAGAATATAGCAAAGACCCTGTTGCATTTTGGAGCAACAGGGTCTTATTCTATGGAATTGTTTAAGTGGATGCGAGAGCGGGCGCAGCGCTGCCTCTACAGATGAATCATGGGAGACTGGATCATGCGAACGTATTTTCGTGCCATTTCTTCTGTGGGCGTGTCAAAGTTCCGGGAATACCAGCGGATCAGCAGGCTGATGCGGATGCCAGTATAGGAATAGAGAATATCCATATCCGGCTCCACGTTGGGGGTGTCCAAAAGACGCAGGAGACTATGTTCTTCTTCCAGAAAGTAGTTGATATTCCGCCCCAGAAATACATGGATCAAGTCATTTCGGACGATGGCATCCAGAAAGGTTTTCTGGGATTTCCAGAATTCCAGATGCTCTGTACAGCCCTCTACAGGATCGACGGTTTTTTCAAGGGAATCTTCCGTGCTTTTCATGGACTGGCGGATCACCTGATCGATCAAAGAATGCAGGCAGGCATCCTTATCCGGATAATAGGTATAAAATGCCCGCCGGGAGATGCCCACCTGACGGCAGATGTCTGCCACCGAAACCAGATGATAGGGCGTGTGCAGCATGTTCTCCAAAAGGCAGTTTTCAATTTGCTGCTTTCGTTTCAGTGCAGCGGGGGAGGTTCTGGGAATGTCCGGATACATAAGTACCTCCTGAGAATTACTGTTAAAATACATTATACAGTAGAAAAAAACTTGCGTCAATTTGAATTTTTTGACAAAGTGCATAAATTGTCGAATCGTATTTTTATATAGACATTGCACACATCAGAAAATGTGGTAATTGGTTTCCGGGATGAAAAAAAGATATAATTTACTCGATACCGTGATCGGAGAAAATTCGGTCACGAATGTAAATCGAGGAGGAAAACCCATGGTAAAAGCAAAATCCGACAAGCTGACACTGGCCCATGTGATTGGCTATGGCTGCGGCGACTGCGGCGGCACCATCGTCAACTACATGGTGGCAGGCTTTATGGCCCGCTATCTGCAGGTCAATCTGCAAGTCAACCCTGGTATTCTGGCAACAATGCTGCTGATCTGGAACATCTGGGACGCAGTGAACGATCCTCTGATGGGTACCATCATGGATATGAGCTTTGCAAAGGCAAAGCCCGGCAAGGATAAATTCCGTCCCTGGATCCTGGCATCTATTCCCATCATCATGATCGGCATGATCGCTTTTTATTCTGTACCTTCCAAGCTGGACGGCTTTGCAATGGTCGCAGCAGCCTTTGTGCTGAAGATCGTCTACGAAGCCGGCTATACCATGATGAACATCGGTATGGGCTCCCTGCTTGGCAACATGTCCAAGAATGACAATGAACGTGCAACCCTGTCTTCTGCCCGTGGCTTTGGTGCCACCATTGCCGGTATGGTGGGCGGTTTCCTGATTTCCCAGTGCCTGGCGAAGTTTGGCACCTCCAATGAAGGTTATGCCAAGACCTCCATGGTTCTGGCTGTTGTGGGCGGCATCGTCCTGTTCCTGCACTACTTCCTGACTGAAGAGCGTAACAAGGCCAATCCTGCCCAGATTCAGGAAAAGACCGAGGAAGAGAAGAATGCTGAGAAGTTCAAGATCTCTGATATCTGGAACATCATCACCAAGAACCGTGCTTTCCTGGCGCTGGTTCTGCACTCTATCAGCATCATGGGCGTTCAGGCTCTGAGCCAGGGTGCTACCTCCTATATGTACATCGACGTTCTGAAGAATGTGGGTATGCAGGGCTACTATTCTGTTCTGTCCACCGGCCTGATGATCGTGATTCTGACCGTAGCGCCCATTCTGACCAAGAAGTGGGATCTGGTGGCCATTATCCGTACCTGCCTGATGATTGGCTTCGTTGCCTTCGCGGGTCTGCTGGCATATGCACTGATGACCGAGCCTATGAACGCCTGGGTCTTCCTGATCTGGTTTGCTCTGGCTTCTGCCTGTGTCACTGTTTCCGTGCAGATGCAGTGGGGTCTGGTTGCCGAGTCCATCGACTACAACGAGTACCTGTCCGGCAAGCGCAATGAGGGTACCATCTACGGCTTCTTCTCTCTGTCCCGCCGTGTTGGTCAGACCATTGCCAACTCCGCATCCGTTCTGATCATTGCCGGTATCGGCTACGACGCATCTCTGACCAATGCCGGTCTGGACCAGGCACCCGGTACCATTGCCGGTATCAAGATCATGGTCATTGCCTGCCCCATGGTCGCAGCTCTGCTGTCCTGGCTGTGCTTCACCTTCATCTGGAACATCAACAAGGATGTCCGTGCCAAGATGGCCGACTGGAAGGCTGCCAAGACCGGAAAATAACATAACCTCTTAGTACTCCTTACATATGCGGTGGGGCGGTATTGCTTCATACCGTCCCATCGCAAATGCAAAAATATGTATTAGCCGTCTGATTCCTTTCTCCTTACAAGCCCATAATCAACATTGCCATTGCTTGATTCGGACGGCTAATAGATATTTTTGCAGACAGGAACATGAAAACGGGATATATTTGTTAGCCGCCTGAACATATTTTTCTCCTTACCGGTATTTGTTCACTCATTTCTTCCCTTACAGTCGGGCGGCTAACAAATATATTCAGATCCGGAATGAAAGTATCTGTTAACCGCCCGGAGCCAATCTTCTTGCCATGGGGATTGTGGTATGTTTTTCCTTTCTGCCACTTACGGGCGGTTAACAGATGCTTTTATCACACATCAAAAGGCAGAAAGGAAAATAACCATGGTAAATTTGAAAGCAAAACCCTACTATCTGACCGATGAAGACATTGCATGGGTCGAAACAACCATCGCCGGTATGTCCGCTGAGGAAAAGGTCGGCCAGCTGTTCTGGCAGCTGACGGCTTCCCAGGATGAGGCTTACCTGAAGGAACTGATGGAAACCTATCATCTGGGCGGCTGCCGCTATAACAACATGCCCGGCCAGAAGGTACTGGATCAGAACCGGCTGCTGCAGAAGTACGCAAAGGTACCTGTTCTGATTGCCTGCAACCCCGAAAAGGGCGGCGACGGCATCTGCCCCGACGGTACCCATGTGGGCTGCGGCATTAAGGTTGCTGCCACCGGCAAGACAGAATATGCCCAGGCTATGGGCCGTGTTTCCGGCGTTCAGATCAAGGCTACCGGCTGCAACATGGCCTTTGCTCCCATTGTGGATATCACCTACAACTGGGAATGCGAAGAAATCATTACCCGTGCCTTCAGCAATGACCACGAGAAGGTTGCTGCTATGGCAAAGGCATACATGGATGGCCTCCACGAAACCGAGGGTGTCTTCTGCTGTGCCAAGCATTTCCCCGGCAACGGCCAGGACTACCGGGATGCCCATCTGTCCAATAACATCAACAGCTTCGGCCTGGACAAGTGGATGGAAACCTATGGCTATGTCTATAAGACTCTGATCGACGGCGGTATGGAAGCTGTCATGGGCGGCCATATCATGCTGCCGGAATATATGCGGGAAATCCAGCCCGGTATCACTGATGCCGAAATGCTCCCTGCAACCCTGTGCCCCGAGATCATGACCGGTCTGCTGAGAGACAAACTGGGCTTCAACGGCATGGTTGTCACCGATGCTTCCCACATGGTTGGCATGACCAACAAGATGAAGCGTGCGGATATGCTGCCTGCTGCTATTAATGCAGGCTGCGATATGTTCCTGTTCTTCAATGATCCTGCGGAAGACTATGCTACTATGCTGAATGCCTATAATACCGGTATCATCAGCGAGGAGCGCATGGTGGAAGCCCTCACCAGAATTCTGGGCCTGAAGGCATCCAAGGGTATGCACAAGATGACCCCCGATCAGCTGTGCGGTACTGATGAAGAACTGGCAGCTGCTCTGAATAATGAAGAATTCAAGGCTTATTCCGCCCAGGTTTCCAGGGATTCTGTAACACTGGTCAAGTATCTGGATGAAGGCGTCCTGCCTCTGAATCCTGAAAAGACCAAGCGGATCATGATCGTCCCCATTAAGGGTACTTCCGGTCCTATGGATGCTCTGATGGCTATGTTTGGCGGCGCTGCTGCCAAGAAGAGCCCCGCGGAGAAGTTGTGCGAGCGCCTGAATGCAAAGGGCTTTGAGGCATTCATTTATGAAAGCCCCCTGGAGAAGATCCAGAAGCAAATGGCTGCGGGTGAGAAGGTTTCTGCCAATATGTACTTTGCCGGTAAGAATGCCATTGCTGACTTCACCTCCAAGCAGGATCTGGTAATTTCACTGTTTAATGTGGCCAATGGCCATCCTGCCTTTGGTGTGTCCAAGGGCGGCGGTGAAATTCCCTGGTATGTCCATGAGCAGCCTGTTGTGGGTATCTCTGTGAACCTTCCCACCATGCTGGCAGATGCTCCCATGCTGCGGACTTACATCAATACTTATGATTCCCGTGACGAAACCATGGATGCCCTGGTGGAAGCCCTGGTTGCCGGACCCGAAGCATTCAAGGGTACCGACCCCATCGACTCCTTCTGCGGTATGTGGGATACCCGCGTATAAATTCGTAATTTAAGTGCAGGGCAGTTCTGCGATATGCGGATCTGCCCTGTAACACTAGGGAGGAAAAAATAATGTCCATTTTTGATACCTTTGAAAGAAAGCACGATTACCTGGTCTGCGTGGACTCCGACGGCTGCGTCATGGATACCATGAACTGCAAGCATTTCCATTGCTTTGGCCCCTGCATGGTGACGGAATGGGGCCTGGATGAGTGGAAAGAGGAGATTCTGGACCGTTGGAACATCATCAACCTGTTCTCCATGACCCGCGGTATCAACCGCTTCAAGGGCCTGGCAATGGCTCTGAAGGAAATTGATGGCAAGTATACCAAAATCACCGGCGTAGATGCCCTGGTTCACTGGGCTGACACCGCTCCGGCGCTGAGCAATGACGGTGTAATCAAGGCTGCTGCTGAAGCAGCCGATGCAGATGCCAAGCTGGTCTTTGAAAAGGCTCTCAGCTGGTCCAAGGCTGTCAATGCAGCCATCGTGGAACTGCCCGAAGAACTGAAGGTTCCCTATGCCGGTGCCAAGGAAGGTCTGGCAGCTGCTCATAGTTTTGCAGATGTCGCCATGGTTTCTTCCGCCAACCGCGATGCTGTGGAAGAAGAGTGGGGCAAGTTTGGTCTTCTGGAGCATACCGATATCGTCCTGGCACAGGATGTTGGCTCCAAGGCTGCCTGCATTGCCGCTATGCTGAAGTTCGGCTACGATCTGGATAAGGTCGTCATGGTAGGCGACGCTCCCGGCGACTGCGATGCTGCGGAAAAGAACAATGTTTATTACTATCCCATCCTGGTTAACCACGAGAAGGAAAGCTGGGACGAGGCCATTGCTGTAGGCTTTGGCAAGCTTCAGTCCGGTGAATATGCCGAATATGGCGTTGAAATGAAGAAGAAATTCCTGGAGAATCTGGGCGGCTAAGAGGTAACTTCTATGGACAATAAAATGATTTATACCCCCGGTGAGCTTCGTTATCTGAAGCTCCTTGCAAAACAGTTTCCCACAGTGCAGGATGCCAGCAACGAAGTAATCCGTCTGGAAGCGATTCTGAATCTTCCCAAGGGTACGGAACATTTTATGTCCGACATCCACGGTGAACACGAAGCTTTTTTGCACATTCTGGAGTCCAGCTCCGGTGAAGTAAAGGTAAAGCTGAAGGAATTTTTCGGTGAGCAGCTCTCTGAAGAGGCCATCAATGATCTGGCTACCCTCATTTACTATCCCGAGGGAAAACTGAGCCTGGTGACAGAAGGGAAGCAGGATCTGGATGACTGGTATCTGACTAGCATCCACCAGCTGGTTCAGTTCTGCCGTTATGTATCTGTAAAGCACACCCGGGCCAAGGTCCGCTCCTACATTCCCACAGGCTATGAGTCCCTGATTGATGAGCTTATCAACCTCTGCGACGAGGATGGTTTCCTGCTGGATCAGTACAGCTCCATTTTGGCTACCATCATTCGTCTGGGTCAGGCAAATGCAGCCATCGATGCCATCTGCACTGTCATCAAAACTCTGACCTGCGACCATCTGCGTATCGTTGGTGATATCTTTGACCGGGGTCCCCGGGCGGACATCGTTATGGACTGTCTGATGCAGCAGCCCAATGTGGACATCCAGTGGGGTAACCACGATGTTCTGTGGATGGGTGCCGCTTCCGGCTCCCGTACCCTGGTTGCCACGGTATTGAGCAATTCCATCCGGTACAACAATCTGGACGTCATCGAAACCGGTTATGGCATCAGCCTGCGGCCACTATCCGTCTTTGCCAACGAGGTTTACAAGGACTGTGATACCCACTGCTTCGATATCAAGCTGACCAATGATGACAGTTATTCCGAAAAGGACAAGCTGCTGTCTTCCCGGATGTACAAGGCGATCACCATGATCCTCTTCAAGCTGGAGGGAGCCAAGGTACTGCGCCGTAGTGAATTCCAGATGGAAGACCGGGCTCTGCTGCACCGGATCAATTATGAGGAGAAGACCATCACCATCGGGGACAATGTCTACCATCTGGAAGACTGCGATTTCCCCACGGTGGACCCCGAGCATCCCTATGAACTGACCGCAGAAGAAACTGCAGTCATCGATCAGCTGACTGAATCCTTCCGACAGTCTGAAAAGCTTCAGCGGCATATCCGGTTCCTGTATTCCAAAGGCAGCCTGTATAAGGTCCACAATGGAAATCTTCTGCTCCACAGCTGCGTTCCCATGACCGAAGACGGAAAACTCCTGTCCTTCACCATCGGCGGTAAGAGAAGAGCCGGTAAGGAATTCATGGACTATGCCGACCGTACTGCCAGAAAAGCTTACTATGATAAACGGGGAACAGAAGAGCGTGAATTCGGCATGGACTTCCTGTGGTGGCTTTGGGCAGGCCGGAACAGCCCCATCTTCGGACGGGAACGGATGGCTACTTTTGAACGGAGGTTCATCCTGGATGAAGGTGCCCAGGCAGAGCCCAAGAATGCCTACTATTCCTACTACAACGATCCTGCTGTCTGCAATATGCTGCTGAGTGAATTTGGTTTGCACGGCCCTCACTGCCATATAATCAACGGCCATGTGCCTGTGAAAGCCAGAAAGGGTGAAAGCCCCATCAAGGGCGGCGGCAAGCTGCTGGTCATCGACGGCGGTTTCAGCCGGGCTTATCAGAAGACATCCGGCATTGCTGGCTACACACTGCTGTTCGGTTCCCGGTACTACCGGATCGTGTCCCATCAGCCCTTTGCTGGACGTCAGGAGGCTTTGAAATCCAATCACGATATCGACAATGAGTCCGTCATCTTTGAAACCATGGAAGAGCGGATGAAGGTATCCGAAACCGATGAAGGTGTGGAGCTGAGAGAGCAGGTCTATGACCTGCTGCGGCTTATGGATGCCTACCGGAGTGGCGCTGTGGCAGAAAATCACAAGTATTAACAGTTACTGAAATAAAACTATATTAAAATTAGAATAAAACATACAGGAGGTTTCTTATGGCAAATCCGAAAATTGGTCTGCAGCTGAGCACTGTAGCCCCTGTGATCCGGGAAATCGGTCTTTATGAGACACTGAAGCAGGTAGCAGAAATCGGCATCCACCATGTGGAAGTCAGCCAGGTTACCATGAACGAAGAAAACATTGCGCTGCTGCTGAAGGCAAAGAAAAACTTCGGCATCCAGGTCAGTGCTATGACGGCAATGCTGGCTCCGATGGGCAATCAGTACGATGCCTGGTTTGACAATCTGGAGCAAAATTTTGACAAGATCGTGGCAGACTGCAAGGCAGTTGGAGCAACTGCTGTCCGTATCGGTGCTACTTCTCCAGCAGCCTGCGGCAGCTACGAGGCAGCGGTTGCCTTTGCAGCGCAGACCGATGCCATGGGTAAAAAACTGAAAGAGTACGGCATTGATCTGTACTTCCATACACACCATTTTGAACTGGCTATGCACAATGGCAAGACTGTGCTGGATATTCTCAAGGATCACGGCGATAACTATGGCTTTGAACTGGACATTCACTGGATTCAGCGGGGCGGTTTCAATCCTGTCAAGGTTATTGAGAACTACGATGGCCGTGTCCGTCTGCTGCATCTGAAGGACTATCGTGTGAACGGTGCCAAGTATGCTCAGCTGGGCATGGGTGGCGACAGTCTGAATGCGATTGTAGAATTTGCAGAGGTTGGCGAAGGTTCCCTGCCCATTGCGGAGTGCATTGAAACAGGCATCCGCTGCGGTTGTGAGTTCTTCTTCATCGAGCAGGATAAGACATACGACCGCACGCCTCTGGAAGCTGTCAAAATCAGTTATGAGAATCTGTGTGCCATGGGTTATGCGGATATGTTCAAGGCATAATCAGAATGGAGGAATGGATCAACACAGCTGAGAGATCCGTTCAATGACCGGCTGCTGTTTTGGTATCCTCCCTAAAACTGTCCCTGAATAAATGAAATGCTCTGCCATGCCTGGCAGAGCATTTTTGACTGGTACGGTTATTTCAGAGAAAATGTTGTCAGAAGTGTTGTCACCGGGCATGGGAAAAAGAAAAGCCGCTGCACAGCAACGGCTTTTGGCTTTCTGTGATTATTCCCACTCAATAGTGCCGATGGGCTTGGGGGTCAGGTCCAGCAGGACGCGGTTGATGCCTTCGACTTCGTGGGTGATGCGGTAGGTGATGTGATGCAGCAGGGCGTAGGGGATCTCTTCGATGGTGGCGGTCATGGCATCCTTGGTGTTGACGGCGCGGATGATGGCGGGCCAGCCTTCGTAGCGGCTCTCGTCCTTGACACCGACGCTCTTGATGTCGGGCACGGCGATGAAGTACTGCCAGACCTTCTCGTTCAGACCGTTCTTCTCGAACTCTTCCCGGAGAATGGCATCGGCTTCACGCAGGGCGTGGAGACGGTCACGGGTGATGGCACCCAGGCAGCGGACACCCAGGCCGGGGCCGGGGAAGGGCTGACGGTAGACCATGCCATGGGGCAGGCCCAGAGCCTCGCCAACCACACGGACTTCGTCCTTGAACAGCAGCTTGATGGGCTCCACCAGCTCGAACTGCAGATCCTCAGGCAGACCGCCCACGTTGTGGTGAGACTTGACGGCCTTCTTGCCTTCGGCAGCCTTCATGGACTCCAGAATGTCGGGGTAGATGGTACCCTGTGCCAGGAAGGAGATGCCCTCCAGCTTGCGGGCCTCTTCGGCGAAAACAGTGATAAATTCCTTGCCGATGATCTTACGCTTACGCTCGGGATCGGACACACCGGCCAGCAGGCCAAGGAAGTGATCGGTGGCATCCACGTAGATCAGGTTGGCATCCAGGCCTTCCTTGAACATACGGATGACGCTTTCGGATTCATCCTTACGCATCAGGCCGTGGTTAACGTGGACACAGACCAGCTGCTTGCCGATAGCCTTGATCAGCAGAGCGGCGACGACGCTGGAATCAACACCGCCGGACAGGGCCAGCAGAACCTTCTTATCGCCCACCTGGGCGCGAACCTCAGCGATCTGCTCGTCGATGAACTTCTGTGCCAGCTCCAGGGTGGTGATGCGCTCCATGGACTCGGGACGTACATTGCTAGACATAATGTTTACCCTCCAATTTAAAAGAAATGGGTTGGTTTGTTCGATGAAGTTATTATAAACCTATTTTTTTTACAGCGCAAGATTTTCTTGCATACAAGCTTAAATTTTGTCGATGTAACAACAACATGGGGCTTAAAGGACTGCTTTTTGTTGCAATTTGGCGGAGGTGTGGTATACTGGTTCCATAAAGGAACATAGGAGGAAAAGGAATATGGGTATTGTTGTCATCGGTGCGGTCTTTGTGGATGTGAAGGGGTATCCGGAAGCAAACTTTATCCCCACCGGCCGCAATGCGGGCCGGGTGGAGCGTGTTCACGGCGGCGTGGGCCGGAATGTGGCGGAGGACATTGCCAACTGTGAGCTGCGGCCTACCTTTATCAGCCTGGTGGACGAAAGCGGCGACGGTGTGGATGTGATCCGCAAGCTTCGCAATCATAAGGTCAACACCGACTACATCTGGCAGACCCGGGACGGCATGGGCACCTGGCTGGCAGTGTTCGACAACGACGGTGATGTGGCTGCCTCCATTTCCAAACGGCCCAACCTGCTGCCCATTGCGGATATCCTGGACAAGCACGGCGATGAGATATTTGCCGGTGCCGACAGCGTCATTATCGAAATCGATATTGACAAGGAAATTGTCAAGCGGGTGTTCAGGCTGGCAAAGAAGCACGGGAAGAAGGTATTCTCCGTGGTAGGCAATATGAGCATCGCTCTGGAGCGGCGGGACTTCTTGAAAAGTATTGACTGTTTCGTCTGCAATATTCAGGAGGCGGGGCTGCTGTTCTTTGACGATTACTCCGGAAAGAGCGTCCAGGAGATGGTGGACATTCTCTCTGCCAAGGTCGTGGCGGCCCAGATCCCAAGCATGATCGTCACCATGGGCGGAGATGGCGCTGTCTATGCGGATATGCTGGGAGATAAGGGCTGGTGCCCAGCCCGGAAGGTGGATGTGAAGGATACCACTGGTGCCGGCGATTCCTTCTGCGCCGGTGTGGCCATCGGCCTGACCTACGGAAAGACCCTGGGAGAAGCCTGTGAGATCGGCTCCATGCTGGCGGCTTCCGTCATCGTCACCACAGAAAGCGTCTGTCCCCGGTTCCTGCCCAGAGAATTGGGGCTGGATATGGATGTTGAGGATTGATATGATATATAAACGAATTTTGACCATTCAGGATATCTCCTGCGTGGGTCAGTGTTCCATGACGGTGGCGCTGCCCATCCTGTCTGTCTGCGGCCATGAGACCTGTATTTTGCCTACGGCGCTGCTGTCCACCCACACCGGCGGCTTCGGCAAACCGGAAGTGGTGCATTTTGATGGTGCGCTGGAGGGAATGTGGAGGCACTGGCAGGAAAATGACATCACCTTCGATGCCATTCTGGTGGGATATTTAGGCAGTGTCGGCGCGGTGGAAGCCGCAGGGGATATCATAGATCAGCTGCTGGCCCCTGGGGGCATCAGCATCGTGGATCCGGCCATGGCGGATCACGGAAAACGGTATTCCGGCCTCAGCGAAGCATATGCCGGGGCTATGGAGGCCCTGTGCCGCAGTGCGGATATCATCCTGCCCAACATCACGGAAGCTGCCATGATGGCAGGCCTGCCCTACCGGGAGGAACTGGACGAAGCCTATGTTTCCGATCTTCTGGCAAAGCTGAACCACCCGAAGGTGGTGCTGACGGGCGTTGGCTATGAACCGGGACACACCGGGGTGGCGGTAAAGGATGGGGAGACCATCCGGCACTACAGCCACAGGAAAATCGGAAAAAGCTACCATGGCACCGGTGATATGTTCGCCGCCTGTTTTACGGGGGCACTGATGCAGGAAAAAAGCATGACCGATGCGGTGAAAATCGCGGCGGATTTTACCTGCAGGGCCATTGCCAATACGGCAGAAAACCCTGCCCACTGGTATGGCGTTAAATTTGAAACAGCATTGCCGGAATTGATCCGGATGCTGGGACTGTAAGCGGGAAAAGCGGCAGAGGAGACTCTGCCGCTAAAATTTTTCCTTTCCTCTTTCTTTTTTGGACACAATAGGGTATTATGGTAACAATTGCGGAAAGAGAGAGGAAACTATGGAAGAGAAAAAGTCAAATAACCGGGGTGGGAGGCTTCGGCGGTGGCTGCTGTGGAGCGTACTGCTGTTGGCAGCTTTGGCCGGAGCTGCGTACGGTGTCATTTTCCACATCAACCAGTTTACCTTGCAGATTCACCTGCTGGGTCAGCCGGAGCTGCGGCTGGAATGCGGCGAAGAATATAAGGAGCCGGGGGCGGAGCTTTGGCTGTACGGCAGCCTTTTCTGGCAGGAGGGTATACAGCTGGAAGAACCACAGATCCAGATCAGCGGCACCGTGGAGGGAAAGACTCTGGGCCGGCAGGAGCTGGTATACCGGGCTGAGCTTTATCAATTGTCAGCGGAAGCCAGCCGGAGCATCCATGTGCTGGATACCAAACCGCCGGTGCTGGTGCTGAAGGATATGGAAGCGGAATATATTCCCGGGGAACCCTTCCGGGAGCCGGGCTATGAGGCTGTGGACAACCACGATGGGGATGTGACCGGCCGGGTGATCCGGACGGAGGAGACGGGGCAGATTCTCTATGCGGTGACAGACCTGTCCGGAAATCCCACGGTGGTAAAGCGGCCCGTCCCGGGCTTCGATCCCCAGCCGCCGGTGATCACCCTGGAGGGTGGGGAGGATTACCGGATCCGGGTAGGCACCGTCTATTCTGAGCCGGGCTACAGCGCCTCTGACAATCTGGACGGAGATCTGACGGAATTTGTCACAGTGGAAGGGGAGGCAGACTGGCTGGTTCCCGGGGAATATCCCATCACGTACACCGTTTCTGACAGCGGCGGCAATGAGACGGTTCTGACCCGCAAGGTCACCGTTGAGGCGGCACAGCGGCCGGATACGGAATATCCCAAAGGTAAGACTATCTATCTGACCTTTGACGACGGCCCCGGCATCCATACGCCCCAGCTGCTGGATGTGCTGGATGCTTACGGCGCCAAGGCTACCTTTTTCGTGGTGGATTCCGGGTATGATCACTTGATGAAGGAAATCGTCCGCCGGGGCCACAGCATCGGCATCCATTCCGTCAGCCATAAGTATGAGGAGATCTATGCCAGCCCGGAGGCGTTCTTTGCAGACCTGTATGGGATGCGGGAGATCATCTACGAAAATACCGGTGTCCGTACCACCCTGATGCGGTTCCCCGGTGGAAGCTCCAATGCCATCAGCCGCCGCTACTGCCAGGGCATCATGTCCACCCTGACTGAAGCGGTGCAGGATGCGGGCTTCCAGTATTTTGACTGGAACGTATCCTCCGGCGATGCCGGTGAGACCACCAAGACGGATAAAGTGTATGAATTCGTCACCGACGGCGTACAGCAGCACCGGGTGTCCATCGTGCTGCAGCACGACATCCATTACTACAGCGTGGCGGCGGTGGAGAAGATCCTGCAATGGGGAAGGCGCAACGGTTACCAGTTTCTGGCCCTGACAGAAAGCAGTCCCGGGTTCCATCAGAATGTTCTGAACTGACAGCAAAGCAGCATCCGGCAAAACCGGATGCTGCTTTTCGGAAAAAGTTTGTTTTTTCCTTGACAGACGGCAAGTTATCCGATAGAATAGATAGGCATAAATTGGGTATGTATGCCTCCGTAGCTCACCAGGATAGAGCGTGCGCCTCCTAAGCGCAAGGTAGTGAGTTCGAGTCTCGCCGGGGGTGCCATAGGGGGCGGTGACCCAAGATGTGGGTTGCCGCCGTTTTCTTTGCAAATTTTACGAAATGAGAGTTTTGTTATGAATATTGAATTTGATTCTTACAAGCAGAAACTGAATGACTGCCGTCCTGCGCTGGAGGGTCTGGCGGATTCTCTGAACCTGGTGGGTCTGAAAAATGAGCTGGAGCGGCTCCATGCCATGCAGGAGGCTCCCGGCTTCTGGGATGATCCTGACAAGAGCCAGAAGATCGTGGTCAAGACCAAGCAGGCCGAGACCAAGGTGGAGCGTTATGAAAAAATGCTGGCTGCATGGGATGACTTAATGACCATCTGCGAAATGGCAGCAGAGGAAGATGACGATTCCATGCTGGAAGAACTGAAGGAGGGCTTCGAGACCCTGACTTCTGACATGGAGGCCTGCCGTCTGCAGACCCTGCTCAACGGCAAGTACGACAAGAACAATGCCATCATGAGCTTCCAGGCCGGAGCCGGCGGTACTGAGGCCCAGGACTGGTGCCAGATGCTCTACCGCATGTACACCCGCTGGGCTGAGCGCCACGGCTTTGAATACAAGCTGCTGGACTACCAGGAAGGCGACGAAGCCGGCCTGAAATCCGCCTCCATTATGGTGGAGGGTGAGAACGCCTACGGCTTTCTGAAGGGTGAGAACGGTGTCCACCGTCTGGTTCGTGTGTCTCCTTTCGATGCCAATGCCCGCCGCCAGACTTCCTTCTCCGCCATCGAAGTTATCCCTGAAATTGAAGATGAGTCCGAGGACTTTGAGATCCGTCCCGAGGACTACGAAATGCAGGTCTACCGTTCCTCCGGTGCCGGCGGCCAGAAGGTCAACAAGACCTCTTCCGCTGTCCGTCTGATCCACAAATCCGGTATCGTGGTCTCCTGCCAGACCGAGCGCAGCCAGTTCCAGAACAAGGAAACCTGCTTGCGTATGCTCCGTTCCAAGCTGGTGGAGATCCGGGAGCGTGAGCACCTGGCCAACATTGCCGACATCAAGGGTGTCCAGCAGAAGATCGAATGGGGCAGCCAGATCCGCAACTACGTCTTTATGCCCTATACCCTGGTGAAGGATACCCGCACCGGCTGCGAGACTTCCAACGTTAACGGTGTCATGGACGGCAATCTGGATCCCTTCATTGAGAGCTACCTGAACTGCCTGGCCACCGGCAACTGGGTGCAGAAGTAAGAAAAAAGCCAAATTTGGCACTTGATATTTGAAAATAATCGTGCTATACTGTATGAGTTATTGTGAGACTCGTATAGGTATTGCGGGTCATTTACCATTCGTTATCCGCGAATGAAAGCGGAGGGAGGTTACTGAAAATGGGTGTTGTTGAAACGATTCTGATCGTTCTGGAGGCAATCTGCTCCGTTGCGCTGATCGCTGTTGTTCTGCTGCAGTCCGGCAAGGAGGCTGGCCTGTCCGGTGCACTGTCCGGTTCTTCCGATTCTTACATGAGCAAGAACAAGAAGGGCAATCTGGATGCTATGCTGGCTTCTTCCACCAAGTGGATCGCCATCGCTTGGGTTCTGCTGACTCTGTCTCTGAGCCTGGTGTAATTTAAAATCAGACAAAAGCTGCGGCTGCGCCGCAGCTTTCATACTGTAGAGAAAGCTTCGCAGAATTTTTTGCGTAAGCAAAAAACAAATTCAGAACATTTTGCGTCAGGGCGTGTACCTGACGCAAAATACATCTCAGGCTGCAAGTGTGGAATTTATTCGCCAAAGAAAGGGGACCCCATAAAGTGGGAACGCGCTTTATGGGGAGAGGAGAAGCCCAGATACGGGCGTAGTTTCCCGCATGCGGGAAACGAAGCATTGTATCCGGTGCATCGACGAAATGCGCGCAGCAGACTGTATAAATTTGGCGGAAAGCCCCGAAGGGGATTTTCGACATGCTGAAAAGCTGCGGCTGTGCCGCAGCTTTTTTGTTTGCCTTTTCCGGTTGCAATGAGATGATCGGATGTGATACAATATGGCAAACCATAGAAGGGAAGAAAACTATGAAGCCTTTTGTTGCGGATGTGCATATGCACTCCATTATGAGCGGCCATGCCTTCGGCACCGTCCGGGAGCTGGCCTTTGAAGCGGCACAGCGGAAGCTGCAGCTGATCGGTGTTACTGAGCACGGCCCCGGAATCCCGGGTACCTGTGATCCGATTTTGTTCCGGAATTTTATCGATGCCCCCAGAATTCTCTATGGCGTGGAAATGCTCTACGGCAGTGAGACCAATGTGCTGAATAACGGTGAGGTGGATCTGGATCAGCGGCATCTGAACTGCCTGGATTATGCCATTGCGGGTATCCACGGCCTGTGCTATGAGGATGTGGGCGTGGTAAAGAATACCGACAATGTGATCTCCTGCATGAAAAATCCCAAGGTCAAATTCATCTCTCACCCCGATTCCGATACTTATCCCGTGGACTATAAGGCACTGGTGGAGGGAGCGAAGCAGTATAATACCGCTCTGGAAGTGAATAACAGCTCCCTGCGCAAGCCCAAGCTCCGTCCCGGCTGTGTGGGAAATTATGAAAAAATGCTGCCATTGTGCATGGAATATGGTGTGCCCATCATCGTCAACACCGATTCCCACGATCCCAGCCAGGTTGGCGATTTTACCCTGGCCCGGGCCATGCTGGAACGGCTCAGCTTTGACGAAAATCTGATTCTTAATAATGATCTGGAAAAGCTGAAGGCGTTCCTGTTAGACTGAGGGTAAGGGCCGATGTGGGTATCGGCCCCTACAGGTGCAGATAGAGGTAGATTTTTCCAGGTATCTGTGATAGAATAATGGCATACTAATGTAAGGAGCGATTGCTATGGAAACCAAGAGACTGGCAGGTCTGGAGCCTGCTGCTGTATTCGGTTATTTTGAGGAGATCTGTGCCATCCCCCATGGCTCCCGGAATACCAAGATGATCTCCGATTATCTGGTGGAGTTTGCAAAGAAAAATGAATTAAAGTATATCCAGGACGCGGATAATAACGTGATCCTGTTCGGTGAAGGCACCTGCGGCATGGAGGATCATGCGCCTGTGATTTTGCAGGGCCACATGGACATGGTCTGCGAGAAGGATGCAGATTGCCCCATTGACATGGCAACGGAAGGTCTGGACGTGACCCATGACGGCAAGATGGTTTTTGCAAGAGGCACTACCCTGGGTGCCGACAACGGCATTGCCGTGGCTCTGGCTATGGCCATTCTGGCGGATAAGACCATTCCCCACCCGCCTCTGGAGGTCATCGTCACCACTGACGAGGAGATCGGCCTGCTGGGTGCCGCTTCCGTTGACCTGTCCGAACTGAAGGGCCGCACCATGATCAATATGGACTCTGAGGGCGAGGGCGTGTTTACCGTTTCCTGCGCCGGCGACTGCACCGCGACCCTGAGCCTGCCGGTGGAGCGCCGGGCTGTGTACGGCCCTTGTATCCGACTGAGCGTTGATGGCCTCCAGGGCGGTCACTCCGGTGCGGACATTCATCTGAACCGGGGCAATGCCAATAAGATCATGGGCGAATTCATGAGCCGGATCCAGAATATCATGCCCCTGTGCCTGACCAGCCTTGCCGGCGGCGCCAAGGACAATGCCATCCCCCGTTCCTGCCAGGCAACACTGGTAGCCATGGGCATTCACCTGGAGCGGATCAACGACATCGCTGCCCAGCTCCAGGCAGAGGTTCGGGAGCAGTACAACGAGCCGGAGGTTACCATTCAGGCCTTCGATGTGGATGCTCTGGGCGGCAACAGCCTGTCCACCGAGTCCACCGCCAAAATCATCAGCCTCCTGTGCGCCGCGCCCAACAGCGTCCAGTCCTGGAGCCAGGATATTGAGGGCCTGGTGCAGACCAGCCTGAATCTGGGTGTCATCAAGCTGGGTGAGCGCTTCAGTGCTACCTTCTCTGTCCGCAGCAGTGTCAACACCGAAAAGGCAGAACTGCTGGAGCAGCTGAAAAAGCTGGCGGAGATGTTTGATGCCACCTATACCGAGCAGGGCGCTTACCCCGCCTGGGAATACAAGAAGGAATCCCGCCTGCGGGATGTGATGGTTAAGACCTACCGGGATATGTTTGCAGCAGAGCCCAAGGTAGAGGCCATTCACGCCGGTCTGGAATGCGGCCTGTTCAGTGAAAAACTGCCCGGCCTGGACTGCGTCTCCATTGGCCCCCAGATGCACGATATCCACACCAGCCGGGAGCGGCTGGACATTGCATCCACTGAACGCACCTGGAAATTTGTGCTGGAAGTTCTGAAAAATCTGTAAGCTGCTATGCAGTGTAAGAAATGACACAGCGGAAAATGCTGTGTCATTTCTCATGTTTTTGAAATGGTATACCTTTCTGTAATCATCGGTGCGGTAATGTACTTTTCTTGGTCGCCAAGATAAGCGCCCGCAGGCGCAATGCAGGGAGCAACCGGGCGCAGCCCGGCACTTAGCGAGTCGTAAAAGTACCAAAAGAAGGCGACTTAAGTGGACATTCCGAAAAGGCATGTCCCCTTAAGAATCCCCTGCGCCGCCTCGCCGACCAGCGTTCAAAAATGTCCCGATTTTTGAACGCTTAACGCTCAAAAGCTTGCAAATTTTTTCACGATAGCATGCCGAAAATCGGGACATTTTCGGCATGCGGATGGCGATGCGGCGGGAGGGGTACATAGGGGAGGGCGCTTTTTCGTAGCGCCTCCCCTATGCC
>JAGBAI010000127.1 GCA_017939025.1 Oscillospiraceae bacterium
AGGAAAGGATTTTTCTATGACTAAACGCTTACGGGGATTTATTTCGTTTCTGTTGGTGTTGGTTCTGTGCTTCGGCATGATCCCTAACGTATCTGCCGCTGAAATTGGTGCAACGGAAAGCATCACTGAAACAGAAGCCACGGAAGCGACCACTGCGGAAACCACCGCTCCCCCCGATGAAACATCACCAACGGAAACCTCTGCGGAAACGACCCCGCCCACAGAAGAATCCACAACACCCACCACAGAAGCCACCATTCCGGTGACCGAACCCGACGATGATGTTTTCTCTGACATCGTAATTTCCAGCGGTGTCGCCGCAGCATCTACGGATGATTACGGCATTATGGCTGCTGCCAGTACCCAGTCTGGTATCCTGCTGTTTGACTTTGCGGACAACGGCAACTATACCACGGTGCTGAACAGTCAGCTTGCCGTATCTTACAAACCCAACGGCTCCGGTACGACCCGGACTGCCTACATCAAAAACCTGGGCTGGCACTTTGCCCGGTACAACAACGTTCCCTATGCAGATGACCCCCTGTACTGCATTGAACCCTGGCGCAACTACGGCGCAAGTACCAGCGGCAACTCTGTTGACCGGGATGTAACTCTCAGCGGCAGCGGAAGTTCCACAGGCAGCAGTGTGTGGTATTCCATGCCTGCAGCACGGCGGGAAGCCATTGGCCTGATTCTGCTGTACAGCGATCAGATGTGGGATGATTCTGTTAGTGTCTTCTCTGTAAAGAAAGATGCTAACCCCAATGTCCCGCTGCGAATTGCTACCCAGTTTCTGATCTATGAAATCGTCTGCGGTCTGCGGGATGCGGAAACCTTCACGCTGAACTACGAAAACGAGTGCGGTACTGAAGGCGATATCTTCTATAACGCCGGTGTGGCTGCTGTCAGCAACTTTGCACCCAACTATAACACCCTGGTGTCTTATGTTCAGAGCGCAATGGAGATCCCCAGCTTCACCAGCAGTTCCAGCAGCACCGCTCCCACCATCACCCTGACCGGGGATGAAACCAGCGTCTACGATTCCAACGGTGTTCTCAGCAACTTCTCCTTCACCGATGGCAACGGCGCTGAGTTCTACAAAAGCGGCAATACCCTGTACATCTATCAGACAGGAACCATTTCTTCCTCAACGGTGTTCAAGGCTACCCGCTACATTCCCTCCGCAAGCAATTCCACCTATAATATCTGGTATATGTCCGGTTCTTCTTACCAGACTACCATCTCCCTGGCTTCTCCCTCCAGCGGCAATCTGAATGCCTACTTCAAGCTGAAGGCACCTTCCGCTGCTACCCTGGGCATCCAGAAAACCACTGAGGATGGCAAGAATCTTTCTGGCTGGCAGTTCGGTATCTATTCCAACTCTGCCTGCACTACACTGATCTCCGGTCCCCATACCACGGATGCCAATGGTGCCATCACGGTATCCAACCTTGCCGCTGGCACCGTCTACGTCAAGGAGCTGGGCCACAGCAACAGCACAATCAACGCCATGTACTCCTGCACCAGCACCAATCCCCAGAGAGTCACCCTCACCGCTGGACAGACTTCTTCTGTCAGCTTCTATAACGAGCTGGACCCCAGTGGGCTGAATCTGACCAAGACTACTGAGGATGGCAAAAATCTGGCAGGCTGGCAGTTCGGCATCTATTCCAATTCTGCCTGCACTACACTGATCTCCGGTCCCCATACCACTGACGCCAACGGCAAGATTTCTGTTTCGGATCTCTCTGCAGGCACCGTGTATGTTAAGGAGCTGGGGCACACCGACAGCGCTATCAACGCTATGTACACCTGTTCCAGCACCAATCCTCAGAAGGTTACGCTTACCGCTGGTCAGACCGCTTCTGTCAGCTTTGTGAATAAGCTGAACCCTTCCGGACTGAATTTGACCAAGACCACAGAGGACGGCAAGAA
>JAGBAI010000128.1 GCA_017939025.1 Oscillospiraceae bacterium
AGAGCCATGGTGACCCAGTATGGTATGAGTGACAAATTCGGCCTCATGTCCACAGCCTCTGTCCAGCACCAGTATCTGGATGGCCAGGCCTACATGGACTGCTCCCAGGAAATGGCGGCGGAGGTGGATCGGGAGGTCATGCGCATCCTGAGTGAAGCCTACGAGGAAGCCAAAACGATCCTCACAACCAACCGGACACTGCTGGATGAGATCAGCGAGTTCCTGCTGGTGAAGGAAACCATTACCGGCGACGAGCTGATGGCTTATGTCAATGCAGATAAAAAAGAACTGCCTGCTGCTGAAGAAACGGCAGAAGAATAAGAAAACGGGTCTGCTGCATTTTGCGGCAGACCCGCGATTTTTTGAATTGCATCAAAGTGCATAAAAATAAAAACTATAAAGTTGACTTGATTGTGCAAATATGCTATTATAGTTACAAGAAGATATAAGCCTTTTTCATCCGGTTTCCGTCATACTTGGAATGTTTTCTGCGAAAGGAGTGCGCTTCATGGATAAGCAGTTTGTGATCGTCATTGGCAGACAGTTTGGCTCCGGCGGACACGAGGTGGGTGTCAGACTTTCCCAAATGCTGGGTGTCCCCCTGTATGACAAGGAGATCCTGGCCCACATTGCCGAAGAGCAGGGTATCACCGCTGAGCGGCTGCACAAAATGGACGAAAATCTCCGGGGCAACCATCTGCAGAATATCGGCCTGCAGACGCAGAAATATCGTCTGCATGATCTGGGGATGCTGTTTGAGACTGATACCAGCGCTATGATCGGCCGGGATCAGGCCTATGAGTGGCAGTCCGCGAAGATCAAAGAGCTGGCAGCGGCAGGCTCCTGCGTTATTATCGGACGCTGTGCCGATGTGATATTGAAGGATCATCCGGGACTGATCTCCGTATTCATCACGGCACCCCTTGCGAAGCGGGAAGCCCGGATCGCGAAGCTGTATCCCGACCATCCCAGAGAAAATGCGCAGACGCACCTGGAATTCATCCGGAAGACCGATAAGTCCCGTGCCGCCTACTATAATTATCACACCGACCGGCGGTGGGCAGACATTGGCAATTATCACCTGTGCCTGGATTCCAGCAGGCTGGGCATTGCGGGTACGGCTGAAGTGATTGCGGACTATGTGAAACACACCATTGGCTGAGCAAATAAAAATAACAACGCCGGGCAGGAAAACTGCCCGGCGTTGTGACGTTTTTTTCAGAAGAACCGTGGCATTATGTATGCAGGTGAGCTGTTCCTTTCTTACCTGCATGTTCGCATCACACCGTGCGCTGCGGCGATACACTTGACAGCTTTGGTGCCGTTTCCGGATGTCGTCACATTCGTTTTCGTTCCTTGCTGTCCGGGATTAGTATGCCCCGGCTGTGCCAAACGATTCGGAGGAAAATTATGGAAGAAATCGTGACATTGCTGATCCCGTCCTTATTGGCGGTTCTTCTGATCCGGGCGCTGCTGCTGCCTTTGCAATGGATGGTCAAGCTTGCCATTCATTCCGGCTGTGGTTTTTTATGCCTGTGGCTGCTGAATACCGTGGCACCCTTTACCGGTATTGCCTTTCCTGTCAACGCGGTGACGGTGTTAGTAGCCGGATTTCTGGGCCTGCCGGGAATTGGGATCATGGCTGCACTGGCGGTTTTGTAAATTGCCATTTATCGAATTGGCGCAGGGACTGTCCTCCCGGACGGTCCGTCGAAAAAAATGACCTCGATGGGCAATTTTTTTCGCAACGTTCGCCGTATAAATTCCAGAAATCCGCCCATTGAGGTCGGATTTCTGGGCGGACCGTCCGGGAGGACGGTCCCTACGATGATGTAT
>JAGBAI010000129.1 GCA_017939025.1 Oscillospiraceae bacterium
GGCGGATTTTCGGAATTTGTGCGGTGAATGATACGGAAAAATTGTCCATCGAGGCCAATTTTTCCGGCGGACCGTCCAGAGGACGGTCCCTACGGTGAACAGTACGATAAACAGAAATTTACCACTTTTTCTACAGTCTGAAATGAAACTATTTAAGTTTCATTTGAAAGACACCGCCTTGTGGCGTTGTTGATTCTGATATTTTCGGAATAGAAAATATCAGAATCCCGTCTCATTATGATCTTCATATTAAAAACTTCAATCCTGCGGCTTAAAGCTTTTAATTGAATATCAGTATAATTTATGGTGCAGACGCAATAAACTGGTTCAGGCGGATTACATAGCTGTGATATCATTTTTGCTGTTCGTTCTCCAGAATCCACAGGGACAGTGTCAGATATAGCCGCTGCCAGGGATCATCCAGATTGATCCGGATCAGAGACTGGATCTTTTTCAGACGGTAAAGTAAGGTGGTGCGGTGGATGATCAGCGCTTCCGAGGTTTTGGGGATATCCCGTTCTTTCAAAAGATATTCCCGGAACGTCTCAAAATATTGCGTGCTGTTTTCCCGGTCGTAGTTTAACAGAACATGCCATTCCGACGCAACCAGATGACCTGGTGTCAAGGGAGAGGGCAGAATCCTGACCATGTACTCAAGAACACATTCTGAGAAGGTCATGATCCACTTTTCGCAGCGCAGACGAAATGCCTGATCCAACGCCACACCTGCCTGATAATAGGCTGCGTGCAGTTCCCGGATGCCCGTGACAGGGGAACTGATACCTGCATACAGGCAATAATCCCGGCACAGCACCGCCAACTGATGCCGCAGTTCATCAGAAGGAAGATAGTGGTGCTCCAGATCCATTACCAGACATTGCTCCTGTCCGGAAAACATGACATAGCTTCCGGGAAACAGCTGGAACAGGTCACTGTGAAGCACATGCTCGATGACAGCATTACGGCGCTCCTCCTGGCTGCGGATCCGGATGCAAAGAAAGAGGTCATCCTTATTCCAGCGCATTGTAAGCAGAAGATGAGAAAGATCTGCAGCTTCGGTTTGCCGGCCTTCCAACAGGGAAAACAGGATATCATCCATGCTCTGATACTGGGGCTGCTGGCCCGGCAGCTTTTTCTGCAAAAGGAAAATAGCCCGCTGCGCCAGTACCTCTGCCAGCATAAAGTCGGCTTTTCGGAAATCCCTCTGATCCCGGATCACCAGAAACCGCCCCCGGTACAGATTCCCGTCCCACAGATTCACATACAGCGAGTCCGGAACACCATCGACACCTTTCCAAATCTGGGCATTGGGATGGGCGTAGGTTTCCAGATAATCACTGTCATGCTGAAAATCATCCAGGATCACCCGGGGGACAAAGCCCATGGTGGACGGGGTCACATATTCCGGGGCCATGAGCTGCTCTGCCTGCCGGGACATACCGATGATGATGAACCAGTCGTCGTGAATATAAACAGGGTTTTCCAGCAATTCCGTGCCCAGCTCGCACAACTCCTGCAGTGTGGCATTGCGGTAGGTCAGCTGGTCGATCATACTTTCCATCTGCTGGTACTGGGAAAACAGCTCCATCAGTTCGTCCAGAAGCACCTCGGGAGTCTGGCCAGGAAAGCACAGATGGTTGGCTTTTCCCTCAATGGGGGTCGTACAGACATAGGCGTACTGATCGGTGGGAAAGCCTGTTTCTCCGGTGCTGCTGGATAAAATCACACCCATCGGCAACGCCGCGGGAGAAGGGGCGAAACTCTGTGCCCTGAGCAGGGATGAATTTACTTACAGCCGGAAACTCGCCAGAGAAACGGAATTTCTGGAACTGGCAAGCCTGCCGGATTTCCAGGACTGTTATGTGGACGCATTGGAATTTGCGGAGGAGAACGACGAATGACCTACGAACAGCTGTTAAAAATCGCGGAGGAGGCAGGCTTTTCCGCCTGGGCACCTCTGGATATTTCTACCATTGAATTAAAGCCTGAAGTCCGGGATATGTGCGCGGTCAACTCCTGCGGCCAGTACGGCAAGCGCTGGAGCTGTCCTCCCGGCTGCGGTACCCTGGAAGAATGTGGCGAGCGGGTTAAAGCCTGCACCCATGGCATTCTGGTGCAGACCTACGGCGATATTGAAGACGGCTTTAATTTTGAAGCCATGATGGAAATTGAATCCGACCATAAGGAACATTTTTCGGAAATGTATGAAACCCTCCGGGAAGCAGGCAAAGACGTCCTGGCGATCGGTGCCGGCTGCTGCACCCAGTGTGCCAAGTGCACCTACCCCGACGAGCCCTGCCGTTTCCCGGACAAGATGATCTCCTCCATGGAAGCCTACGGTATGCTGGTGCTGGGGGTGTGCAAAGCCAACGGCCTGCAATACTATTACGGTGCCGATAAAATGGCCTACACCAGCTGCTTTTTGCTGAGAGGCTGAGCGCCGTCATTCTGAATAGGAAAATAAAAAAGAAAATAAGCCGGCCCGGTTTGTGTGTACAGCACAAACCGGGCCGCTTCTTTTGCGGAACAGAATCGGCAGATTGCAAAAATTAAAAAAAAGGGAGAAAATTACAAATTGAAATCGCTTTTTGAATTTACAGAGTGTATATTACTATGCGTGTAAAATGTGGTGCTATACCCTGTTGTGAACTTTTGTGTAGAGGGGATCCCCTCTATCATGTTTGGTTTTACAAACATGATAAGTGCCTGTCAGTACATCATAAAGAAATGGCACCCTTCCTTTTGTGAGAGCGGTGACGCTCACAAGAGATAGTTGTCTTGTAAATTATGAGATGCTTCATCTCCCAAAATATCCCAAGGAGGAATTGTCTTATGAGAAAAGTGGAAGGATTGAAAAAAGGTATGCCTACCAGATCAAAAACAACGTAATTACCGGCAACCCCGAAACCGGCGACAACATCCTGTTTGCGGCTGGCGTGATGGCAGCTGCGGTTGCTGTGCTGGTATGCCTGTTCCTTCCTGTGAGAAAGAAAGGCAAGTACCTCCAGAACTGATCCTTCTGAACAGGTAAACGGAATCATTCCCTAAAAAGACCCCTCTGTGCTGCCCTTGGGCGGTACAGAGGGGTTTCTTTGGTATCATTCCTGCTTCGGAAAATCAACAAAAATTTCAGGGAATGATAGATTTTTGGGGGGAGATGATGTATAGTATATTAGATATACAATATGGAGCTATGCGCATTTTGATGGCATAGGCTTTATCTTATTGGAAGCGGGCGTTATCGATGGAAGCAAGCGTTGTTATTTTGGGTACGCGGGGCTCTGTGCCGGTCAGTGGTGAGGCGTTTATGCGCTATGGCGGGGCGACTACCTGTGTTTTTCTCCGGTTTGGAGACCAGATTGTTGTTCTGGACTGCGGCACCGGCATGATGGAACTGCCAAAGGTTTTACATAAGAATGACCAGCAGATCACGGTGCTGCTGTCCCATCCCCATGTGGATCATCTGCTGGGGCTGCCTATGTGCCCTGTAGTATTTGACCCCCAAAAGCAGATTGACATGTATGGCGCTGTCCGGAAAGGATGGGATGTCCGGCAGCAGGTATGCGCCTTTCTGGCCCCGCCCCTGTGGCCGGTGGGCCCGGACAAGTTTCCCGCGAAGATTACCTTCCGGGAACTTCCGGAACAGATGACCCTGGGTGATGTAACGGTAGAGAGCATGAACGGTGCCCATCCCGGTGGAGTATCCCTGTTCCGTCTCACCGGCGGCGGGAAAACCGTTGTGTTTATGACCGACTGTACGGTGACGGAAGAAAATATTCCGGTGTTTGCGGAATTTGCCCGGGACTGCGATCTGCTGCTGTGCGACGGACAGTACAGCAGCCAGGAGTGGAAAGGGCGGGAGCATTTTGGCCACAGTACCTGGGCGGCTGCGGCGCAGCTGGGAGCAGCCTGCGGAGCGAAACAGGTTCGGATCATCCACCATGATCCTTTCCGGACAGATGACCAGCTGGACAGCGCGGCCCGGGAACTGACGCAGTTCCACAGCAGCTGCACCTTTGCCCGGGCTGGGGAAGAGATCCTTTTATAAAGGAGCGGAACAGTATGAAAGAGAAAATCACAAAAGGGATCCGTTTTCTGGTTGTTGCGGTACTTGCCTTTATCCTGTGTTATTCCCAGTGCCTGTATTCCTTTGACAAAATGGTCACAGACCGGATCTATCAGGCACCTTCTGTGACCAGCAGTGCCATTAAGATCATTGCCATTGACGAACGAACCATCCAGACCTACGGGGATATCAGCACCTGGAGCCGGGAGATCCCTGGGCAGCTGGTGGAAAAACTGAATGCAGACCCGGAAAATGCTCCTGCGGTCATCGGCTTTGATGTGATGTATGTCACGGAAAAAGAAACAGAGGGCGATGCCCGCTTTGCGAAAGGCTGCGCTGCGGCAGGCAATGTGGTCACAGCTGTGAACGTTGTGACGGAGGATAGATTGTCCCTTCAGGCTGACGGCAGCCTTTCTCTTGACAATATGCACGTGAAGCTGGTGGAATATCCCTACCCTTCCCTGAAAGAAGCGGCGGATTACGGCTTTGCCAACACCACCCAGGACCGGGACGGCTATATCCGCTATGGCCTGTGGAGCATGGATGCCGGGGAAGAAGAGATTTTGTCCCTTTCCGCCCGGGTGTATCAGCGGTACTGCGAACATATGGGCATTTCCCCGCAGCAGCCGAAGCTGATCTCCGGCAGTGCCTTCGGCTTTACCTTCTCCGGAAAAAGCGGCGATTATGAGGTGCTTTCCCTCTGCGATGTTTTGGACGGAAAAATCGATGCCAGAGTGTTCCGAAACAGCATCGTGCTGGTGGGTGCCTATGCGCCGGGCATGCAGGACAGCTACAATGTGGCAGTCCAGCGGGGGCAGCAGATGTACGGTGTGGAGATCCACGCCAATATCATCGAAGCGCTGCTGGAAGGCAAGACCTTTGCACCCGTTTCCCGTCTGGGATATGCCCTGACGGTGACGGTGATTGCCCTTGCTTTCCTGATGATTGCCAGAAGGGTCAAGCCCATTGCGCTGACCGGATTGCTGGTGGCGGTCATTGCGCTGAACGTGCTGACGGGAAAGCTGCTGTATGACCGTGGTGTCGCTGTGGGAATGGTGGAGCTGCCTCTGGTGCTGATCCTGGTGTATCTGTACCAGGTGATCGCCGGTTACTTAAGCGAAGTAATGAAGCGGCGGAAGGTTATGAACGCCTTCAAAAAATACGTAGCCCCCCAGGTGGTGGAGGAGATCTCCAGAAAGGGCGATTTTGAAATGGTTCTGGGCGGCGAAAACCGCCATATCGCCGTGCTGTTTGTGGATATCCGGGGCTTTACCCCCATGTCCGAAAGCCTCCGGCCGGAGCAGGTGGTGGAAATTCTGAATGAATATCTGACCCTGACCACCACGGCAATTTTCAAAAACGGCGGCACTCTGGACAAATTCATCGGCGATGCCACCATGGCAGTGTTCAATGCCCCCTTTGACCTGAATGATTACATCTACCGGGCGGTCTGCACCGCGCTGGATATTGCGGCGGGCAGTGATGAATTGGAAAAGAAGCTGCTGGAGCGCTTCGGCAAGAGCGTCAGCTTCGGCATTGGCGTCAACTGCGGCCCGGCAGTTGTAGGCAACATCGGCTGCGACTTCCGGATGGACTATACCGCCATCGGTGATACCGTCAACACCGCTGCCCGGCTGGAAAGCAATGCCAAGCGGGGACAGATCCTCATCAGCAGCGATGTTTACCAGGCGGTGAAGGACCGGATCGAAGCCAATGAGATTGGCGTGATTCCCCTGAAGGGCAAGAAAGACGGTGCCCTGGTATATGAAGTGCTGGGCCTGAAGAAATGATGAAAAAATTATCGTATCCTGTTGCCTTTGCACTGACGGTTGTGTTGCTGACGCTGCTTCTGGCATGGTCGGCCAGGATCCCACAGTCTGCCATCCGGGAGAATGTGCTGGAATCCGCCCGGTTCCTTTGTGACGGGCCCCTGTTCGGCACGGCAGTGGAGGGAATCGAAGGCAGCCGCATTGACCGGTATGCCGATTCCATCCTGCTGGGCATCGCCTGGCAGTACGATGGGGAAAGACCTCTTGCCTCAGTGATGGAATCTTCCTATTACTATACGGAATATCAAAATGAAAATCAGAATCTGCTGGATGCGGTGACCCAGGATCTTGCCGCCAACCGGCAGTATCTGCGCTACTGGCACGGCTCCATTGTGTTCCTTCGGCCGCTGCTGTGTGTGTTCACACTTCCGCAGATCTATGCGCTGAATGGGGTGGTTCTGGCGGCGCTGGCCATTTGGCTGCTGGCGCTGCTTTATAGGAAAAAGGCCTTTGTTCCGGCCTTCGGTGTTGTGCTGGGAATGGTGATGACCGCCTCCTGGTTTGTGCCGCTGTCTCTGGAGTATACCTGGAGCTATCTTGTGATGCTGGCGGGCGCCATTGTGGCTGTGAAGCTGGCTGGTTCCGAACAATGGCAGCATCTGGGCCTCTTCTTCCTGCTGGTCGGCATGGTGACCAATTTCCTGGACTTTCTCACCACGGAGACAGTAACGCTGCTGGTGCCGCTGCTGCTGGTGCTGTGGCTGGGAAAGGAAAAAACCGCGCTTCGGCCTGTTGCGGTTAAGAGCGTTCTGGCCTGGGGCTGCGGCTATGTGGGTATGTGGATCACCAAATGGCTGCTGGCGGCAATCGTGTTAGGGGAAAACGTGATCCCTATGGTGGCAGGGCATGTACAGGAACGTCTGGGCGGTGATCTGGGACTGAGCCTGGGCCGCTATATGACGGGCGCGGTGCTGCGCAATGTGGGCTGCCTGTTCCCCCTGGAATACGGCACGTTGGGCGTGCTGGTTATGCTGGCGCTGGTGGTCTTTGGCTCCTATGTGGGCTATGTTTACCGGAAAAAGTCTGTGCGTTGGGATCGCGTGCTTCTGTTTGCTCTGCTGGGACTGGTTCCCTATGTGCGCTACCTGGCGCTGCACAACCACGCCTGGCTCCACTGCTTCTTTACCTACCGGGCCCAGCTGGCCACGGTTCTGACAGTGGTGATGATTTTGGAGGAAATGACCGATTGGAAAGGTTGGAAAAAGAAAGCGTCTTGCTGACCATTCTGATGCCCTGCCGGAATGAAGCGGCTACTGTGGCTATCAGCATCCGGGAAGCGGCGGCATTTTTGGAGAAAAGTAAGATCCGGGGGGAGATCCTGGTGGTGGACAACGGTTCCACCGATGATTCTGCCGCCATAGCGGAACGCTGTGGCGCCCGGGTCATTACCCAGCCTGAAAAGGGTTACGGCAATGCCCTGCGAACGGGACTGTCTCACAGCTGGGGTAGCTTTGTCATCCTTGGTGATTGCGATACCACCTATGATTTTCTTCATCTGGAAGAAATCTACGGCCTGCTTTCCGCCGGTGCGTATGACATGGTCATCGGCAACCGGTTTGCAGGGGGGATGGAAAAGGGCAGTATGCCCCTGTCCCATAAGTGGGGCGTCCGGTTCCTTTCCTGGCTGGGAAGAAAGCGGCTCCATACGGATATTTACGATTTCCACTGCGGCCTCCGGGGACTGTCCCGGGCCGGGTTGGAAAAACTGGACTTGAAAACAAGCGGAATGGAATTTGCCACGGAAATGATTGCCCAGGCAGTAAAAGCGGGGCTGTCTGTGGGCCAGGTGCCGGTAAGGCTTCGAAAATGCACCCTGGCAAGAAAATCAAAGCTGAGAACCCTCCGGGATGGCCTGCGCCACCTGGTATATATAGGAAAACTTCCTTGACGAGGAGGAACATTATGGAAAAGGAAATTCGGGTAAGAAAGAAGCGGTTCGCGGCCTTCTGGGCGGCGGTGCTGATGGTTTGCGGTATGGTGCTGCCGATGGCGGCCAGTGCCAGTGATTATACGATCACGGTTTCTCAGACCAATGAAATCAGTGGTTTGCAGAGCGGCGATATTTTATATGAAAATGATACGATCTTGTATACGAGCGAAATTACCGGTACATTTTCAGTTACCTATTTCGACCATAATAACGAAGTAATAGGGTCTGCAACAGCGGTTTCTTATAACCAAAAGCATACGGTAAATTCGTACAGTTCTCTGCCGGATGACGCAGCCTTTCAAGGCTGGCGTGTGAATGCTGTAAGTGTTTCCAGCGGCATATTGGAAGCTGTCACACTTTACGCACGGATCAGTTATCCCATTACATATTCCGGTGTGGAGAACGCCACACACACCAATGGTGACCGGTACACCTATGGAAGCACAGTAACACTGACAGATGCCAGCCGCCCCGGTTATACCTTTGATGGCTGGTTTACAGATCCGGCATATGAAACAGAAATAACGGGTATTACGGAAAGTACGGAAGGTGCGCTGACGCTATACGCAAAATTTACGGCGAATCCAACGCACGCCATTGCCTATGAACTAAACGGCGGCACCAATGGAAACAATCCGGCTTCCTATGTGGAGGGCCTGGGAACGACTCTGGAGGCTGCTTCCAAGCCTGGTCACAGCTTCGCGGGCTGGTACGAAACCGGGGATTTCAGCGGAACGCCGCTGACAGCCATTGATGCAAACCAGAAGGACGACATTACGCTGTATGCCAAATTTACGGTGAATCCGTACACCATCACCTTTGACACCGCCGGTGGCAGTGAAATTGCGCCCATACAGCAGGATTATGCTTCGGTCATTACGCCCCCCGGGGATCCTACCAGAGAGAATTACTATTTTGCGGGCTGGGACAAGGAAATCCCCACCACTATGCCTGCGGAAGATGTAACGGTCACCGCAAAATGGACGCCCCGCGTGATCGATGCCGGTACTTACGATATGAAGGCGGGAGTGGAATACGAGCTGGGAAGCGCCACAATGGTATCCGGCGACAGCAGTGTGTATACTTCCGGCAGCATCTTCTATGTCCCTGCCGATGGCAGCTATACCTTCAACTAAGGAGCGTGGTCTGAAATGAAACAAAATCGAATTTTGGCCCTGCTTCTGGTGCTGGCTCTGATCCTTTGCGGCTGCTCCGGGGAAAAAGAGGAAGCCTACCGGATGATCCAGGTTCTGGAAGTGTCCGGCTCTGTCAGTGTGGAAAGAGAAACCATGGGCACCATGGATGCCTATGAGGGAATGCGCCTGGAATCCGGGGATAAAATTACCGTGGGCGCGGACAGCTGGCTGAAAATCAAAATGGATGAAGACAAGTATGCCCTGGTGGAGCCGGACTCTGTGCTGAGTCTGGAAGCCTCCGGCAGCAGTGCCGACAGTAAGACGGTGCTCCATCTGGAATCCGGTGCCGTCTCCAACCGTCTGGAAAGCAAGCTCAGCGACGGTTCCAGCTATGAAGTAAATACCCCCAATTCCACCATGGCCGTCCGGGGCACTGTGTTCCGGGTGGAGATTACCATGGATGAAGCGGGTGTTTCTGTTACCAATGTCAGCGTTTACGGCGGCGAGGTTGCCTCCCGCCTGGTATACCCCGATGGCAGTGTGGACGCGGAGCAGCGCTCTGTGCTGATCCTGGGCGGTACCGGTGTCCAGATCTGGGGCAACGACATTCTGTCCAAGTATGTGACCATCGGCAACAAACTGGAGTTGGATGACCTGCGGCTGCAAACGCTGGAATTCTTACAGGAAGCCCAGAATGCAGGTCAGGCGCTGGAAATCACCCCGGAGGAACTGCAAGCGCTGATCGGGGCCTTGGAGCAGAGCCCAGAGCCTGTAAAGGAAACCACCGCGCCCACAGATGCGACCACTGCACCTGCAGAAGAAACGACAGCACCCACCAAAGAGACAACTGCTCCAACCACCGCGCCCAGGCCTGTTGCGCCTCCGGAAGAGGAAGAACCGGAGTATGTTCCCCCTGCCACGACCCAGCCTCCGCAGACCCAGGCACCAACGACCCAGCCTACCCAGCCTGCCACCTATACGGTGACCTTCGAATACCAAGGAACGCCCTTCGCCACCCAGACGGTCACCGCCGGGGAAAAGGCACAGCTGCCTAAGCTGCAGCCTGCGGCAACCGGCTACTGGACGGGGATCGAGAATGCCATCACCGCAGATACCGTCATCAAGTGGAACGGCTGACAGAAAATACTGGAATTCCAAAAACTCAGGAAAGGAGTCTTTCATGCGAAAAACAGCTGCAATTGTGACCATTTTGAGTATCCTTCCGGGACTGCTGACCGGCTGTACAAAGCAGGAAGCTCCGTTGACAGAAATCCCGCAGACGGTACCGGCGGAAGTACAGGAAACCATTCCTGCCGGGTTGGAACACTTTACGGGACTTGACCGCTATGCCGATCCTGTGGATTATTCGGATCCGAATAACTGGCTGTCCCTGCCCCAGGCACCGGAAAAGGATGTGGATGTGATCTTCCTGTACCCCACGGTTTACGGAACCATGGGAGAAACGGAAGCGGACATGGCCTGCATCGATGATATGTCCATGCGCATCGGCGCGGCGTTGACGGCAGCCACCCAGGCCAGTGTTTTTGGGGAAAGCTGCAATCTGTTTATTCCCTATTACCGCCAGTTTACGGTGGAAGCGCTGCTGGAAATGGATGCGTCCTACCCGGAGCTGATGGAATACTGCGTCAGGCAGGATATTTACCGGATGCTGGACTATTATTTTAAATACGAAAACCAGGGCAGGCCCTTTATCCTGGCGGGCCATTCCCAGGGCTCCCTGTGGCTGACCTATGTGCTGGAAGATTACATGGCCAAGAACCCGGAATACTTACAGAATATGGTGGCGGCCTATGTTATCGGCTACAGCGTCACGGAGGATTACCTGGCCCGGAATCCCCATCTGAAATTCGCGGAAGGCTCTGACGATACCGGTGTCATCATCTCCTATAATACGGAAGGCCCCGAAAACAAGGATCAGTATAACTGCGTCGTCCGGGAAGGCGCAATTGCCATCAACCCCATTACCTGGAAGCGGGACGACAGCTATGCACCTGCGGCAGAGAATCTGGGTTCTCTTAACGGGGAAGGCGGACTCGGCCCGGGCATTGCCGATGCCAGGATCGATCCTGACCGTGGTGTAGTGGTCTGCGAAAGCATAGAGGCCGTGCCGGAACTGCAAAGTGCCATGGCAGAATACTTTGGCCCCGAAGGCTACCATTTGCAGGACTATAGCCTCTATTACGGGAATTTACAGAAAAATGTCGCGGACAGAATCGCCGCATTTGAAAGGAAGTAAGATTACTTGAAACCCAACCGCATCAAGCTGATGGCAGAACGGTTCTTCCTGTTCGACCCCAGCATTTATATGAATGTCATTTTTACCATCGATGGTCAGGTTCCTGTGGAAAAGATCCGTGCTGCCATTGAAATGACCTTTACCCAGAACCAGACTACCATGTCCAAAGCTGTTCTGGATGAAAAGGGCAACCTCTATCTGGAGGAAATGGGCCGCACTGGCTGCCATATCTTTGTGGACAGCCGGAACTGGCAGGAGATCCGCCGGGAACAGGAGCGCATCCCCTTCCGGATCAACGAGGGCGAATTCCTCCGGGCCTTTATCACCCCCAGGGAAAACTGCACTGACGTTTACCTGATGGCCCACCACATGATGGCGGACGGTTCCGGCCTGCTGATCCTGGTGGATGACATTATGAACAATCTGGCAGGTTTCCCTGTGAAATACAAGCCCACCGAGGTCATGCAGCGGAAAGAAGTGATCCGCAAGGGTGACCTCCCCTTCATGTCCCGGTTCCGGCTGCGGCTGCTGAACGGCCTGTGGGCCAAGGAAAAACGGGTCTTTACCTGGGAGGACTACTATCAGATCCACGAGACCTACTGGAAGGATAAGAGCACCTATTTTGAATTTACCACGATAGAAGCGGAAGAACTGGCGGCTATCAAGCACGAATGTAAGGAGCTGGGCATCACCGTCAACAGCTATCTGGTGGCAAAAATCATGAAAAACTATCCGGAGGATCATATTCTGGGTGTTCCCGTCAGCCTCCGGGGAAAAAGCAGCTCCATTTCCAATATGATCACCAGTCTGATGCTGGAATACCGGTACGATACAGAAAAGTCTCTGGCGGAAAATGCCCTCCGGGCCCATCAGATTATCCGGGAAGGCCTTGCCAGCGAGCCCATGCGCTATCACATTCCCCAGTTCGTGGCCATTCTGGATCCCACGCTGATGGATGCGGCGGTGGCCCATTTTGTTCTGGGCTTTGACAATGAGGCAGCCAGAAAGGCCGCCTATGTGATCGGTTACACCAGCAGCTTAGGCACCGATGTGGGCATCACCAACCTGGGCGTTCTGGATGTGAAGCAGCAGTACGGCGATTACCGGATCACCAATATGATCGGCATTCCGCCCCATGTCTCTGCCACCAGACGGGTCGTCAGTATTTATACTTACGATGGAAAAATGACCATTACGGATACGAAGGTAAAGAAAATCTGATCCTTTGCGTTCTCCATAAGAGGTGCCCCTATGAATCAAAGAGTGAATTACACCCAGGTGGTCTGGGAAATAACCCGGCAGTTACAGGAATCGGAGTCGCTGGAAGAGGCCCTGCGGATCAGCCTGGGAACGGTTGTCCGGGCGGTGGGCGCGGAAGCGGGAACCATCTGGTTTTACAATAAGGATGGTGACGGACGGATCCACCCCTCCTTCTGGATCGGCGGCGCGGATCTGACGGGCTTAAGTCTGGCAGCAGGCGAGGGCATTGCAGGCAGCGTGGTGGAGACCGGCAAGACCACCGTGGTCAAGGATTGTCAGTCTGACCCCCGCTGGGCAGGCCGGTTCGATGCCAAAACCGGCTTCGTGACCCGAAGCATGGTCTGTGTACCCCTGCTGAACAAATACGAGACCATTGGCTGCATCCAGATCATTAACAAGCTGGACGGATCCCTTTACAATGATGCGGACGTAGAGCTGTGCGAAAACCTTGCCATGCTGACGGCCATTGCCGTGGATGGCAACGGCCTGAACTTAGGCTTCAGCCAGGAAAAGCCAACGCTGGTCTCTCTGAAAAATGTGACAAAGACCTTTGGCACCGGCGAGATGCAGGTGCAGGTTCTGAAAGGCATCAATCTGGATGTCCGGGAAGGAGAATTCCTGGTGATCCTGGGAGAATCCGGCTGCGGCAAATCCACCATGCTGAACATCATCGGCGGCATGGATCAGCCCACCTCCGGCAGCGTGATCTTTGCCGGCAAGGATTATGCTTCTGCCACAGAAGCGGAGCTGACGGCTTTCCGCCGCAGATCCGTGGGCTTTATTTTCCAGGCCTATAACCTGATGCCTACCCTGACAGCAGAGGAAAATCTGAATTTTATTGGTGAGCTGGCAGACACACCCATGACTGCCGCAGAGGCGCTGGCATCTGTGGGACTGCTGGAAAAACGGAAAAATTATCCCGGCCAGCTGTCCGGCGGCCAGCAGCAGCGGGTCTCCATTGCCCGGGCGCTGGTGAAGCGGCCCAAGCTGATTCTGGCGGATGAACCCACCGCAGCCCTGGACTATGAAACCAGCATCGAGGTGCTGTCTGTTCTGGAAAATGTCATCAAATCCGGTACTACCTTATTGATGGTGACCCATAATGAAGAGATCGCGAAAATGGCAAACCGGGTGATCCGCATGAAAGGCGGCGTGGTATCTGAAGTAGTCTTTAACCACCATCCCGCCAGTGCCAGGGAGTTGGTTTGGTAATGAAAAAAACACAGCTTACCCATTTGTACCGGACAATCCGGAAAAATCTGATCTCCTTTTTGGCTGTCGCCATGATGGCAGCCACGGCCATTGCCATTTTTGTGGGTGACCAGTCCGCCGCCAAGGCGATTCTGGACGAGGCCAACCGCTATTTTGTAGAAAACCGGCTCCAAAGTCTGGAAATCTCCAGCCCCTATGGCATCACCCGGGAGGATATTGAAGAGATGTCCACCTGGGAGGGCGTGGATGCGGTGGAAGGCGGCTTCTCTGCCATGGTTCTGGCGGAGCTGGGGGGCGGCACCGGTAAGACCTTGGTGGAGGCCCATGCGCTGCTGGATACCATGAACCTTCCGGTGGTTCTGGAAGGCCGGCTGCCTTCTGCCGTTGACGAAGTGGCCCTGGAGCAGACCATGGCGGAAAAAGAAGGGCTTCGGGTAGGGGATCAGTTTCGCATTACCCATGAGGGCCAGCTGAAGACTCACGCCTTCACGGTCACTGCCATCATCAACCAGCCCTCCTACTGCTATGCCCGGCCACGGGATGCCAGAGGCCAAAGCGACATCGGCATCGGCTCTGCCTACTATTACATTGCCTTCGCGAAAGGGGCCTTTGACGAGGATTATTACAGCGGCGCCTATTCCACCGCCTATGTGCGCAATGACGCCCTGGATCAATACCATTATTTTTCGGACGAATATAAGCAGAATGAAGCTGCCTTTCAGCAGCAGATCGAAGCCCTTGGGGCCCAGCGGGCCCGGCTTCGCTATGAGGCTGTAAAGGAAGCATTGCCGGAGCAGCTTGACGATGCCAGGAAGGAACTGGAGCGTCAGGAAAAAAATCTGGAGGTCGGACAGGAAACCCTGTCTGTGATTTTACAGATCATGGGGCTTTCCGGGGACAGTCAATATCAGGATATTCTGCAGCAGGCAAAATCGGCTTTTGAAGCTGGTGAACTTGCCTTGTCTGAGGGTTGGGATGCTCTGGCCCAGGCGGAAAAGACCGCCAATGATTTGGCGTATTGCGACTGGATCGTGTCCCCCCGGCAGGATATCGGTGATGTACGCAGCATCGCTACTGCGGTGGAGGGCCTTTACGGTCTGAGCTATTCCATGGCCATGATTTTCGTCATTGTGGCCATCACGGTCTGCTATGCGGCCATCTCCCGGATGATCAGTGAGAGCAGCGCTCTGATGGGCATGCAGAAAGCCCTGGGCTTTACCTCGAAAGAGATCAGAGCGCATTTCATGGCTTACAGCATCCTCTGCGGCGTTTGGGGCGCTCTGGAAGGCTGGGTCTGCGGCTATCTGGTGGTTCAGTTCATGAACGTGAAAATCTACCAGACCCTGTTTTTGATGGGGGATGTTCCGCTGGCTTTTGCCTGGGATGCCGCCATTGCGGTCTCGGTGTTTTTTGTTGGTATTTTTATTTTGGCCGCTTATGGGGCCTGTGGGAAAAAGGTCAACCTGCCTGCCACGGAGCTTCTCCGGGGAGAGACCACCCAGCGGGACAGAAGGTTCTGGTTTGAAAACTGGAAACCCTACCAAAAGCTGCGGCTGTACAGCAAAACCATGATCAAGAATGCGCTGGTGGACAAATCCCGGATGCTGACCACTGTCATGGGTGTTGCAGGCTGTGCAACGCTGCTGGTGATCAGCTTTACTCTGCTTCTGACCATGCGGGAATCAGAGAAAATTCCCTTTGAAGAATATTTCCTCTACGAGAACCGTCTGGTAGTGGACAGCACGAAAAGCGACGGCACTGCCTTTGAGGAAGTGCTGGAGGAAAAGAACATTCCCTATACCCGGATCCTGGACAAGCTGAAGCTCTGCCGTCCCCTGGACGGCGAATGGTCCGGCGGCCATATTGTGGCGGTATCTGATGGGGAAGGGCTGAAAGACTTCATGGTGCTGGAAGATCCTCAAAGCCGGGAGATTCTGGAGGTTCCCGAGGAAGGGGCGCTGGTCTCCATCCGCTGTGCGGAAGTCTTTGGACTGGATGCAGGCTCAGAGCTGGAGATTCTGGGTTCTGACGGAAGCCCCAGAAGGATCCGGGTGGCAGGCGTGGTGGAGCATTATCTTGCTTACAATCTGTTCGTGGTTTCGGACAGCTATTACGAAGCGGTCTTTGGCGAAGCAGCCGACGAGAGCGTTTTCCTTCTGAAAGGAAGTATTGACGGCCTGTATGAAGCGGTGAAGGATCTGGAGGGCTTTTTGTCCATCCGGGACAACAGCGAATTTGTGGGCATTGGTGATATACTGAACATCATTGTCATCGTCTGCTTTGTCTTTGCGGCACTGATGGCGGTGATGGTGATGCTGAACCAGAATGTGATGTATATTGAGGAAAAGGTCAAAGAGTTGTCTGTCATGCGCATCAATGGCTTTACCCTGCGGGAGACCCGTGCCTTTGTGTCCCGGGACAATTTCGTTCTGACGGCTATGGGCATTGTGGCGGGCTGGATTTTGGGTATGATACTGGGTTACCAGGTGCTGCGGATCCTGGAGGTGGGCGTGAACCACTATATCCGGACGCCCAGCTGGAAAGCCTGCCTCATTGCGGGGGCAATCTGCGGTATTTTTGCCTGGGCCATGAATAAACTGGCCGTGCGCAGAATCGCGAAGCTGAATCTGACCAATGTGAACGCAAATTAAGAGGAAACGAAAATGACGGAACTTACCATTTCCCGGCATCTGGAACGGGTGGCTGAGAAATATGAAACCAAAACTGCCCTGCGCTTTCCGGCGGAAAAGCTGGTGCTGGATTACCGTAGCCTGAAGGCCCGGGCAGATGAGACTGCCAAAGCCCTGCTGGGAATCGGACTGAAAAAGGGTGACCACATCGGTATCTGGAGCCTCAACTCCTCCCGGTGGGTACTGCTGGCCCTGGGTGCGGCCCAGATCGGCGTGGTGTTTGTTCCCATCAACGCCGCCTATAAGCGGGAAGAGCTGACCTACATGGTGCAGAAAATGGACATAAACGGTCTGTTTGTCATGGACAGTATCCGGGGGAAGTCCTGCCTGGACAGACTGAAGGGCTTCTGGCACAATGGAAATCCGGATAATCAGAAATTTCCTGTTCTGCGGGAGATATATGCCCTGTCGGAGGAGCCTCTGGGCGGCTTGAAGGGCTGGACTTCTTTCCTGCGCCGGGGGGACGCTGTGACGGATGACCAGCTGGCCCAGGCCAAGGCCCAGGTCACAAGTAAGGATATTTACAGCATTCAGGCCACCTCCGGTACTACGGCAATGCCCAAGGGGGCCCAGCTTTACCAGTATGGCGTTCTGTATACGGCGCAGTGCTATGCGAAACTGCTGCATCTGGAGGAAGAAGATGTCAGCTGTGTGCCGCTGCCCCTGTTTCATTGCTTCGGCAATGTGCTGACGCTGCTGGGCGGTATTCTATCCGGCAGCACCACGGTATACATGGAGTCTTTTTCCGCCAGGGAAATGCTGAAATTTCTGGCGGAGGAGAAGTGCACCTGCATTCTGGGTGTGCCTACCATGTTCACGGCTATGATGGCCCAGCCGAATTTTGATCCGTCCAGGTATTCCATCAAAAAGGCCGGTATGGGCGGTTCCTACGCGCCTCCGGCACTGGCCCAGGCCATTACGGAGAATTTTCATTGCCCGGGACTGGTGGTGGGTTATGGCCTTTCCGAGGCGGCATCCCTGGTGACGCTTTCCGATATTGATGCACCTGGGGAGAAACGTCTGAGTACGGTAGGCAGCCCCCTGCCGGATTTTGAAGTATCCCTGTACGACCCGGAAACGGGCAGGATCAGCAAGAAGCTCTCCCAGGGCGAGATCATCTGCCGGGGCGAGGGGCTGATGCACAGCTACTACAATAACCCTGAGGAAACTGCCAAGGCGCTGGATGCCGGAGGCTGGCTCCATACCGGCGATCTGGGAACCTTTGATGACAGTGGTTATCTTCGTGTTGTCGGCCGGATCAAGGACATCATCGTCCGGGGCGGCGAGAATATCTCCCCTTCCCAGATCGAGGCCCTCCTTCTGGAACGTCCTGAGATCCGGGATGTCCAGTGTGTAGGTGTTCCCGACCGCATCCACGGAGAGGAGATCGCAGCCTTTGTGATCCTGAAGGACGGCGCCGTTATGGAGCCCCAGCAGATCCGGGATCATGTGGGTGACCATCTGGCAAGATACAAAATTCCGAAATATGTATTCTTCACCGATCACTTCCCCATGAACGCGGCGGGCAAAGTCCTGAAACGGGATCTGGCCGGGATGGCTGCTGAAAGGATCCGAAAATAAGAAAATCACCTGCTTGAGCAAGTCTCAGCAGGTGATTTTTAAATTGATCTCACTTTGCGGTCATTCTAACCGTAGCTGCCGGGCACACAGACAATGCCGCCGGCAGATGCGGTAGCATGGCTATACTTTACGGGCAATTCCGGTTTGCCGCAGCGGACTCCCGGATGGCTTTCACAAGCAGTTCCACAAAATCCCAAACCGGCGGTTCCAGCCATTTATCATAGAGGATGCACATATACAGTGCCTGGTGCCAGTTTTTCAGAGGGACAAACCGAATGCCGGAATGTGCCTGTACGCATTTATCCGGAATGAAGGCAATACCCACACCGGCTTCAACCAGGTCCAGAGCAGACTGCGCCGTATCTACCGTACAAATGACGCTTTCGTCAGAAGGTGTTCCGGTGGTCCATTCCTTGAAGCTTTTTGCCACATTGTAGTTGAATACCACCTGCGGCTCATGGACGACCACCTGCGGTTCGATGATCTCCTCTTCTGCCAAAGGATGGTTCTCCGGAAGCGCAACGAAGAAGTCCCGTTCTGTCAGCTTTCGGAAGTGGAGGCTCCGGTCCCGGTCTGTGGAATCCACAATCGCCATATCCAGTTTCTCCTGGCGCACCAGATCCATCAGATTTTCCGCAGAGCTTTCTGTCAGATGGAACCGGATCCGCTTGTTGCTTTGCGCGTATTCTGTAATTTTCTGCGCCACAAGACCATTCAGCGTTCCGGAAACAAAGCCCATGCGGATCACCACGGGAGCGCTGACCTTGCTGTCGCGCAGCATCAGAGACGCTGCGTGCAGTTCATTCAGAGCCGCATCTACCTTTTCCTGATAAAACTTACCTTCGTCTGTCAGGCGGATGTTCCGTCCGACCTTTTCAAACAGCTTGACGCCTCCCAGCTCATTTTCCAGATTATGAATAGCGCTGCTTAAAGAAGGCTGAGAGATTCCCAGCCGCGCTGCCGCGACAGTATAGTGCTCCACCTGAGCTAAGACAGAAAAATAACGCAGTACGTTGTAGTTCATATTGGAATCTCCCGATCTATAGTTTCCTTCTATAAATAAAATACCATAACGATATTGGTTTTTGCAATGGGACGTAATATAATTTTTCTATGCACCACCCACAAGGCAGCCGTCGGTTTAGGCGACAGAACGCCCATACAGAGAAATTTTTTCTCATTCGAGCGTGTTCTTGCGGTCATGTACAGAACATATTACGGAGGGCTGCACAATGGAGCCAAACAAAATTTCCAAAAAGCTGCTGAAGCGGCTGCCCATCTATCTGAACCATCTGAAATCCATGCCGGAACATTCTGAGAATGTATCTGCCACCACCATTGCAAAAGCGCTGAGTATGGGCGAAGTGCAGGTACGAAAGGATCTTGCCAAGGTTTCCCATACGGGACGGCGCAGAACCGGACGAAGCCGGGAACAGCTGATTCTGGATATTGAACAGTACCTGGACTTTGTTACAGAAACCGGTACCATTGTTGTGGGTGCCGGCAAACTGGGGCAGGCACTGCTGGATTACAGCGGCTTTGAAGAATTCAGACTGAACGTCATGGCTGGTTTTGACATCCGTCCTACCGTAAAGCAGTCCGAATGTGGAAAACCCATTTATCCCATGAACCGCCTGGAATCCTTCTGCAAATGCTATGATGTTCATATTGGCATCATCACAGTTCCGGCAGACAGCGCGCAATCTGTCTGTGATGCGCTGATCGCCTGCGGAATCAGTGCCATCTGGAACTTTGCACCGGTTCGTCTGAAGGTACCGGAGTATGTGGCTGTTCAAAGTGAAAAACTGGCCATTTCCCTGTCTTCTCTGCGGCTGCAGACTCCAAACAATACTGTCCAATAACACCCAATGGTAGTCCATCCAATGGACTGCCATTTTTATTTGGTACGCCTAGGAAAGGGCCGCAGAGCTTTCGCTTTGCGGCCCGGATTCCTATACAGATTACTGCTTGGAAATAGCACCAAACTTACAGGTTGCAATACAGGCACCGCACTTGACACACTTCTGGGTATCAATGGCCAGAGCGGGTTTCTTCTTGCCGGGAGCCACATAATCGGTCTTTTCGATGGCGGCAGCGGGACAGGCCCGGGCGCACATGCCGCAGCCGATGCACTTGTCCTTGTCAATGACGTAGCTCATCAGGTTCTTGCAGACCTTGGCAGGACACTTCTTGTCCACAACGTGGGCAATGTACTCATCCCGGAAGTGCTTCATGGTGGACATGACGGGGTTGGACGCAGTCTGGCCCAGGGCGCACAGGGAGCCGGTCTTGATGAGATTGCTGATCTCCTCCAGCTTGTCCAGATCCTCCAGAGTGCCCTTGCCTTCGGTGATCCTGGTAAGGATCTCCAGCATACGGCGGGTGCCGATCCGGCAGGGGGTGCACTTGCCGCAGGATTCGTCGCAGATGAACTCCATGTAGAATTTGGCAACGTCCACCATACAGTTGTCCTCATCCATGACGATGGCACCGCCGGAGCCCATCATGGAGCCCTTGGCAACCAGATTGTCAAAGTCGATGGGCTCGTCCAGAGCTGCCGCGGTCAGACAGCCGCCGGAGGGGCCGCCGGTCTGAATGGCCTTGAACTGCTTGCCGTCGGGGATGCCGCCGCCGATGTCGTAGATCAGCTCCCGCAGGGTGGTGCCCATGGGGATCTCCACCAGGCCAACGTTATTGACCTTGCCGCCCAGGGCGAAAACCTTGGTGCCCTTGCTCTTTTCCGTACCGCAGGAGGCAAACTCAGCCGCGCCTTCCCGGAGAATGTAGGGAACACAGGCCAGGGTTTCCACATTGTTGACGATGGTGGGTTCATCCCACAGACCCTTGACCGCAGGGAAAGGAGGCCGGGGCCGGGGCATACCACGCTTGCCTTCAATGGAATTCAGCAGGGCAGTTTCCTCACCGCAGACGAATGCACCGGCGCCCAGCCGGATGTGGGCCTGGAAAGAAAAGCCGGTACCCAGGATATTCTCGCCCAGAATGCCGATCTCATTCATCTGGCGGATGGCGTTGCGCAGACGGTTGACGGCGATGGGATATTCGGCACGGACATAGAAGTAGCCTTCAGATGCGCCGATGGCATAGCCTGCGATCATCATGCCTTCAATCACGGCGTAAGGGTTGCCTTCCAGAATGGAGCGGTCCATGAAGGCACCGGGGTCACCCTCGTCACCGTTGCAGACCACATATTTCTGCTCACTCTGGGAACCGTAAGCAAACATCCACTTTCTGCCGGTGGGGAAGCCGCCGCCGCCCCGGCCCCGGAGGCCGGAGGTCAGCACTTCGTCAATGACGGCTTTCCGGTCCATGGACAGGGCACGCTTCAAACCCTGGAAAGCGCCGTAGCCCATGGCCTCGTGAATATCTTCGGGATTGATGACACCGCCGCCGTGAAGGGCAACACGCTTCTGCTTTTTATAGAAATTGATATCATCCTGCCTGGAAACCTTTTCGCCGGTGTTGGGCTCCACGTACAGCAGCCGTTCCACGATCGCACCGCCCAGAATGTCGGCGTTGAAGATATCTTCCACGTCCTCCACTTTTACCAGACGGTACAGGGTATCCTCCGGCAGGATCTTGACGAAGGGGCCCTGAGAGCAGAAACCGAAGCAGCCGACAGTGTTGACGGTTACCTTATCTTCTATATGATGCTCCGCTACCAGAGCGTCGAATTTGCCCTTGATGTCCAGAGAATTGGAGGACAGGCAGCCGGTGCCGCCGCACAGCAGGATGGCACGCTTTCCGTTGGTACCTTCCAGTTTTGCATGCAACGCTTCGGTGCAGCTGCAAACAGCAGCATCCAGTTCAGCAAAATTCTTCATAATCCTTATACCTCCTTAGCCCGGTATTCTTCCACCACGGAAGCGACCTTGTCTACGGTCATCTTGGGATAGACCTTGCCGTTGATGGAAACAGCGGGGGCAATGCCGCAGGCACCGATGCAGCGCAGGGCATCGATGGTAAACAGGCCGTCGGAAGTGGTCTGACCGGCCTTGATACCCAGAATCTCAGAGAACTTGTCGATGATCTGCTGGGCACCCTTGACGTAGCAGGCAGTACCCAGGCAGCAGCCGATGATGTACTTGCCCTTGGGCTCCAGGGAGAAGAAAGAATAGAACGTGACAACACCGTAGATCTCTGCTACGGGAATGCCGGTCTTTTCGGAAACAATCTTCTGAACATCCAGCGGGATATAACCGTACTCATTCTGAATGTCGCTGAGGATCATCATCAGGGGTGTCTTCTCATTCGCATACCGCTCGCAGATTTGGGTAATCTTCCTGACACCAGCCTCACTGATATGAGCCATAATTTACCTCCTGATAAATGGAATATCACAAAAAAGCTCCGGACATCCATGGACTCCGGGATGTCCGGTTCAAGCCGGAAAATCGGGGAAAATGCCCTGATTTTTGCCGGTTTGTTTTTATGTTACGAAGATAATACCACCGAGAACTGTCAAAACCAATAAGGTTGCGATAGTTTATTTATAGTTTAATTCTATAAATGACTCATAGTTTTATCCTATGGATAAACTATTGTAACCTTATTGGTTTTTCCAAAATGAGCAATTATAATGCGTTGATAGTATCTATAAAAAAGTTTCATTTACATATGAATTAGGAGGAAACTATGCTGAATGTAACAATTGACGGCATCCAGGTGCAGGTAAAAGAAGGCAGCACCATTCTGCAGGCAGCCCAGAGTGTGGGCATTGAGATCCCCACACTGTGCTATCTGAAGGACCTGACTCCTGGGGCATCCTGCCGTATTTGCCTGGTTGAGATTGCGGGCAATCCCAAGCTGTTTACCGCCTGTTCCACCCCTGTGGCTGAGGGCAATGTGATCTACACCAAGTCCGAAAAGGTCATTGCTGCAAGAAGAAGCGTACTGGATCTGATGCTGTCCACCCATAATGCCGACTGCTTCAGCTGTGCCAAGAACGGTGAGTGCCAGCTGCAGAACCTGTGCTATGAATATGGCGTGGAGCAGACCAGCTTCGCAGGTGTGAAGAACGAGTATCCCATCGATGATTCCAATGAGTTCTTTACCTATAACCCCAATCAGTGCATCCTGTGCCAGCGCTGTGTCAACGTCTGCCAGAAGCTCCACGGCGAAGCCGCCATCGGCATCACCGGCCGCGGCTTCAAGGCCAAGATTGCCACGCCCTTCGATCAGCTGATCCGCAGCACCAACTGCGTTTCCTGCGGCAACTGTGTTTCTGTCTGTCCCGTAGGCGCTCTGCTGCCCAAGAGCAAGATCCGTTACCGTGCCTTCGAAACCAAAAAGGTTCCCACCACCTGCACTTACTGCGGCGTAGGCTGCCAGCTGGAGCTGCAGGTGAAGGACGATACCGTTGTGGGCGCCCAGCCGCTGTACGGCGAAGCCAACAAGGGCCTGCTGTGTGTCAAGGGTAAGTTCGGCTACAACTTCATCAACCATAAGGACCGTCTGACAAAACCCCTGATCCGCAAGGACGGCGTTCTGACGGAAGCCAGCTGGGAAGAGGCCATCAGTCTGATCGCCCACAGGATCGGCACCATCAAGGCCCAGTCCGGCCCCGATGCTCTGGCAGGCCTTTCCAGCGCCCGCTGCTCCAATGAGGATAACTACGTCTTCCAGAAGATGATGCGTGCCGCTATCGGCACCAACAATGTTGACCACTGTGCCCGTCTGTGCCACGCTTCCACCGTGGCAGGCCTGGCCATTACCCTGGGCTCCGGCGCTATGACCAACTCCATTGCCGAGGCAGCCGACCAGGATGTGGTCTTTGTCACCGGCTCCAATACCACCGAGACCCATCCCGTTATCGGTTCTCTCATCCGCCAGGCCAAGAAGAAGGGTGCCAAGATCATCGTGGCAGAACCCCGCCGGATCCCTCTGTGCCGGGAAGCCGATGTGTTCCTGCAAATCAAGCCCGGCACCAACGTTGCCCTGTTCAACGGCATGATGAATGTCATCATTTCCGAAGGCCTGCAGGATCAGAAGTATATCGACGAGCGCACCGAAGGCTACGAGCAGCTGGTTGAGGTCGTCAAGGACTACACCCCCGAGGTGGTTGCCGAAATCTGTCAGATCGATGCCGAGGAGCTGAAGAAGGCTGCCCGGCTGTATGCCAAGGCCGATAAGGCCGGTATCTACTACGCCATGGGCGTCACCCAGCACTCCACCGGCACCGAGGGCGTTATGGGCACTTCCAATCTGGCGCTGCTGTGCGGCAAAATCGGAAAGTACGGCTGCGGTGTCAACCCCCTGCGCGGTCAGAACAATGTTCAGGGTGCCTGCGACATGGGCTGCCTGCCCACCGATTTCCCCGCCTACCAGAAGGTATTCAACGATGCCGCCCGGGAGAAGTTTGAAAAAGCCTGGGGTGTTTCTCTGTCCGGCAAGCCCGGCCTGACCGTTACCGAGATCATGAACGCCGTGGAAGCCGGCAGCGTCCGGGGCCTGTATATCATGGGCGAGAACCCCATGATGTCCGATCCCGACCTGAACCATGTCAAGCACGCGCTGGAGAACTGCGAATTCCTGGTGGTTCAGGATATTTTCCTCACCGAGACTGCCGCTCTTGCCGACGTGGTTCTGCCCGGCTGCACCTTCGCTGAGAAGGACGGCACCTTTACCAATACCGAGCGCCGTGTCCAGCGGATCCGCAAGGCCATCCCCTGTGTGGGTGAAAGCAAGGCGGACTTTGAAATTCTGTCCGACGTGATGGCTGCGCTGGGTTATGAGAACAGCTTCCATACCGCTGAGGAAGTCTTTGCCGAAATGGCAACCGTCACCCCCTCCTACGGCGGCATGAGCTATCAGCGTCTGGAAAAGGGCGGCCTCCAGTGGCCCTGCCCCACTGCCGACCATCCCGGCACCCCCATCCTGCATGTGGGCAAGTTCAGCCGGGGCGAGCGGGCCCTCTTTAAGCCCGCACCCTACCGTCCTTCTGCGGAGACTCCTGACGCAGAATACCCCATGATCTTCACCACCGGCCGTATTCTGTATCACTACCACACCAGCACCATGACCGGTCGTGTAGAGGGCCTGGTGAACATTTCCGGCCGTTCCTATGTGGAGATCAATCCTGCCGATGCTGCCAAGCTGGACATTCTCTCCGGCGACAGCGTGAAGGTATCCTCCCGCCGCGGCGGTGTCTTTGCCGAGGCCCGGGTCACCGATATCGTGCCCGAGGGTGTTCTGTTCATGCCCTTCCACTTTGCAGACGGCCCCGCCAACATGCTGACCAACACCGCCATCGATCCCACTGCCAAGATCCCCGAGCTGAAGGTCTGTGCAGCCCGGATCGAAAAGGCATAAGCCTATGAATCTGCAAAACAATACTCCCGGGACAGATTTGTCCCGGGAGGAATTGCCTCTGTTCGGCACCGCTGCCATTCTGGCGGGAGGGAAATCCTCCCGGATGGGCTTTGACAAGCAGCTTATGATGGAGGATGACCGGCGGATTCTGGAAACCGTCATTGAGACCCTGAAACAGGAATTTTCTGACATCCTCATCGTCACTGCAAAGCCTCAGCTATACGAAGGTATGGGCGTGCGGCTGTGCAGCGACCTTTACCCCGGAAAGGGGCCGCTGGCTGGGGTTCATGCTGCCCTGCACCATGCCCGCAGTCACTACATTTACCTGCTGGCCTGTGATATGCCGGTGGTAAATCTGCCTTTCATCCGTCACATGAAAGAAAAGCTGCGGGAAAGCGGAATGGATATCTGCGCCAGCCGGTACCATGACCGGATGGAGCCCTTCAACACCTTCTATTGCCGCGCTCTTTTGGGCGAAGTGGTCCACCGGCTGGAAACCGGAAACAGCTCCCTGTTCCGGTTTATCAACGCCAGCCGGGCCTGTGTCCTGTCCCAGGAGGACGCTGCCTGCTTTGATAAGGAGTTTCGTATGTTTACCAACATCAATACCCGTACCGAATACCAAAAATATCTGGGCAGCACAGAGGCTGACCCCGAAGGCTGCGCAGAGCTGGTTGACAAACTGGACATCCTGCGCTATATCGGCGGAGAATACATCCAGATGCGGGACCTGATGGTGCACGAAACTGCCCTGCGCCTGGAAGTTCCGGGCGTGATGACAAGAACCCTGTATTGCTCCCCCAGTGAGCTGAAAGAGTTGGTTGTGGGGCATCTGTATACCCAGGGATTGATCCAGGCGCCGGAGGATATGGAATCTCTGGAACTGGATATGGATGCCGGTTCTGCCCGGGTAACCCTGAAAGAAACACGCCGGAATCCGCCCGGTGTATTGCCGGAAGAAGGCCCTGTGTTTGATCCGCAGATCCTGCTGGCCAATCAGCAGAAATTTTACGATCAGTCCACGCTGCAAAAAGCCACCGCCGGCACCCACCGCTGCGCCCTTTGCGATGACAGCGGCACCTGCTTTGCCTGCATTGACATCAGCCGTCACAACGCCCTGGACAAGCTGACCGGTAAGGCGCTGCTGGAGGGCGTTTCTCTCCAAGACAAATATATCCTCACCAGCGGCCGGATCCCCATGGACATGATCCTGAAGGCAGCTGCCATTGGCGTTCCCATGATCGTATCCCGATCCACGCCCACCATCGCCGCGGTGGAAACTGCCCGGAAGGCAAACATCACCCTGCTGGGCTTTTCCCGGGAGAACCGGTTTAATATCTACAGTGTCCCACGCAGACTGAAAGGCTGCAATCTCTCTGTCCCGGAGGAATCAGTTCTCTGAAGCAGCCGGATGTCCTTCCTTTCAGTGCCGCGCCCCGGTCTGAATCCGCCGGGACAGGGGATCCCTGCTCTGCAGAAGCGGTGTGGCAGACATGGCATCAGCCAACGAAACCTTCCCCGGCAGGCTCAACGCCCAGCTGAGATCCGTCATTCATCGCAAAATTGCCTTTTTATACTATTTTCAAATGAAAGAATTTCAGTTTCATTTGAAAGACACCGCCTTTTGGCGTTGTCGATTCTGATATTTTCGGAATAGAAAATATCAGAATCTCGTCTCATTTTAAAATAAAAACTAAGCGGCTGCCCATCCGGACAGCCGCTTTTTTGGGGTTCTATGTCAATAGTTGGGGTAGAGCCAAAATGAAACATCTAAGGATCGTGTCGGAGCGGCAGCTCCGGCACGATTTTTATGTATTACAGAAGAGGATTCTCTTTCTGAAATTATTGAAGTTTCTCATACCAAAACAA
>JAGBAI010000130.1 GCA_017939025.1 Oscillospiraceae bacterium
ACATCACCCGTGATCTCTGCGCTGATGATCCAGTCGATAAGACTTCTCATGCCGCAGGTACCGTCGGTAATACCGTTCTTACGCATGTACTCAGACATATCATTGACGACCTGTACCATCTGTGATACCTGATATTCGTCTGTTGCGCCGGTGACAGCCATGGCTCGCTGGGTCATTACTTCCGGACTGGGAAGGTCGATATCTTCCACCAGACTCATTCTGTCAACGACGGACTGATTTAGTCCGCGGCAGCCTTCGTAAGTCACATTTGTTGTAACAACCACGACGGTATCCGGATGGCGCTGAATGATCTCACCAGTGGGAAGCGTAATGGAACCGCTCTGCTCCAGAAGAGAGTTCAGACCGACCAGAACACCGGGCTGCATGATGACGGTAGGCTCCTGGATCTCTATGACATAGCCATTCTTCAGGGCCTTGATAAAATCCGTTTCTACATAGGTGTAAGTCTGACCGGAGGACTGCTCCCCTTCTGCGGGTTTGCTGAGCTGCTTGATCTTCTCGGCCACCATATCCATGACAACAGCCATGCAGTCCCGGGAAGTTACTTCCTCATTGGTAATGCCTGTAAGGCTTTGAAAGACGCCACAGGGGTCAAAGTCCATGTCTTCAAGGTCCGGAAGGTTCATAATTTTCGCCACGTTGGCGTAGTTGATGCCGCCCATAGCCATGACCATCTCCCGCTCCTTATCCAGCTGAGCATCTCCGGTGGTCATGGAATCCGTCTTAGGAAAGACCATGCCAATGAAATCAAAAACTTCAGTGGACGCAGAACAGGTATACTTCATGTACGGCAGGTGCAGTCCAGCTGCGATTGCCCGGGCACCCTGGGTTTTACCGGTGCCTGCAGGACCGCGCATCAGGAAATTGCGCATCTGCATGGGTTTACCGGTAGTGACCTGTGCGTGTCGGCAAATATTGACTACCTGTTCCGGGATGATATACCAGGAGTCCAGTTTGGGAACCATACTCTCTTCCAGGATGGAAAGCTTCCGACCGGAAGTCAGCTGATACTTCCCTTCAAAATCAGTATGGGGGATTTCCGTTTTGGCTGCACTTACCGTTGCCCTGCCAGTCTTGGCGAAGATCGTGAATTCACCTGCCATGACGTTGCTGGGAGTATAGGCACCGGAATCCAACTGCGCCTGGGATACCCGCAGGACATTACCGGACTTTTCGATTTTCGCCTTGATATTTGCCGGGCAGGTTTCATCCTTCAGGCGGCGGTATGCGTTATCACAAAGGATGGCCATATACTCTACCGCCTTCGTAAGATCCGTATAGCCAGCCTTTCTCTGATCGAAGTAGAGTACAAAATTGTCTTCAAACTCCTGATCCGCAATCAAGGCAGGAAACATAGCCATAAGGACAGCAGCACCATCATTTGCAGTCTGATGCAGCCGGTAGGTTTCGATCATTTCCGTGTTCTTGTCATAGCCGCTGGCAACGATATTGCCGCTTGCGCTGTCATAGACAACCAGATGATAGGCATCCGGACCGGAGGAGGATTTGTATTCTGCAACCATCCGATGATCAATGACACCCACTGCGCCTTCTGCGCTGCCGGTCATACAGTCACAGACTGCATGTACAGCCTTGATGACTGTGGCAGTCAGCGTGGCCTCGGTTCCGGAGCCGTATTTCGAAGACACCTTCACTTTTTTACTGGAAAGTGTGTCCATAGGTGCAGGAAGCGCACGTGAAAAATTGATGAGGTTATTGATTGCAACACTCATGATTCATTCCCTTTCTCTTTATTATTGTTCAAATTCAATTAAGATGCCATCGCTGC
>JAGBAI010000131.1 GCA_017939025.1 Oscillospiraceae bacterium
GTTGCTCGCCGGGTAGGGGCCCGGCGACACCTTAGTGTAGCGAGTCCCTTCTGGCGTGCCACTTTTCCTCAGTATTTCAGCACAACAGAATATGGTGGATATAGCACAGTTGGTTAGCGCGTCAGATTGTGGCTCTGAAGGTCGTGGGTTCGAATCCCATTATCCACCCCAGAAAAAAAGAGACATCCCATCGGGATGTCTCTTTTTTTCTGGCATGGATATGGGATTCGAAAGAGCGGCCCAACCGAAGGGCGGGTAAAAAAGTGTCCGGTGGACACTTTTTCAGCTCGTGGGAGAATCCCGGCCTGTTTGATGGCATCCCAAGGGGTGTCAGCAAACAGGCAATTGGTTCGCACCCGGTTTTCATCAAAGCAGGATATCTCTTTTTTGTTGTTATGGAATTGGGATCCGATAAATATATCAGAACAGTTCCCACTCGGTATGCGCAAAACCGTAAGAACGAAGAACAGTTAGAACTTCTTCAATTCCCTTTGTTCCAAGATTTCTCATCCGTTGGATTGTCCCAATATTTTGTGTTGCAACATCACGAACAGTTCTGCATCCGTTCCTGGAGAGTGCATTGCACACACGCGTGGAAAAAGGCATGGTTTCAATAGGAAGATCCATTATCGGCACCAGCGATGGTGTTTCTTTTCCGGTATCAAGCGTTTTTATACCAGCAGCATAACCTTCCTGATAACCTTGCTCTAAGCCTCTTCTTCTGGCTTCATCCGTTTTATTTTTCATACACCCGGCAATACCATAGCATATGTAATCCCATCGGCGAGGCTGACTTAACTTTTGCAAAGCTTTTCGCTCTATTTGCTGTTGTTTGTCATCCAATGGCAAACCCAAACGGAATTTTTGATTCAAAACCTCCTGCTCTGCTTTCTCGAGTAAAAAAAGCGCATATGCAATTCCTGCCTGCACATCTTTTGTCAAGGACTGGGGAATCATCAGTCTTTTACGTCCCTTTGCCGCAAGCAAAAGATTATATGGGTACTCTCCTAATCCTGTGTTCTGTTCCATCATTATACTGCCCCCGATTTCTTTCTTAATAGATTTAGTATACTTGAATCAAGTATACTTTGTCAACTACGACGCAGAATCATCTTAAAATATACTTAATCAAAGATTTTGAGGTGCAGTATGCGGAACAAAAGCAACAAGCATTTAGGTATCGAAATTGAGCCAGAATTGCATCATAAGCTGCATTATATTGCAAAATACGAAGGCCGTTCCGGCAATGGGCAGATTTTGTATTTAATCCGCCAATGTATTCGTGATTTTGAAAGCAAGCATGGTGAGATTCCTTTCACAGCGCAGCAGGAACCGTCGGGCGACAACAAATTGCAGTAATTTTCCAACAGCCTGGGAGCCGGATCCGGCTCCCTCAAGCTTTCACAATATCGCTAAATTGTAGTTTGATGCGTGACTCTCTGATTCCGGCGGAAAGATGTCCGCCGCTTCGTGCTTTTCCCCGAAAAAATGCCATCGCTTTACATCTTCACCAACATCTTGTGATTTTCCTGCAAATTCACATCCCACATCTTGTGTTTCGACAGCATTTTCATCAGGGCAGTGCTATGATGTAGCCAGGCTGATGGGGCGCAGACGGATGGCAGTGACCGTTGCATCGTCCTCTCCGCTTCCACAGCCGCTCTCCAGCAATTTCGCCGCCAGCTCCCCAGGCGGCAGATCGGGAGAAAGATCATGACGACTCTGGACAACCTCTCCGTCCACGCCGTCACTGAGCAGAATCAGCACTTCCCCCCGGCGAAGGGACAGCTTTTCCCGCTCCCGGCGGATCTTACCTACTGAGATCCCCGGCGGCGGCGAAGCTGTCCCGATTTTTTCTGTCCCGGAACGGGTCAGAAGATAACTGGGGCATGCACCCCATTTGTAGATTTCCGCCAGGCCTGTGTCCAGATGGATCTCCGTCAGATCCACCGTCACTGCCCCGGCGCTGCCCCGGAGGGCCAGAAGGCTGTTCAGCGTTCCCAGGGCGTGCTCTGCCGGGATCCCTGCCGTCAGCAGCTGCTGCAACAGTTTGGAGGCTGTGCTCCCTTCCTCGGCCGCTCCCAGGCCGGTGCCCATGCCGTCGCACAGCAGAATGTAATAACAGCAGGCCATTCCCGGGAAAGCGATACAGCTGTCACCATTGGCCCGTTCCTTCCCCCGGGATCGGGCACCGGCCTCGATGCGGAACACCGGGCGGGCCCGGGATTGCTGCCGGGGCAGCCGGTCTGCCAGAAGGCGCAGATAGTCAGACATGCCCTCGTACTGCCGGATCAGTGCCGTCCGGTATTCCCACCGCCGCTGCCGGTCTGCCTGCATCAGCTTCAGCTGCTCCCGGCTCCGGCGCAGTTCGGCAATGAGCCGGCCCTGCTTTTTGCAGTCCGCGTCCAGCGGATCCCGCAGATGGGCCTGGGAAAGGCTCCGGCTGGTCTGGCAGTTCTTCCGGAAAGCACATCCGCCGCAGGCCCGCTGCCTTGCCTTTTCCACCAGGGCGTTTTCGTCAATGGGCGGCACCTCCTGTTCGGTCAGCATCTGCTGCACCCTGGTCATGGCCCGGGCGCCCAGCTCCAGCCGCACCTGGGCCGCTCCGGTCTGTCCCCGGCGGCGTCCAAGAGAAGGCTGCCGGGGCAGCAGCAGCCCCAGTCCCGATCCCAGGGCCAGTCCCGGCAGGATCTCCCGGTCCCAGCTCCCACAGGCCGCCGATACCAGCAGCCACGCCACAGGCGGCGCCAACGCCTGCTGCCACCGTTTCTCCCAGGGCAGCAGCCGCAAAAACCAGGACAGGCACAGTACCGCCGCCATAGGCAGCTGGGTCAGCCGGGCCAGATCCAGACTCAGTCCCGCCAGCACCGCGGCCGGAAAGGGCCCGCCGCTCCCCAGGGCACCGGCGGCTATGTACCCAAGGCCAAAGGGCCCCAACCTGACCCGGGCCACTGCCAGAACCATAAAGGCACCAGCCAGCCAGTCGGTGATGGGATCCCGGCACCGGCTGGCCTGGAGAAAAACCATCGCCGCCACCAAGGTTAACATAACCCTTAAGCATCGGATCAGAAATGGTGTTTCGTCTTTCAGCAGCAGACAGAAGCACAATTCTGTCACCGCAGTAAGGAACGCCGCCAAAACCGGCAGCATCAGAGGCTGTTCCCGGCTCCTTTCCCGCTTTCCCAGCAGCATGGTCAGCAGACCGCCCGCCGCAGACCAGACGATCCCCGGCAGCCCTGCCATACCCCAGAAGGCAGGATATCCAACCATGGCCCCCAGGGTCATCAGTACCACCCGCCAGCCTGTGGCTCCGCAGATCATGCCCAGAACCACCGGCTGGGGATAGGCACCCAGACCCCCCGCACTGAGCAGATATCCGCCGCCGCCCCAGACCAGTCCCGCCGCTGCCCCCCGCAGCCGCGGATCCAGGGCCATCCGCTGCAAACTCCTCTTCCCCCGGCGCAGATAGGTTTCCACCAACATCTTCTGACCACGCACCTTTCCTTCGTAAAAATCAGGATAGGCAGATACTACCACGGCAGGAAAAATTATGCTGTCGGAATGAGAACCGGCCGAAAGAAACTTGCATCCCAGGTTGTTGGCGTGTATAATGGGGATAGTAAGAGCAGTTACAAACAACGCCACTGTAGGGGAGGGGCAGTGCCCCTCCCACACCCCGACGATTACGGAATGGCTGGTATTCCCGGTATCGTTTCGATTTCCACAGAATTCTACCGCTCAATTGTCGCTACCGGGTGGGCGGGGCATTGCCCCGCCCCTACAAGGCAATATTCAGAAAACAGGGGGATCCCTATGGGAAAAGAATTTGAACTGAAATACCGGGCAGATGCTGCCATTTTGAAAGAGATCCAGAAAATGTACGGAGATTTCACCACAATTTCCATGGAAACCACCTATTATGACACCTTCGATTTAAAGCTTGCCTTCCACCACTGGACACTGCGCAAACGGATGGAAAACGGCAAGTCCGTCTGTACCTTCAAATCCCCCGCCGGGGACGGCAGCCGCAACGAATGGGAAGTGGAATGTGATTCCATTTTGCCCGCCATCATGCAGCTGTGCCGGAACGGTGCTCCCTGGGAGCTGATGCGCTGTACTGCCGGAGGGGTTCAGCCCTTCTGTGGTGCCAAATTCACCCGCCTCGCCAGGGAGCTGACCCTGGAGGATGGCACCAAGGTGGAGCTGGCTCTGGATGAGGGCATCCTCACCGGTGGCAGCCACAGGCAGCCCTTCGCAGAGGTGGAGGTAGAGCTGAAAGCAGGCAGCCGGGAACGGGCTGTTGCTTTTGCAGAGCACCTTGCTGCTGAATTCGCCTTGACCTCCGAACCGGAGCCCAAGGTAGTCCGGGCCCAGAAGCTGGCCTTCCTATAAATGTACTGGCGCTTACGGCGCCCACTGCAACACTTTACATCAGGAGAAAGAAAGATATGTCCAACCTTTCCGCCCTTTTTGAAAAATACGACCGGCTGTTTCTGTTTGATACGGAGACCACCGGCCTTCTGTACAACCGGGACGAGATCATCGAGTTCGCCGCCGTGGTGGTGGAGCAGCGTGACGGCGCTGCTGCTGTCGTCCGGGAATATGACGAGCTGGTCTCCCTGTCTCCCGGGGGCTTCGTTCCTCCCAAAATCGAGGAGCTGACGGGCATTTCCACCGCGGATATCCGGGAACGGGGCCTGCCCAAGACCCGGGTCTGTCGGGACATTGCCGAAATGCTCCAGGGAAATACCTTACTGCTTGCCTACAATGCCCATTTTGATCTGAGCTTCCTGTATTACATGCTCCTGCGGGACGGCGATCCGGCCATTCTCAAGGGCAAGGACAAGCTGGATCTGCTGACCGTCTACCGGGACCGGCACAGCTATCCCCACAAGCTCTGCTCCGCCATTGAAGCTTACGGCCTCACCGGCAAGGTTGTCAACTCCCACCGGGCTGTGGACGATGTCATCGCCACTGTGGCCGTTATGGAGGAAATGGAGAAAGAAAAGGATGACCTTTTGAATTATGTAAACCTCTTCGGCTACAATCCCAAATACGGCGTGGAGGGCAAGCCCATCGGCACCGTGACCTATAAGGCCCAGCCCTATAACCCGAAGAAACCGCTGTACGAGCTCTAACGCAGCTCTGCCGTAAGTGTCTTGACCCTCCCGCAACCTTACCACCAACACGCAGAAACAACAGATGCAAAATATATTGTTTCCGCATCAAACGTTACCGCTATGGTTTCGTTCGCAAGCGGGAGGGGCAAGACCCTCCCCTACAAGTTCTTTTGGAGGTGCAAATTATGTTAAACGAATCCGCCTATGCCCTGGGTGCCAACCGCAGTGTTATCCGGGATCTTTTTGAATACGGCAAAGCCCGCTCTGCCATTGTGGGCCCGGAGAATGTCTTTGATTATTCCATCGGCAACCCTTCCATCCCCTCTCCTCCCCAGGTGAACGAAACCATCCGGGAAGTTCTGGCAGACACCGACTCTCTGCTGGTTCATGGCTATACCTCCGCAATTGGCGATTACGAGACCCGGAAGGCCATCTCTGACGACTTAAACCAGCGCTACAGTATTCATACCAAGCCCGAAAGCTTCTTCATCGGCTGCGGCGCCGCTCCCGAGCTGGTAGCCGTATTCCGTGCCCTGTCCATCCCCGGCGGCGAGGTCATCGCCATCGCCCCCTATTTTCCGGAGTACAAGCCCTTCGTGGAAAGCGCCGGCATGGAGCTGCGGGTGGTGCCTGCTGACGAAAAGGATTTCCAGATTGATTTCGCCGCCCTGAAGAAGGCCATCAACTACAACACGCAGGCCATCATTCTGAATTCTCCCAACAACCCCTCCGGTGTTGTCTACACCCGGGAGACATTGCAGAAGCTGCGCAATCTGATCACCGACAAGCTCATTGATCTGGGCCATACCATTTACATCATCTCCGACGAACCTTACCGGGAGCTGGCCTACGGGGTGGAAGTGCCCTGGATCCCCTCGATTTTCAACGACACCATTGTCTGCTACTCCTATTCCAAGTCCCTGTCCCTGCCCGGTGAACGGATCGGCTATGTTTATGTGCCGGAGAACTGCACCGAAAGCAAGCGCCTCTATGCTGCCATAGCCGGTGCCGCCCGGGCCTGCGGTCATGTCTGCGCCCCCTCCCTGTGGCAGAAGGTCATTGCCCGCTGCACCCACCTGCGGCCGGATCTGGCTGCCTATGACCGCAACAGGAAGACACTTTACGAAGCCCTGACCGCCTACGGCTATGAAATGCCCAAGCCCGACGGTGCCTTTTATCTGTTCATCAAGGCCCCCGGCGGGGATTCCCTGTACTTCGGGCAGCTTGCCAAGGAGCACGACCTGCTCATCGTCCCCGGTGAAGGCTTCGGCTGCCCCGGCTGGTTCCGGATCTGCTACTGCGTCAGTGAGGAACAGATCCTGAGAAGCCTGCCGGTATTTAAACAGCTGATGGAAGAAATGACGGATTAATACTCATTTTTCATAAAACGGCCTCGTTTTATGAAAAAGACACCGCCTGATGGCGTTGTCGATTCTCCCGTCTCATAGAGTTTTTGACGCGCCATTGGCGCTATAAAATAGCCGTTAGGCTATTTTACCAAAAACTAGTATAAAAAGCCGGGTTCGCTATACGAAAAACAGGCCACTGCCCCATGCGGGCAGTGGCCTTTCGCTGATTGTCAATCTTCGTAAACCGTGGTCCAGATCTCGCCGTCGGCGCAGTCGAAGGTAACCGCGTCAGAGTAGGCATAGTTGCCGGCAATATCCCGCATCTCGAAGACCATGGCATAGCTGCCGTCAGGCAGTGCTGTCTCACCGAAGGTGGTGTCCGCTGTGACGGTCAGCTCCTCCGCGGTATACATCTGGAAGTCATCGTCGCCGCTGAAGGAGGCCAGCTTCCAGATGGTGGTGATCACATCCCCCTCTTCCAGCAGCCGCAGTTCCTTGCTGGCCATACCGGATTCATCCAGACCCTGGGAAGCACCCAGGACGCTCCACTGCTCTGCGGTGAAATCATAGGCAACCTGTAAATTGTATTCCTCACCGTTCAGCAGGATGGGTACAGAATAGAGGTTATAGTCTTCACCCTCGAAGGAAAGCTCCATGTAAACGATATGATCATCGATGGCGCCCCAGACGCCCCGGAAATTGTCGTAGAAAATACCGTTTTCCCAGTCGGCGGTCATGTCGTTGTCGGTGCCCAGCAGGAGCATCTGGTCATTTTCCTCGTCTGTCCAGAACAGCGAGAAGCCGATGCCGGCCAGAATGTCGGAGGCTTCCGGGCCCAGGGTCAGGAAGGAGGTTCCCTCATCATCCAGATCCAGAGGTGCCCCGTCCCAGTCCATGTCCGCCAGAGTCATGACCTCAGGCAGCTGCTCGATATTCAGAGCGCTTAAGTATTCCTCGCCGCCTTCTGCCAGCTCGCCGGTAAGACCATAGGCATACAGATGCTTGAAGGCCAATCCGGCACCCACGGTGGCATAGCCGTTGAAGTCGTTGATATCACCGTTGTAGGAGTAGTAGCAGCTCAGACCGGTGGCCTCACTGCGGTAGATGCCGCCCACCTTATGGATCACACACTCGGCAAGAGCATCACTGACGGCCTGGGCAGAGGGCAGCATCCAGGCGGTCTGCCGGGCCAGATGGCCCAGATCCACCATGTTGGTGTAGCCCTGCTCCTTGGTATTGCCGCCGTAATTCTCACTCTGGGAGGCTGCCCGGCCCAGCTCGGCAAAGAAGCCGGGATCCTGAGAGGCCGCCACAAAGGCTTCCTCACCAAAATCTTCGTAGGCTTCCAGCAGTGCTGTCAGCTTCGTCAGATCCGTTACGGACAGGGTGGCCTGATCCTGGGTGCCCACTGCCTCGCAGCCTTCATAATAGGTATTACAGATGGCAGTACCCAGTGCCGCGCCATCCATGGCAGGATCCGCTGCCAGCTGGCCCAGCCAGCCGGAGTATAGCCAGCCGTTACCCGGCTCCACTTCCTCGGAGGCCACCAGATACTTGGCAAAATCCTGGAACACGGCTGCCACATCCACGGTGGCCATCAGACAGGTATCGAAGCCAACCAGCTCCAGGGCAGGATTGGCAGCATCCGCAGGCCAGACGGCAGCGAAGGCCTGATACATTTCCGCCAGATCCAGAGAATCCAGGCCGTGGTTCTCATCAAAGGCTGCGCCGCTGACGGAGCCGCCGCCGTGGTTCCAGAAGGTGACGGCAACCTTATCCGCGGGGAAATTGGTGTTGGCGAAGTTCAAAAATTCATACAGGGTCTGGGCGTCGCCCATGTTGGCGGTCTCCTGCTCCTCCAGCAGATGCAGGCCCTCACTGTTATACAGCCACCGCTGGAGCTTGGTCGCATCCATCAGATCATTCTGCCAGGCAGCGGCACCGCCGGTCTGAATGACGACGCTGACATTTTCCGGAAGCTGCACCTCCATCATTTCCATCAGGTCAATGGTGGCAAAACCGCCGTTGGTTTCCAGGTCACTGCCGCACAAATACCAGTAGATGGCCCAGCTGCCGTCACCGTCAGCTGTTTCGGTGGCGCTTACGGGCACGGCAAGGGTCAGCAGCATGGCCAGAACCAGCAATAATGCGAAGCTTCTTTTCATAGTATCTTCTCCTTACAGGCCAAGGAGCTGACGCTTCTTGGCTGTGAATTCTTCCTCTGTCAGGATTCCCATGTCCAGCAGCTCCTTCAGACGCTGGATCTGGGTAATGGCATCCTCCGGTGCGGCGCTCTGGGCCTGCGCAGGGGCATAAGGATCCTCGCCGCGCTCCGATGCGTTGGGGAAAGCCAGTTCCATCAGTGCCCGGGCCAGCTGCTCCATAGTGGCAGCGTTATTGTGGTATTCCCGGAGGTAGTCGTCAATATCGGGGTCGGTATTGCTGAAAACAGGGCCCCGCATATCTGCGGTGAACACATCCCAGTAAGGATGGTCAAAATAGATCTCCACCTGGAACTTCTCGAAGGGTTCGGGAAGGTCGATGGTGCTGGTGGTGTAGTGGGTGTCATTGTCCCGGTCGCCATCCATGGCATCGCGCATCCGCTCCGCGTTGCGGCGCATCTGCTCCTGCATCCGGAACCGGCGGATCCGGGGCTCCATCTCCAAAACCCGCTGGGGAATACGGCTGGTGTGGCAGACAAGACCTTTGGGGCTGCCTTCAAACAGCGGCACACTGTCCTCCCGGATCACAAAGGAGCGGATCTGTTTTGCTTCAAAAATCGTCTTGTTCAGATGCTTGTCCATGCACAGCAAACCGTTGGACATATCGAACAGGAACTTATCATCCAGCCAGCCGAAATCTACCTGTTGGGTCGTATGGAATACCTCCCGCAGCCGGCTGTTCTCCTCCCGGAATGCCCGGTATCCCTGGAATGCCATCAGGTTCATCTCATTTGCCATACCTGCCGGCAGGTCGACAACACCGTAGCAATCATTACAGATGGGCTGACCCTCAATTTTCCAGGGAAAGATGCCCTTTACCTTGCCGCCGCAGATGGCGCAGGGTGCTCTTTTTCCAAACAAAGCCATATTTTTCTCCTTAATTCCGGCCTGTTATGCCTCTAATTCTGCCAGGAATTCCAGGATGATGCCGTTAAATTCTTCAAACATAGCCACCATCTCATCCAGCTGCTCCTGGGTCAGCTCCTCATCACTTTCCAGCTGTTCGCCGTACTGGGTCAGCGCCTCGGCGCAGGCATTCAGGACTTCGATGTCCTCATCGGTAAACTCCTCGATGTGGGCATTGCCGATGTCGACAAACTTGTTGTAGTTTTCGGTGACCTCGTTGTAAGCATCAATGGCAGGCTGTCTGTCGGGGCCGCCGCAGGCAGTCAATGCCAGGCACAGAGCCAGTGCCAGCAGCAGTGCGGTGATTCTTTTCATATTCTTTTCCTCCTGTTTCTGTATAAAGCCCTTTGGCTCAGGTCTTTTGGTCAGACCTTGTAAACATCATAACATATTATCCATATTTCAGCCGGTCAACTGCCCGAATGGCAGGATTTACGGCTTGAAATGCAGGAAAGCCACCTTGCACAGAGTTAAAGATTGTGATATAACCATAACAGTATACAAAAAAGGGGGTAAAGCAATGTACGCAGCCATTTGTGAGGATCAGCTGTCGGATCTGGAAAATCTTACAAAGCTGCTGGAGCGCTGGTAGCAGACCCGGAAAACCACACTGCGGTTCCAGGTTTTCCGGAGTGCCCTGGAGCTGCTGGATGCTGCGGGAAAAGAGCCCTTTACCCTGTATCTGCTGGATATTATGATGCCGGGCCTGGACGGTCTGGCGGCAGCCCGGGATATCCGCAGCTTTGATGAAACGGCAGATATTGTCTTTCTTACCTCCACCCCCCAGTTTGCCTATGAAAGCTACGGTGTACGGGCTACGGATTATATGCTCAAGCCTGTACAGGAAGAGCGGCTTTTTGCCATCCTGGATCGGCTTTTTCTGAAAAAGCAAAAGCCGCAGGAGGGACTGATGCTCAAATGCAGCTCCACCCATGTCCGGGTGCTGTATTCTCAGCTGGTGTATGTGGAAGTCATCGGAAAGCACCTGTATTTCAATACGACAGACGGCTCGGTGCGGAAGGTCTGCGGCGCGCTGAAGGAATATGAGCAGCCGCTGCTGGAGCGGCCCGAATTTATGCGGGTTCATCGTTCCTACATTGTCAATATGTATCAGGTCTCGGAATTCTCCCAGGCGGGGATCCGAACCTTTACAGGTAAAAACCTTCCGGTTTCCCGGCTGCTGTACCCACAGGTGCAGCAGGACTATATGAAGCTGCTGTTCGGCCGGAGAGAGGAGTGAGGGTATGACATTTGTGTCCTTACTGAGTATTTTCAATTATGGTCTGGTTCTGGTCTACGGACTGTTCCTTAGCATTCAGATCTCCGGCGGCTGGACGCATCCGCAGCAGAAGCGGCTGACCATGGTGCTTTGTCCGCTGTTTTTACTGGCACAGGCCATCTGCGGAGTTCTTTGGGGCATCCCTGTAACCAGGAAGCTGTATCCGCTGATGGTGCATCTGCCGCTGGTGCTGATCCTTGTGCGGGTGCTGAAAAAGAGGCTGGGAGAAGCGCTGGTCAGCGTCTGCACGGCATACCTGTGCTGCCAGCTGCCCAGATGGATAAAGCTGCTGGTCATGATCCTGACCGGCTCCCATCTGCTGGGGGAAATTTGCTACACCCTGGTCATTGGCCCTATCTATTGGCTGCTGCACCGTTACTTTGTCCGGGTCGCCCACGATGCCATGACCGATTCTTCCCGGACTCTGTTTCTCTTTGGCAGTCTGCCCTTTGTGTACTATATCTTTGACTACGCCACCACCGTCTATTCGGATGCCCTGTATGCCGGAATTCCGGCGCTGACGGAATTCTTTTCCACTGCGCTGGTTCTGTTTTATGTGGCCTTTCTGACTGCCTACCATGCCCAACTCCAGAAGCGTACCCAGACAGAACTGCAAAAATCCATGCTGGAGTCGGAACTGAAACAGTCCGGTGTGGAGCTGGAGAGTCTGCGCCGGGTGGAAAACCAGACAGCCACTTACCAGCATAATATGCGCCATCATCTGACGGCCATCAACGCATTTCTGTCCGCGGGCAATGTACAGCAGGCACAGGCCTATATCAAAACGGTGCAGACCGATGTGGAGGCCATCACACCGAAGCGTTTCTGTGAAAACGAACTGGTCAATCTTCTGTGCTCCGCCTTTCTAAGCAAAGCGGAACAGCTGGGCGTTTCCCTGAAGCTGGAAACCAGACTTCCCAAGAAGCTCCCCATTTCCGATACTGAGCTGTGCACCATTTTGTCCAACGCCCTGGAAAACGCGCTGTGTGCAGCATCGAAATTGGAAGAGGGAGAAAAATGGATCTCCCTTTACTGCGGAATCCGGTTTCAAAAGCTGCTGATCGAGATCAAAAACCCATTTTCCGGCCGGATCCTCCTGCAGGACGGCCTGCCGGTTTCCCAACGGGCTGGTCACGGCTACGGCTGCCGCAGCATCCGTTCCATTGTCCGGCAGCACGAAGGGCTGTGCACCTTTGAAACAGAAGGCCAGGTGTTTATTGTAAGAATTGTCGTGCCACTGCAAAGGCCGCCCCATGACCGGCCCGCCAAACAGCCGGAATAATACTTCCCAATGGGTTGTCGTAACATAGGCCCATTGCAGATCTCCGTAGTAACATCAGGCTCTGCCGCAAGGCAGACTGATGAAAAAAACATAACCATCAGTAAACTGGCGGTTATGTTTGGTTGACCAAAAAAGGTTCTATAATAAATGTTGGGGTCAGGCGATGAGCCTGGCCCCAAAGCCATGTCAAAATAAAAGTTGAGCATAGAGACAAAATCCTTTACAATGAATGTACCCCTACAACACAGAAAAGGAGGTCTCTATGCTCA
>JAGBAI010000132.1 GCA_017939025.1 Oscillospiraceae bacterium
AAGTCGTTCTGACCTGGAAGCGTACTTCTGAGAACTATTATGATACTCTGATTGACGATTGCCATATTTTTACCTATGGCATTGACCTGACCAAGCTGTTCTCTGACGGCAAGGGTGACTTCTCCAAGGTCCAGTTCCTGTTGCAGAATACTACTGACCGCTATTTTGTTCACGCAGAACTGAATGAAGCAGAAGGTGTGTATTATGTCACCGATCATGTCAGCTTCCCCGAAGATGCAACCTACTTCGTTCCCGTGGAATCCAACGGCAACCCCGGTAAGATTATTATTAAGGGTCTGGAAGATGACAGTTATGTTCTTACTGAGATCCGCACTGACAATGGCTACACGCTGCTGAAGGATGATATTGAGATCGTCATTTCTAAGACCGAAACCACTTCTCTGTGCGATATCTATGAATCCGATGTGCTGGGTCTGATCCAGAATGATCCCCGCTATGCCTCCATCATCAATGACACCGGCGATCTGAAGAATATGCCCCAGGTGCATCTGGAACACCATCTGCTGACTGCCTCCGCTACCGTTGACGGCAATGCCGTCAATATGCTGGAAGATAACGGCAGCGCCAACGCAGAAGCACCTCTGTCCGTGGTCAATACCCGCGGCTTCGACCTGCCTGAGACCGGCGATCACGGAACTTTTGTTTTTACCATCGTTGGTATCCTGATGATGGCTGGCGCCGCAACCTTCATCGTCCTGGCTTCCAAGAAGCGCAACGTCCGCTGATCCACATAACCCCGGAGGAATATCCTCCGGGGTATTCCTATACATGGGAGGTATCTTATAACGAAGCAGAAGAAAATTGAAATCATCGTTGCCGCTATCCTGTTTTTACTGGCGCTGGGTCTGACGCTGTATCCGATTATTTCGAATTATGTAAACCAAAAGTATGCCTCCGAGATCCACACCGCCTATTTTGAAGTGATTGAACAGACAGACGATGGCACGCTACAGGAGGCGTGGGAGAAAGCCACTTCCTATAATGAAGCCATCACCCCTGGCGCTACGGACACGGATGCTTACGGTCAAGAGGCACTTATGGCCGCCTCTGAGGATTACGAAACCCAGCTCAACATTGCCGGAAACGGCATGATGGGCTATGTGGAGATACCTAAAATCAACGTAAACCTGCCCATCTACCACGGCACCGGTTCAGATTCCCTTGACCGTGGCGTGGGTCACCTGCTGGGCAGCTCTCTTCCTGTCGGCGGCGAAAGTACCCATTCCATCCTGACCGGTCACAGCGGTATGGCAAGCCAAAAGATGTTCACCGACTTGGAGCAGCTTGCCCTTGGGGATGTGTTTTATCTTCGTATCCTAAACGAGACCCTGGCTTATCAGGTCAGGGAGATCAATACAGTGCTGCCCTATGATACAAGCCTGCTGGGGATCTGTTCCGGTGAGGATCTGTGTACCCTTGTCACCTGTACGCCCTATGGCGTAAATACCCACCGGCTGCTGGTCTGCGGTTCCCGTATCCCTTATGAGGAAGCGGAGATTATTCTGGAAGAAACCACTCAGGAGGAACAGCCGCAATCCAGTTGGATGAAAAAATACATAGAGGGCATTATCTGGGGCATTGTCGTTGCCATTGGCTTGATCCTTCTCATTATTTCCGCTGTTCAAATCTACCGAAAATTCACGCACAACTATGGAGGTGGCACCTATGCTGAGAAGTAATTGGGAGCGCTTCTATGTGGTTTTCATGGTGCTGTTGTTCATCACAGGACTATCCCTTGCGGTGTACCCTTACATCCAAGGTGCCGTGGTTGACCGGAGAATGACCCTGGAAGCAGAAGATTTTCTCAGCCGGTTTCCTGGTGATCCGGAGGATGGTGAGCTGGATATCATCGTGTTTCCCACCATGCCGGAGGAAACCGAAAAACGGGAGCACCAGGATCTGTGGGATGCCATGACTGCCCACAATGAAAGCATCTATGAAGAAGGTCAGTCCGGTCTTTCCACCAGCTATGCCTATCAGGTACCCAGCTTCACCCTGACCGACTATGGCTTAGAGGATGAAAAATTCGGTGTGATTCAGATTCCTAAGTTGGATCTGGAAATGCCTTTATTCCTGGGTGCCAGTAATCAGCACATGGCGGATGGCGCTGCTGTCCTGACAGAAACCAGCATCCCCATTGGTGGAAGCAATACCAACGCGGTCATTGCCGGACACCGGGGCTATGGTGGTGCTTCCTATTTCCGATACATCCCGGATCTGACCGTGGGAGATACAGTTATCATCACAAACCTGTGGGAGCAGCTTACCTACAAAGTGGTGGAGGAAAAGATCATTGATCCCCATGAGGTAGACGAGATCCTGATCCAGACGGGAAAGGATATGGTCACGCTGCTGACCTGCCACCCCTATGCCAGCGGCGGCAGGCAGCGGTACCTTGTCTATTGCGAAAGAGTGACCAAGACTGAAGGATTGGAGGTATATCACGACTGAAACGAAACAATTAACCCATGTGAGCCTGTTTTCCGGCATTGGCGGTCTGGATCTTGCGGCGGAGGCTGCGGGCTTCCAGACCGTTTGCCAATGCGAGTGGGCAGACTTCCCATACTCCGTATTGGAAAAACGCTGGCCGGAGGTACCCAGGTTCCGGGATATCACTACCTTTACGAAGGAGGC
>JAGBAI010000133.1 GCA_017939025.1 Oscillospiraceae bacterium
TTGCTCATATCGGGGAACGTCTACTTTCTCGTCCATTTTGCTTAGAATCTCATAACAGGCATCGCAGCCAGTCAGATGTTCTGTAATGATCATTTCGCTGTTCTCACTGCATAGACCACGCTGATACAGTGGAAGCAGATCTAGAATGAGGTCACAAGGTACATTCATAGTTTTTCCTCCAATCATGCAATTTGTTTCTTCCGAAACTCCTGGTAGATCACCGGAACCAGCGCCAGAGTCAAAACCGCATAGAACGGCAGGCATACATCCAGAACACGGAATACTTTTCCGAAAATGGTAATCAAATCGAAAGTGCCCAGATGCTGATAGAATTCCAGCAAACTGACGGGCATCATAGCAATCACAATATCCAGCCAATCGGCCATTCCCTGCAGGAAGGAGGGGATGAACATGATGACAAAGGGAGTGGTTACTGCGATCACAGAGGACTTGGTTTTTGCGGAAATAAACATGGTCAGCGCAGTCAGGAAGAGGTTTCCGATGTAGCCGCAGATCAGGGTCAGCACCCAAGCCTGCCAAAAGGTGATGTTATACAGTGATTTCCAGACCCGCAGCTGAACCACGCAATTGCCACCTTCGAAGCCAAGGTAGCCCAATGTGACGAAGCTGTAGATCAGCATGGCTGCCCAATACAGGACTGTAACCAGCAAAAGTCCTGCCTTGATCTTTGCGAAGGTGGCTTTGTTTCTTCCGAGCAGCGTGGAGAAATAAACCGTATCCGCTTTCCATTTGAACTCGTTGGAGAAAATACCGGCCACCATATATCCGACGATCAGAATTCCCAGCATAGGAAGAAGCGCAGCATTTTCCAGAAGCTGATACCAGCCATCGTGGTAATCCACATAGAAGGGTGTTTCCAATTTCTCATACTGGCCGATCAGATATTGCTTTTCTGCTTCGGTGTAAAGGTCATAGGCAACATCTGTTTTATCATATAGCCAGTCTTTCAATTGTCTGGTTCGGTTGCCGTAAAAAGTCTCTTCCTTGATCACAGAGATTCCGTCTGCCCGGTAGTAGTCATAGGTTCTAAAACCCACAGAATAGGAGCGGTTGATCATTTCCCGGATGGGACTGAAACCTTGCTTCCAACCATATGCAATATTGCTTTTCTGCACATTGCTGGACTGTCCTTCGGGGGTTGCATTGATTCTGGAATTTTCCTGGATCACCTTTGTCAGCATCTCCTGATCCAGATAACCTTCCCACTCATTCCGTGTTTCCCGGAGTTTCTGAACAGCTTGGAATCCCCGCTCGCTTTCGCCCTGTTCGTTGACCCACTTTACATCCACATTCATGAATCCGTTTGCCGACAGGAAACAGGAAAGGATGACCGTAGCAATGTACAGACCCAAGGCGATCTTGCCACCTACGGAACCGAAGATTTTCTTTAACTCATACCGAATCATCGTCTTCACCTGCTCTTTCTCCAAAGTAATAGAGGAACACGTCTTCTAGCGTTGCGTCTACCTGGATAGCATTTTCCGTGGGCTGCTTCCGGGAAATGATCCGTAGTTCTGCGCCGCCGGGAACAGTTTTAACATTGGATACCTTGAATCTCTTCAGGCAGACATCGATACTGCTTTTGGAAACACGGGAGATCCAGACAGACTCCGGCATGGAATCGATGATATCTTCAGAAGTGCCGGAGATGACAAGCTGACCGTCCTTCATCAGCAGAATCTCATTGGCGATGTATTCAATATCAGAGACAATGTGGGTGGACAGCAGAACGATCCGGTCTTCGGAAAGCTCGCTGATCAAATTGCGGAACCGGATGCGCTCACTGGGGTCAAGTCCGGCGGTAGGCTCGTCCAGAATCAAAATCTTGGGATCGTTCAGCATAGCCTGGGCAATACCAGCCCGGCGCTTCATACCGCCGGAAAGGGTTTTCATTTTCTTGTTCCGGGCTTTCGCCAGGCCTACCTGTTTCAGCAGTTCCTTCACCCGCTGCTTTGCAACAGCAGGACGGATACCTTTGAGGGCGGCGATGTACATGAGATAGTCACAGACGGAAAAATCGGGATAGTAACCGAAGTCCTGAGGCAGATAGCCAAGGAGCATCCGGTACTGACCATCCATGGCAAACACATCTTCTCCATCCCAGGTGATATGCCCGGATGTGGGTTTCATCAAAGTGGTCAGCATCCGCATAAGGGTGGTTTTGCCCGCACCGTTGACACCCAGTAGGCCATACACACCGCAGTTCAGGGAATAGCTGAAATTATTGACGGCTTTGAATCCGTCGAAGTCTTTTGTCAGATTGGATATTCTCAAATCCATAAAGGTTTCACCTCCAAAGTTTGCTGCCATTTTTCTTTGCCCTGGCAGAGGGTGCAGCACATTCCCAAAACGGATGCAGCCAGCGCAGCGATCCACATGGGAACAGAAATCACAGAATAAACGGCGTTGCTCAGAATCAGCATGGCCCAAATACCGGTCCACAGGATGCACAGCAGCATAGCCAGTGCTTCAGACCGGATGCGCTTGGTATACAGCGTCCGGAAGCAGATGCAGCAGGTCACATTGAACGGGAGAACAAACTGGATCAGCATTTCCCATACTGTGATTTTGGCGAACACGGAAGCGACAGCAAAGAAGGCCGACAGCAACAGAAAATCTACTCCTGCAAACAGAGTAAGCCGGGCAGCGTAGATGGAACGAATGGTGTAATAGGTTGTGCATTCCACTTCCATAGCATCGAAATTCCGGTTCTTCCAAAGTTCCGGGAGAATCAGAATCACGAACAGCGGTCCCGCCAGACCCAGGGCACGACGGATCAGATAATCTGTCTCCATGTGGCACAGGAATAGGCATACAAATGCGAGCAGAAGTCCCTGCAGGAACCACCAGCGCTTTTTGATAAACTTGCTCTGATGATAGAGAAATTCTGCATGAGACACCATTTGTTCGGATTCCCCGGCTAGAAAAGCAGCTTTGGAAAGAGCAATTGTATCCTGAATTTTTGCTTCATCACAAGGAATGTCGAATGGAAACTGTTTTTTCATTTCAAATCCTCCTTTCCCAAGTAGCCAGCCAATAGCTCTTTGGCCCGTTTGATCCGGTACTTTACCAGCGGCAAACCGATGCCAAGGATACGGGCGATCTCTTTTTGCTTCAATTCCTGGAAGAAGTACAGAATGGTCACTTCCCGCAGTTCTGGGGAAAGTTGTTCCAATGCCCAGTGAACATTCAGGCGCAGATCCAGAAATTCCATCTGATATACCGGCTGTTCTGGAAGTTCTTCCATAGGGATATCGCCCGGCTTTTTGTGGTAATCCCGGCACAGGTTGCCCGCAATCACATAGAGGTAATTGACAACCTTGCCGTAATGCTGATACTGATGGAGAGTGCGGAAAAACCGGACGAAAGTTTCCTGTGTCAGATCCTCAGCATAGCCTAAATCCTGGATATGTAGATGGCAGTACCGCAGCACTCTGGGATAATATTTCCGCACAAAATCCTCAATGGCCTGATCATCACCATTTCGCATCCGATGCAGAAGTAAAAAATCTGCGTCCATGTTTTTCCTCCTCTCATGTGAAATAAAAGCGCTTCTATATGATATAACGATATCGCGCTCTAAAAAGATAGTCAAATGAACGATTTGTTGCGAAAAAAATCTCCCGCCAATGGTGGCGGGAGATTTGCTGAAAAGGGGATATTGGGATTACCTATGTAAAAGGGAAAACTAATTGTAGCAAGCACAGCAAGTGGGTACCCACATGCGAAATTTACTGCTGGGAAATTCCCAAACCCTTAGATAAAAACGGAGGTAATCATGGCAAACAGAAAACGAAATATCCAAATGAAATTCTGGGTCACGGAGGAAGAAAAGGATCTCATTGACCAGAAGATGAAACTGCTGCCTACACAGAGGTACGGAAAGTATTTACGCAAAATGGCCATTGACGGGTACATCATCTATACGGATACCACGGACATAAAGGAAATGAACCAAATCCTGGGCGCAATCAGCCGGAATATCAATCAAATCGCAAAGCGGATCAATTACAGCGGAAATATCTATCAGGAGGATATGAAGGAAATACAAAGAAGGATGGATGAGATTTGGAAGTTGCAGAGGGAGTTACTGCTGTCGCAACGTTAGCTTCTTATAGCTTAATATTTCTGGTGTATATTGGCATCAACAATTTGATTTACATTATCCCCTTCAAATGCTTTGAAGGGAAAACCTTCTACGTCAATTATTTCTGAGTGCAAAGATACTTCAACACCTCGGCGATTGTTTTCGTTAATAATATGATATTCAAATAGTGATTCTGTACGTCCTTTGGCTTGCTTTATATTAGATAGTAATTCTTTCTCGGTGGTGACATTATGTAACACACCTATGACTAAAGCTAACTCTGTTAGTAATTCTTTTTTTACAGCGAAGCTTTCGTCAACAGCTTTATCCAAAGCAGCGTGCTTTAGAGCGCGAATTAAATCTGAATATTGGATAAGGATTTGTTCATTGGGGATGTCTTCTAGACCACTGATTTCTAAAGCTGCTGCGGATGGTTTTCCGCTATATGTGGTATTAGGAGCAAAAGAGTAATAGCTTTCGATGGCACCTTTACGCAGAATGAAACACCCTAATTCTGATAAGAGATCAAAAAGTACCGTCATTCTGGTTTTAAGGTTTTTCCATTCTTTTGAATTGGGCCAATGCACCAGTTCGTCTTCGTTTGATGAAAAAAGTAGTGCAATTATGGACCGACGAATAATTTTGTCATCTTCTACATCGGGATCACGATTGATCCAATATGGATGAGTTTCATATGAACTCGATGAAAATGGTGGATTCACCGGCATTGTTGGATGCATTGATGGCGTTATAATATTCCTGCTGATTGGCATGGATCATGGATTCTACCGGGAGCCAAGCAAAAGCAGGATTCCATTTGGACAGCAGCAGGGTATGCCATAGACGGCCTACACGGCCGTTGCCGTCGGCGAAGGGGTGGATCAGTTCCAGTTCGTAATGGAACACGCAACTGCGGATCAGCATGTGCACGTCGGTGGTTTTGGTCCATTCCAGTAAATCCGCAACCAGACCAGGAACATAGTCCGGCAGCGTTCCGAAGTGTAAGATATTGCCTTGCGGATCCACAACGCCTACTGGACGGGAACGGAAGCAGCCGGATTCTTCAACCAAGCCTCGGGTCATGATGCCATGGGCGGTGAGCAGATCATCCACAGAGTATGGGTCAAGCTCGTCCAGTCGTTCGTAAATCTCATAAGCATTTTTGACTTCTGCAATATCCTTTGGAGGTGCCAGGACATGCTTACCGTTCAGAACAGCGGTCACTTGTTCCAAGCTCAGGGTGTTCTGTTCGATAGCAAGGGAGCCATGGATGGTGCGGATTCGGTTGGTACGGCGAAGGGTAGGGTTGGCAGAAAGCTGATTGATGGATGTGAGTTTACCAACCAGCTCTGCGATTTCTATGACAGAATCCAAAATGGTATTGGTGATTTGAAAGGGAGGGTTTTTGATTTTCATAACATTCCTCCAGAAACGTTGATATTTTTATTATACCGCCTTTTGTGAAAAAAGCAATACATCGCTCATTTCATCACTCATTTTCTGGATAAATTATGATTGATGGAGTGAAAAATGAGGACATGTGCAAAGGTTGATTTTTAAGTTTTTTTGCTTTTGTATGCCCCGGAAATTGATTGGATGAGAAATGATATAGGGCACCTTATTTTCCTCGCTTACAGAGGCAAGAAACGCCGTTTTCCTACCCTAAACGCTACACTAAAATAGGGGTCGAACCCCGTAATTGAGGGTTTTCTGAAAATAGTGAATTTTTTAGGGGGGTAAAAGTGGTTCTATGAGTATTCCATCCTTTCTACTTCCTATCCTATCCATCTAAGGTCGGAAGATAGGAAGGGATAGGATGGATTTGGTATTTAATTATTTATATATTTATTATATCTTTATTTTATTGGGGCGGGTTTTCCAGACACGGGAAATCCATATCCGGAAGACCCGGATATGGCAAAATATGGGCTTCGGATTGGGTGTTTTCAAAAGGTTGGATTTTAAGGATTTTTGCCCTTGTATGCCACGAAAATTTTTTGGACGAGAAAAGATACAGGGCATCTTATTTTCTTCGCTAACAGGGCAAGGAGATGCCGTTTTCCCACCCTAAATGCAACACTAAAATAGGGGGTCGTACCCCGAAATGAAGGATTTCCCCAAAACAGAAAATTTAGCTGGCAAAAATGCCGTTCTGAGAATGACCATCCGTTCCAATCCTATCTGATCTTCCTACCCCTTTAGATAGCAGTAGGATAGGAAGGGATAGGATAGATTTAGTATTTAATAATTTATATATTTAATATATCTTTATTTAATTGCGTTGGATTTCCCGATATCGGAAAATCCAACATCGGGAAATCCAATATCGGCAAAAACATGGAAATACTTTGCGTGTTCTCCGGCGAAATTTTGCCGATAGAAAGACAATGATTGAAGCTCAATTATGTGAAAATGAAACTATGTAATGCTAATTTTGTGTGATAATAATAGAAAAACGTAGATTTCGAAAGATATGTACCAAAATTCTAATTTCTATGCTAAGTTTCAGATATACGGTTTATCGGCAAAAACTTGGGCGTGGATACCTATTTTGAAGTGCACATTGATTATACGCAAAAATCTCCCGCTTTCGCTGTTTGAAAGTGGGAGATTTTTTGCGATATGTAGGGAATGGATATGGGATGGGATTTTACCTTGCGAATTGTGGGCAACAACCCAAGTCATTGACCCAAACAAGCGATTTTTCTTAGTGGCGCAACGCTTTTTTGAGCCTCTCTAATTGTGGGCGGTGACCTCCACTACGGCGGTAGGGCGGTTTGCCTGCAGCAGGGGCGGGCCATCGAAGGCGTTCAGGCGGGTGTCGCTACGGTAGATGTGGGCACGACTGTCTTCGCCGCAGAGGACAGCGCGTTTGGTAAAGCTGGCCAGACCGTAGAGTATGACGGGACGGTTGCTGCCAACCACGGCATCGGCCAGGATACGGTAGTAGAAGGTCAGGTCAATACAATAATGGCTGCGATTGAATGCCACTGGTTCTACATCAATGTATGTTGTGATCAGTTCTGCACTGCGTACCCGGGTGCTGGCGGAGGCATCCAGGGTCGCTTGGGAGCTGGTGGTTAAGTAGACCCGCAGATCCTCAATACAGTCTTTGTCGCGACAGGCGTCGGTGATCTTTCGTGTATGGATGGACATGGCGCGGTTCAGGTCATTGACATCACAGCGCAGGGTGTCCGAAGCTCGCTCTGACATGAAAAAACCTCCTGTATGAAGTTAAGCTGACGCTTATAGGACAGTTTATGCAGGATCAAGCGAACTGTGCACAGCAGAAAGGGGAGTACCAAAGCACTCCCCTTTCTATAATAAAACTGAATCACCAGCTGAAACGGTAGACGGTTTCACTATGGTATTTCTCACCGGCTTTGACGATGGGCTGGGGCCAGTCGGAGTGGTGCAGGCAGTCAGGATAGAACTGGGTTTCCAGGGCAACGCCGGAGCGTTTGCCGTAATGGATGCCGCCTTTTCCGGCTTCATTCAGGAAATTACCGGCATAGAACTGGACACCGGGGCAGTCCGTATAGACAGTCATATTTCTGCCGGAAACAGGATCGGCAAGGTAAGCACAGGGATTGCAGAAAACCTCCCAGTTGTGGTCATAACCACCCTGCAGGTGCAGCGGCTCGTAATCCGCGCCAATGTCCTGGGAAATGGGTTTGGGGCTGCGGAAGTCCATAGGTGTGCCTGCAACGTTTCTCAGTTCACCTGTGGGGATATTCTCGCTATCGTCGGGATTAAAGAACCGGCCGGGGATGGTCAGCAGTTGATCCATAGCAGAATCGGTTTGTTCGTGACCTGCCAGATTGAAATAGCTGTGGTTGGTGAAATTAAAAACAGTATCCTGGTCAGATACAGCATCGTACGCAATATGCAGGCCGCCGGTGGAGTCCAGAGAATAGGTGACACGGATTACGGCATTGCCGGGGAAGCCTTGGTCGCCGTGGGGACTGTGCAGCTCCAGCGTGACAGAGGATTCTGTGTGGTCGATGGCTTTCCACAGCCGCTGGAAGAAGAAATCAGGACCGGAATGGAGATTGTTGTTGCCTTCATTCCGGGGCAGCTGCCAGGTGTTACCGTTCAGTTCAAAAGCTGCACCCTTCAGACGGTTGGCATTGCGGCCCACAGTAGCGCCCAGGGCGGCACCGTTGGTGATCCGGTAGCCGTTGCAGTCGTCATAACCCAGCACAACATCTGCAATATTTCCCTGTGCATCGGGAACCAGCAGCTTTACCAGGGCAGCACCGTAGTCAGTGACGGCTGCTGTCAGCTGACCACAGGATATGGTGTACAGGGAGGCTTCCTCACCAGAGGGCAAAATGCCGAAAGTTTCTTTCATGATTATTTCTCCTTTCATTTTTCGCCGGGAAAAAAGGGGGATTATGTAAAGAATGCTTACAGAAATTATACTATATTCTGTTTCTGTTTTCAAACCTTTCTTTCATGAAAACGAGAAAAAGAAAACTTTCCTGGTATGTATCTTTCCAAAAGCCGCGAGGGGAAAAGAGCAAGAAATTTGCCTTAAAATGGCGTATACTATATTTGGTAGATGGGACTTGACAAAACCACAATATCTAGTATAATAGCTCGTGCATGAGAAAGTCAAACGGTTTAGAGTTCCAAGGAGGAAAGCCCATGAAGATTATCAAGCGCAATGGCGCGGAAGTTGTTTTCGACGAAGAGAAGATCCTGATGGCCGTGACCAAGGCCAACGAGGCTGTAGAAGAAAGTGTCCGCATGACTCCGCTGCAGATCCAGCGGATCACCCAGAGTGTCCAGATTGCCTGTGAGGAGATGGGCCGCAGCCCCTCTGTGGAAGAAATCCAGGATCTGGTGGAAAAGTCCATAATGGCCCATGGTGCCTTTGAGGTTGCCAAAGAATATATTACATATCGCTATATCCGTTCTCTGGCCCGCCAGTCCAACACTACGGATGACCGGATCCTGAGCCTCATTGAGTGCAACAACGAAGAGGTGAAGCAGGAGAACGCCAATAAAAATCCTACCATCAACGCTGTCCAGCGTGACTACATGGCAGGCGAAGTATCCAAGGACATCACTGCCCGGATCCTGCTGCCTAAGGAGATCGTGGCGGCCCATGAAGCTGGCATCATCCATTTCCATGACTCCGATTATTATGCCCAGCATATGCACAACTGTGACCTGGTGAATCTGGAGGACATGCTCCAGAATGGCACTGTCATTTCCGGCACCCTTATCGAGAAGCCCCATTCCTTCTCCACTGCCTGCAACATTGCTACCCAGATCATTGCCCAGGTGGCTTCCAATCAGTACGGCGGCCAGTCCATTTCCTTGACTCATCTGGCACCCTTTGTTCAGGTGAGCCGGGAAAAGATCCGTAAGACTGTGGAAAAGGAAATGCAGATTTTTGGCATTGCACCTTCTGAGGAGGCGATTTCCCAGGTCGTGGAAGACCGCTTAAGAGAAGAGGTACGCCGTGGTGTTCAGACCATCCAGTACCAGGTTGTTACCCTGATGACCACCAATGGCCAGGCTCCCTTTATCACGGTATTCATGTACCTGAACGAGGCCCGGAATGAGCAGGAGAAGAAGGATCTGGCTATGATCATCGAAGAAACCCTTCGCCAGCGCTATGAAGGTGTCAAGAATGAGAAGGGAGTCTGGATCACCCCTGCTTTCCCCAAACTGATTTACGTTCTGGAAGAGGACAATGTCCGGGAGGGGACACCTTACTGGTATCTGACCCGCCTGGCTGCCCAGTGTACTGCCAAGCGGATGGTTCCTGACTACATCTCTGAAAAGAAGATGCTGGAATTAAAGGTGGATAAGAATGGCGAAGGCCATTGCTATACCTGCATGGGCTGCCGGTCCTTCCTGACCCCCTATGTGGATCCTGAGACCAATCAGCCCAAGTATTATGGCCGTTTCAACCAGGGTGTCATTACCATCAACCTGGTGGATGTGGCGCTGTCCTCCGGCCGGGATTATGACAAGTTCTGGAAGATCTTTGACGAGCGTCTGGAGCTGTGCCACCAGGGCCTGCTGTGCCGTCATGAGCGGCTGAAGGGCACTTTGTCCGATGCGGCTCCCATTCTGTGGCAGTACGGTGCGTTGGCGAGACTTCCCAAGGGTGAGCCCATTGACAAGCTGCTCTACGGTGGCTACTCCACCATTTCTCTGGGCTATGCGGGCCTTTACGAGTGTGTTAAGTACATGACCGGTAAATCTCACACTGATGCGGAGGCCAAGCCCTTTGCGCTGAAAGTCATGCAGCATATGAATGATGCCTGTAAGGGCTGGAAGGCTATGCACAACATTGACTTCTCTCTCTATGGGACTCCTCTGGAATCCACTACCTATAAATTTGCCAAGTGCCTGCAGAATCGTTTCGGCATGATCCCTGGCATTACCGACAAGAGCTATATTACCAATTCCTATCATGTCCATGTTTCTGAAGAAATGGATGCGTTCACCAAGCTGAGCTTTGAGGCAGAGTTCCAGCAGCTGTCTCCCGGCGGTGCCATTTCTTATGTGGAAGTGCCCAACATGCAGCAGAACATTGACGCGGTTCTGGAGGTGATGCAGTTCATCTATGACAACATCATGTATGCTGAGCTGAATACCAAGTCCGACTACTGCCAGTGCTGTGGATTTGATGGCGAAATTGAGATCCGTGAAGATGACGGCAAGCTCATCTGGGTCTGTCCCCAGTGCGGCAACACCGATCAGAACAAGATGAACGTGGCCCGCCGTACCTGCGGCTACATCGGCACCCAGTATTGGAATCAGGGAAGAACTCAAGAGATCAGAGACAGAGTGCTGCATCTGTAAGGCGTGCGTCAATTTATTTCCGTAGACAAAAAAAACGTAAGCGGTATCTGGGAAAAATGCCAGATACCGCTTGCTTTTTATTCTGAAAGCTTTTAAAACTGCCGGAAGGCCGGAAGATGCTTTCCTTTTGGCACGAATTTTGCTACAATTATGAATGAAAGGAGGGAGCACTGTGGGAAACGGAGAAATTCATGCGTCAACCAATTTAAGAATGGAACATTCCTTTTACCTCAGCCCCAAAATGCTGAACTCCCTCCACATTCTTCAGATGGACAGCCTCTCTCTGGAAAAGCATATCGCGGAGCAGGTTCTGGAAAATCCAGTGCTGGAATATCCGGCGGCCTATAGGAAACAACCACAGAAGATTTCCTGGGAGGAGATTCTGCATGGGGACTCCGGAGGCTATGATACGCTGGAATTTTTTCTGCAGGATCAGCTGTCCCGTCTGAAGCTGCCGCCGAAAATACGAAATTTCTGCAGGATGTTGACACGCTTTGTCGATGGGAACGGTTATTTGCAGACAGAAGGGATCCCGGAATCCTGTCTGAACAGTCCTTTATTTCCCCAAGCCTTACAGACCCTGCAATCTCTGGAGCCACCGGGTGTCTGTGCCAGAGATTTAAAAGAATGTCTTCTTTTACAACTGCAGCGGATTGATCAGGATCATCCTCTGGCAGCGGTGCTGATCGATAACTATCTGGAGGATGTGTCCAAACGTAGCTTTGCGAAAATTTTAAAGGCAACAGGTGCTCCGCTGGAAGAACTGCAGGATGCACTGCAGATCATCCTGCAGCTGAATCCCAGGCCTGGTGCCGCTTTCATCAGCCGCAATAAAACGGCTTATCTGCATCCAGATTTTATTTTGTCTGTGCAGGATGACCATATTGAGGTCATCCAGGAGGAACGGTCTTTTCCAAGTCTTGCCATCAGTGATTATTACATGAAGCTATACCGCACAACAGAGGATCCGGAGGTCAGGCAGTATCTGCAGGAGCGCGTAACCGCGGCAAAGCAGCTGGTAATGAGTTTGGAAAACCGGAAAACAACAACACGGCGGTGCCTGGAAGCGATTTTGCAGTTTCAGAAGGGCTTTTTCCTGAACCCCAGCCGCCAGCTGGTGCCGTTGACGCTGGAAAAAGTGGCCCGGGCGGTGGATTTACATAGTTCCACCGTCAGTCGGGCCATCAGCGGTAAGTATCTGGAATTTGAAGGAAAAGTATATCCATTGAAGAAATTCTTTGCCCGGAGTATCCGGGATACGGGGGAACAGGTGGTTGCAAGCCAGATCCGGGAGCTGATCCGTCAGATCATTGGCAACGAAGATCCCAACGCCCCCATGTCAGATCAGCAGATCGTATGGCTCCTGCAACAAAGTGGCAATTCTGTATCCCGCAGAACCGTGGCGAAATACAGGGAGCAAATGGGGATCCTTTCCTCCAAGCAAAGGAGAAAACTATGAAACGAATGTGTATGATCCTGCTTGTGCTTGTAATGATGGTGCCGCTTTTTTCTATGGATGCCAGGGCTGCCCATAAAACGGAAACGCTGCGGATCGCCTACGAGCAGGATGATCCATACTATGCCTACAGCAATGGAAATGGGGAAAGCGTTGGCCTCCATGTGGATATTTTGAAGGCGATTGCTGCGGAGATGGATATTGCCATGATCGAATACCATCCCAAATGCAGCATCCGGGAATGTATCCTGGCGCTGGAAAATGGCGAGGTGGACGCGGTTCTGGGTTTTCCTATGCTGTATGACGGGGATACCTCCAATGTGATGATCTCGTCGGAGATCAATACTATCGATCTTTGCATGATGGCTTCTCAGGAAACTGCCACCGCGATCCTTTCCGGAGAGCGGGAAAGTTATACTGCGGTTTTTGAGCATAATATCAACAACTACCAGATCGTCTCCAATTTGGGTGCCAGGTTGTATTTTGTTGTGGATACCCAGGCAGAACTGGTGGATTCTGTACTGGAAGGAAAGGCCCAGGTGATGGTCTGCGATGAGAACTGTGTTGCGGCCATTTTGAATGAGCGGGAGCTGGGGGATGATTTTCAGGTCATCCGAAGCAATATTACCACCGTCGGTTATGCTATAGCTGTCCGAAAAGGCGCGGACAGTTTGCTCCGGGCCATCAATGACGGGCTGATCCGGATCCGTATGAGCGGACAATATGAGCAGATCCTGCGCCGTTGGAGCAAGGGTACCGTGGATCCGGAGGTTCTGATCCGGAATGTGATGCTTATTGCTGGGGCGGCATTTGTGGTGGTGCTGGTGTATTTCTGCTTCAGCTGGCGTTTGCGGAAGATTTTGAAGCTGAAGATCACGGAAGTCCGGGGAGAACTGGCAAACCGGATGCAGCAGCTTCAATATGAAAGTCATCTGCGCAATCAGATCATTGAATATGCCCCCAGCATGATGATCCTGTGCGATATTCAAGAAAAGACGATTCTGATGAATGCGGCTGCCCGGAAACTTACCGGCTTTGCGGACGGAGAAGGCTCCGGCCTGCCGGTGCAGACGATACCGGTGGTTGGAGATCTGGTAAAACTGGCGCTGCGGCAGGCGGGGCTTGAGCAAATGGGACAGATTGAGAATATTCTGGTGGGTTACCGCCAGGAAAAGGGAGAAAAGCGCAGCTATCAGTGCACCATCATCGAGGCCCGTATCAGCAATCTGGGCAGCGGCTTTTTGCTGATTATTGCGGATGTGACAGAAGCGGAGACGAAGAAACAGGAACTGATCGAAAAGGAAAAAAGTGTGGCCCTTTCCCGTCTGGTGGCAGGCATTGCCCATGAAATCAAAAATCCTTTGACCGGAATCCAGAATTTTGCAGATCTGATCATTACAGAACGGGACAATCCGGAATTCTGGGGGTATTTTGCGGAATATGTGCCCAAAGAAATTAACCGGATCAGCAAGCTGATTGAGAGTCTGATGCACTATGCCCGTCCGGCCAAGGGCGTCAAGACACCTACAGAGGCGGCGCAGCTGGTGCGGGAGAGCATGTATTTGCTGAACACGGCGGCTTCCTCTGCGGCTATCCGGGTGAATGTGGAGCTGGAAGATGGTCTGATGATCTTTGTAGAACGGGATCGGATCAAGCAGGTGCTGATCAATGTTCTGTTGAACAGCCTGGAAGCTGTGGAGACGCGCCTGAAACAGGAGGGGCGGGAACGGATCTATGGAATTATGGTATCCGTATTCCGGCAGCAAGGCCATGTGCTGATCCGGGTTGAGGATCAGGGAAACGGTATGGATGAAGAGGAACTGCAATCGTGTATGGATCCCTTCTATACAACAAAAGAAAAGGGGACAGGTCTTGGGTTGGCGATATCACGGCAGTTTGTCCAGGAGAATGGCGGCACCATGACCATCGACAGTATCCCGGGAGAAGGAACCAGTATTGTGCTTCGGTTCAAGGAGATGGACTATGAATAAGAGAATTTTGATCATCGATGATGAACCCAGTATCTGCGTGACACTGGCAATGGCGCTGGGAAAGAAATACGCAACGCAGTATAAGCTCAACGCCAGGGATGGACTGAACCTGTTGAAATCCAAAGACTTTGATCTGGTGCTGCTGGATCTGAAGATCGGAATGACCAATGGATTGGACGTTCTGAAGGAGATCAAAGCATACGATCCGGCCATTGCCGTGATCATCATTACAGCCTTTGGCTCCATTGATACCACCATTGAAGCCATGCGTGCCGGTGCCTATACTTATGTGACGAAGCCGCTGCGGATCGAAGAACTGCAGCTGCACATTGAACAGGCTCTGCGTGTGGCAGAACTGGAGGAAAAAGTTACGCACTTGCGTACAGAAATCGAGCATCAGTATAATTATTATGGGATGATCGGTAAAAGTGAGGGCATGAAACGGGTTTTTTCTCTGATCGATAAGGTGAAAGACTCCAATGTCAGCGTGCTGATCTCCGGTGAGAGCGGTTCCGGTAAAGAACTGGTGGCCCGGGCCATCCACTATTCCGGTCCCCGACGGGGTAAAAATTTTGTGGCGGTGAACTGCGCTGCTATTCCGGAGACCCTTCTGGAAGATGAAATGTTCGGTCATGTGAAGGGTTCCTTCACCGGTGCCATCGCCACGAAAAAGGGACGCTTTGAACAGGCGGACGGTGGAACCCTGTTTCTTGATGAAATCGGTGATATGCCTCTTGCCATGCAGGCAAAGCTGCTGCGGGTCTTGCAGGAAAAGCGCTATACCCCTCTGGGCAGTGAGGAAGAACGGGAGGTGGATGTCCGGGTGATCGCGGCAACGAACCGGGATATCCGTCAGATGATCGGGGAAGGGACTTTTCGGCAGGATCTGTTTTACCGGCTGAATGTGGTAGGAATCCCGATCCCTCCGCTTCGGGAACGGCAGGATGATATCCACAGCCTCTGTGACTATTTCCTGGGGAAATTCTCCCGGGAGCAGAATAAGCCTGCTGTGGCTTTGTCACCGAAGGTGGAGCAGCTTTTGATGGAATATGGTTTTCCCGGCAATGTCCGGCAACTGGCCAATGTGCTGGAATATGCGCTGATCGTCTGTGATGGGAAAGAGATCCAGATCGCTGATCTGCCGGAGGAACTGCGTAAAGGAGAGAAAGCCTGTGCCTCCGCCGAACAGGGAGAGGAAAACGGCCGGATCGACGTTTCGGGCAAGACCATGAAGGAAATCGAAAAGCAGGTGATCCTTGCCCGTCTGGAGGAATTTGGCGGACACCAGCAGAAAACTGCCAATTCTCTTGGCATCAGCGAACGGAGTCTTCGGAACAAGCTGAACGAGTACCGACAGCAATAATGGCAAAACGGCAAATTTTTCCGACACGTACCGGCAAAATTTGCCGTTTTTCTGTATTGGGAAAGGTTGCCTTCCTACAAAATCGGGGGATTATCCATGTAAGGACCAAGCAGAGCAGGAGTCTGACAGGTAAAATTTCTGGCCTGTATTTTCAGGATGATAAATATTTTTTTAATTTTTGATTTTTTCGTATTTTGGCATATTTTGGCACGGACTTTGCTACTTAATTAATTAAGAGGCAACCGCTTCTGAAAACAACATTAGGAGGAAAAACGTATGAAAAAGTATTTGGCTCTCGTTCTGGCAATGCTGATGCTCCTGAGTGTTCTGTCCGGCTGCGGCGGCACAAAGGAAGCTGCTCCTGCCGAGACCCAGGCTGCGGCAGCGGCTCCTGCTCCTGCCAACACCGAGCCCCCTGCCGGTGCCACCTTTAAGGAAAAGGTCGTCATCGGTACCAGCGCCCAGATTGCTACCACGGATCCCCAGTTCCAGAGCAATCTGCAGCACGACCAGATGTTCAAGATGACCCATGACCGACTGGTCAACTACAACTCCGAGACTGGCAAGATCGAACCCGAACTGGCTGAAAGCTGGACCATCAGTGATGACGGCCTGGTCTACACCTTCAAGCTGGTGGAAGGCGTCACCTTCCATGACGGTTCTGCTTTCACCGCTGATGACGTTGTTTTCACCATCAACCGTGGCTATGACAGCTCTGTTGTGGTGGCAAAGCTGAAGAGCCTGGCAACCATCGAGGCCACTGACGATTACACCGTCGTGATGACCCTGAATGCTCCCAATGTGGACTGGCTGATGAACCTGAGCAACTGTGTCTTCTCCATTGCTTCTGAGGAAGCGGTTACTGCTGATGCTGTCAATGGCCCTGCTGTTGGTACCGGTGCATTTAAGATCAAGGAATTCTCTGCCAGCAACTATGTCGTCATGGAGCGAAATGATGACTACTGGGCAGAGCTGCCCGTGACTAAGGAAGTCACCCTGCGTTACATTGCAGAGAATGCTACCCGTCTGATCGCCCTGCAGAATGGCGAGATCGACATGTGCATCGATCCCTCCACCACTGAGCTGGGCCTGATCACCGAGGATGAGAACCTGGCTCTGGTTCAGTATCAGTCCTCTACCTCCACCTTCCTGTGCTTCAACACCTCCGTGGCTCCCGGCAACGACAAGAATCTCCGTCTGGCCATTGCCCATGCCATCAACATCGATGACATCATCATGGTTGCTACCAACGGTTACGCTACCCGTGCTGACCATTTCTGGGGCCCCAATACCTATGGCTACGATGATTCTATTGTTCCTTATGAGCAGGATCTGGAGAAGGCCAAGGAGTACATGGCTGCTTCCAACTACCCCGACGGCGTTTCCATCAAGGTTCTGGTCAACGGTTCCGAGCGCATGGCTGCCCTGCAGGTTATCCAGGCTCAGCTGAAGGAAATTGGTGTTGAGATCATTATCGAAGAGGTCGACTCTGCCGGTATCTCCGCAGCTACCACTTATGCCTCTCCCACCCACGAGGCTATGCTGTACTACACCAGCTGGAACTACGAGGGCGATGACTGCCGTCGTATGTTCTACACCAACTCCAACGTCAACAAGGCAATCTACGTTAATGACGAAGTGATCGGCCTGGTGGACGAGGCGGTTACTCTCAGCGAGGATGCTGACCGTATGGCCGTCTACTCCCAGATCCAGAACATCGTCCATGGCGATGCTCCCTGGATTCCCCTGTATTTCGGCACCAAGTGTGTTGCTACCAATAAGAACCTGAGCGGCGTTATCTATGAGCCCAACCAGCGCCACGACTTCACCTATGTCTGCGTCGCTGAGTAACTGACCATCCGGGGCAGGAGGAAACTCCTGCCCCACAAAGCAACAAACTGTGACCTGCAGTAGGGAGGCTTGCCCTCAAGCCGCCTTAATTCGCGCATATGTATGATTTTGTTAAGGCTTTGCGTTTTTAATGTGAAAATCATACGCAGACGGGATTCTGTGACGTTCTATCTGGAAAAACATAGAATCAACAACGCCATAAGGCGACGTTTTTCAATTTGGAATCAAATAATCCGATTTGAAAAACAGCATTAAGCGGCTTGAGGAGAAGCCGCCCTACGGCAAATGCGTCCGGTAATTGTGCTACTTAAGGTGCGGAAAACAGCATCCCCACCTTTTTGTTATCTTCCTGTGAATGGAGGTCGTATTTTTGTATCGTTACGTATTCAAGCGCCTGCTGCAGATCATCCCGGTGATTTTGGGCGTTTCCTTTATCATTTACATGGCGATGGATCTGGCTCCCGGTGATATTGTAGCCCTTCTGACCCCGGATAACGCAACTCCGGAACAGATCGAGGCCATCCGCCATCAATATGGTTATGACCGCAGTGTATTCTACCGGTATTTTCTGTATATGAAGGATCTGCTCACCGGCGATCTGGGTGTTTCTTATATCAATGGCCAGTCCGTCTGGAGTGTGTTTATTGAGCGGCTGCCTGCCACTGTGGAACTGGCTATTGGATCTTTGGTGGTTTCCAGTGTGATTGCCATTCCTCTGGGTATTTTCTCTGCCAATAATAACGGCACCTGGAAGGACAATATTTCCATGACTGCCGCTATGATCGGCCTGTCCATGCCTGTGTTCTGGCTGGGTCTGCTGATGATCATTCTCTTCTCCCAGAATCTGGGATGGTTCCCCTCCAGCGGCAACACGATGGGACTTAAGAGCCTTGTGCTGCCTGCAATCACCTGCGGTATCTATAATACTGCTGTGCTGACCCGTACAACCCGTTCCTCCATGCTGGATGTAGCCCGGCAGGATTATCTGGATACAGCCCGGGCAAAGGGCGTTTCTGAGCGGAACGTGACGTTGAAGCATGCCCTGAAAAATGCGCTTATTCCCATTATTACCGTGGCCGGTACCCAGGTTGCCACCTCTTTGGGCGGCAGTGTTCTCACAGAGACGGTCTTTGCCTGGCCTGGCATCGGCAAGACCATCGTGGACGCGGTGAACCAGCGGGATGTGCCGATGGTTACCGGCTGCATCGTCATGTCCACCATCCTCATCAGCCTGGTTCTGCTGCTGGTGGACTTGCTGTACGCGATGGTGGATCCCCGAATCAAGGCTCAGTATAAGAAGGGAGGCAAGCGTTAATGACAGAACAGAAAACTACTCCCAATCAGAAGAAAAAACGCGGTCAGGCCGGAGAGGTCTGGCATCAGCTGAAAAAGAACAAGGGCGCCATGATCGGACTGTTTCTGATCGCTGCCATTTTCCTTGCCACCATAGGTGCAAACCTGTTTTTGGACTATGAGGAACAGGTCATTGGCATGAATGTCATGGAACGCCTTCAGGGCCCCAGTATGAAGCACTGGATGGGAACGGATGATATGGGCCGTGACATCTTCCTGCGGATCCTCTACGGCGCAAAGTATTCTCTTTCCGTCGGTGTGGTGGCCGTGCTGATCGCGGTTGCCATTGGTGTGCCGCTGGGTGCCTTTGCCGGTTATTTTGGCGGTATTCTGGAAGATATCATCATGCGTGTGACGGATATCTTTGCGGCTGTGCCCAATATCCTGATGGCCATTGTTGTGGTTTCGGCGCTGGGGCAGGGTATGGGTAACCTGATGATCGCAGTAGGTCTTTGCTCGATCCCGCAGTTTGTCCGTATTACCCGCGCTTCGGTGCTGACAGTACGGGATCAGGAATATGTGGAGGCGGCACGGGCTGTAGGCCGGTCGGAGTTGCAGATCATCTTCGGTCATGTACTGCCCAACTGCTTAAGCCCTATCATTGTTCAGACCACCCTGCGTATTGCTTCTGCCATTATCACCGCTGCTGCGTTGAGTTATCTGGGACTGGGTGTTGTTCCCCCTGCTCCCGAGTGGGGTGCTATGCTGAGCTACGGCAGAAACTTTATCCGTGGTTACAGCTATATGACGCTGTTTCCGGGACTTGCCATCATGATCACGGTTCTGGCGTTGAATCTGCTGGGCGACGGCCTGCGGGATGCGCTGGATCCCAAACTGAGAAAGTAAGAGGCGGCTGCATATGAATCAGGACGAATTGGTATTAAAGGTCGATGACCTTTGCGTGCAGTTTATTATTGACGGCGTAGTGGTGGAAGCTGTCAATGGTGTTTCCTTCCAGGTAAAACAGGGCAAAACTGTGGGACTGGTGGGTGAGACCGGTGCCGGTAAGACAACCACAGCCAAAGCCATCATGCATCTGATCCCGGATCCTCCCGGAAAGATCCAGCGGGGCAGCATCAGTCTCTGCGGCAAGGATGTGCTGGCTATGACGAAAAAGGATCTGGAGCAGGTTCGCGGTGTGGATGTGGCGATGATTTTCCAGGATCCTATGACCGCGTTGAATCCTGTCTACACCGTAGGTGAGCAGATCGCGGAAAGTATTGCCATCCACGAGCATCTGGGCCAGAAGGAGGCTTATGCCAGGGCACAGGAAATGCTGGAGATCGTGGGAATCCCCGGTTCCCGTGCAGGGGATTATCCGCACCAGTTCTCCGGCGGTATGAAGCAGCGTGTGGTCATTGCCATGGCTCTGGCCTGCAACCCCAAGCTGCTGATCGCCGATGAACCTACCACTGCTCTGGATGTGACCATCCAGGCCCAGGTGCTGGATCTGATGCGGAATTTACGGGAAAAATACAATATGGCCATGATCATGATCACCCATGATCTGGGCATCGTGGCGGAGATCTGTGACGAAGTGGCCGTTATGTATGCCGGTAAAATCATCGAACAGGGTACCCTGGAAGAGGTGTTCAACAACACCAGGCATCCTTACACGGAGGGCCTGTTTAACTCTTTGCCCAATATCAACAACCGTCAGGCAGAGCTGAAGCCTATTCCCGGTCTGATGCCTGATCCTTCCAATCTGCCCAGGGGCTGTGCCTTTGCGCCCCGGTGTCCTTATGCAACGGCTGCCTGCGAAGAAAAGAGTCCCAGCCTGCATGTCTTTGGGGAGGGGCACAGTGTGCTGTGTACTGCCTATGACACACCGGGATTCCACATTGAAAGGGGAATGCGCCATGGCTGATAATATTTTGGAAGTTCGTGGTCTGAAAAAGTATTTTAAGACCCCCTCCGGTATGCTTCATGCGGTGGATGATGTATCTTTCTCCATAGAACGGGGGAAGACGCTGGGGATCGTCGGTGAATCCGGCTGCGGTAAATCGACTACGGGCCGGTGCATCCTGCGGCTGATCGAGCCTACTGCCGGGCAGGTAGTCTTTGATGGTGTGGATGTCAGCGTTCTGTCCAAAAGCGAGATGCGCAAAATGCGTAAGGAAATGCAGATCGTATTCCAGGATCCTTTTTCCTCTCTGGATCCCAGAAAGACTGTCAGCCAGATCATTGCGGAACCCATTATTGCCAACAAGCTGCTGAAGAACAAGGCAGATATTGAAAAACGTGTCAAAGAGCTGATGGATACTGTGGGCATTGCCGAGCGTCTTATGGATGCCTACCCCCACGAGCTGGATGGCGGCCGCCGCCAGCGTGTGGGTATTGCCCGGGCTCTGGCAGTGGAACCGAAGTTCATTGTTTGTGATGAGCCGGTTTCTGCTCTGGACGTTTCTATCCAGGCTCAGATCCTGAATCTGCTGAAAAAGCTCCAGAAGGAAATGGGACTGACCTATGTGTTCATAACCCACGATTTGAGTGTTGTCAATCATTTCTCTGACGACATCGCGGTCATGTATCTGGGCCAGCTGGTGGAGAAGGCTTCGGCGGAGGAGATGTTTGCAAATCCTCTGCATCCTTATACGAAAGCGCTGCTTTCCGCCATTCCCATTCCGGAAGTGGGCGCCAAGAAACAGCGGATCCTGCTGAAGGGCGAAATTACGTCTCCCATCGAGCCGCCGGATGAATGCCGCTTTGCCAAGCGCTGCATGTATGCCTGCGAAAAGTGCACCGGTAAGTGCCCTGAGCTGCGGGAGGTTTCTCCTGGCCATTTCGTAGCCTGCCACTTGGTGGAGGAATAAGCCATGACAGAAAGACAGGCGTTTTTGCTTGGTTGTGTGGAAAAACACCGACAGCTGATTTTTGATGCGGAACGCCATATTTTCCACAATCCGGAACCGGGCTTCCGGGAATGGAAGACCTGTGCCTATCTGGCTGAAAAGTTCCGGGAACTGGGATATACGCTGACAGAAGCAGGAACTATTCCCGGCTTCTATACAGATATCGATACCGGAAGGCCTGGCCCCCGGGTCTTGGTTATGGGTGAAATGGACGCACTGGGATGCCCCAATCACCCGGATGCTGTGGATGGCATTGCCCATGCCTGCGGACACAATGCCCAGTCGGCTGGTCTGCTGGGTGTGGCGGCTGCTTTGGCGGAGCCGGGGGCTTTGGAGGGGTTGTCCGGTTCCATCCGCCTTATGGCGGTACCGGCAGAGGAAATGGTGCAGCTGGAATTCCGGAACGGTCTGCGCAAACAGGGGATTATCCGGTTTTTAAGCGGCAAAGCAGAATTTATGGCAAGGGGTTTCATGAAGGACGTGGATATGGCGGTACTGATCCACACCCGGGATTTAAAGGATAAGGATTTCTTCTCCAGAAGAGGCTCCAATGGCTTTGTCCGCAAGGAGGTCATCTACCGGGGCGTCGCGGCCCATGCCGCCAGCGCACCGGAGGATGGTGTCAATGCCCTTTATGCAGCGACCCTTGGTTTGCAGGCGGTTAATTCTCTCCGGGAAACCTTCCGGGAGGATCAGAAAATCCGTGTTCACGGTATCATCACCCATGGCGGCGCTGCTGCCAATGTGATCCCCGATGAAGTCCATCTGGAATTAGCGGTCCGAGGTGCGCAGGTGGAGACTATCCGCTCTGTGGCGAAAAAGGTGGATCGTGCTCTGGTGGGTGCAGCTGTTTCGCTGGGAGCACAGATCGAGATTCACAATCAGCCAGGTTACACGCCGCTGCTCAACGAACCATCCTTCCTGGAAGTCTTTAAGGAATGCGCCGAGGTCATTTCTGGGCCGGAAAAGGTCAATATTGACCGGGGAAACTGGTCTACCGGCAGTACGGATATGGGTGATATGTGCGCTGTGATGCCGACGATCCAGCCTTATGCAACCGGTGCGGTGGGCAAGGGCCATGGTGCGGATTATCAGATTGCGGATCCGGAAAAAGCCTGCGTCAATTCTGCCAAGGCAGAGATCTTGCTGCTGGATGCCCTTCTGAAAGAAGATGCGCGGAAAGCCAGAAAGATCATTTCCGGTTTCCAGGCACCGTTTACCCAGGAAGAATATATTGCCTATCTGGACAGCTGTTTTGCGGAAGACTGTCCCATTGAATATGGGACTGATGGCACTATCCGGCTGTTTGGATAAAAAACATCAAGCGCTGCACGTATTTTCGTGCAGCGCTTAACAGAAAGGACGGTTATTGCGTGAGACGTTCTTATTTTGTCGCGGAAGGCCAGTGGCTGAAGGGCAATCTGCACAGTCACACTACGGTTTCTGACGGCGTTTACACACCGGAGGAAATGGCAGCCGATTATGCAGCCCGGGACTACGACTTTATTTCCATGACGGATCATAATGTATTTGTACCCCACCCGGAGCTGGAAGGCGAAGGGCTTCTGATGCTGACCGGCGTGGAGCATGATCTGGCTTACTCCCGGACAAAGTGCATTCATGTGGTGGGCACTGGCCGGGCAGATCAGACGAAAACCGGCTACGATTGCCGAAAATATCCTCCGGAAGAGCTGACAGATCAGCAGCTGATCGATCTGATGGCGGATGATGGGCAATTCGTTGCCCTGGCTCACCCCATCTGGTCCCGAATGGAGCCGGAAGAGGTGGCTGCACTGGTAAATTTCCATGCCATCGAGGTTTTCAACAACGGATGTGAAAACCTTTGCCATGCCGGTCACGGTGAAGTCTACTGGGATATGTTGCTGCGCCGGGGGCATAAGGTCTACGGAACGGCCTCGGATGATACCCACAGGAAGCACGATGCCTTCGGCGGCTGGGTCATGGTAAAAGCAAAGGAGAAAAACAATGCTTCTATTCTGGAAGCGCTCTTTTCCGGACAGTTCTATGCCTCCTCCGGACCGGAAATCCTGGATTTTGGCCTGGATGGCGACCGGGTATATGTAACCTGCTCTTCCTGCCGGGAGATCCATTTTGTCAGCTATCCGCCCCGGGGGCAGTCGCAGTTTGCTCCGGAAGGAGGGACTCTGACAGAAGGTACTTACACACTGAAAGGTGGGGAGCACTACATCCGCATAGAATGTATCGATCATGCCGGGCGCGCTGCCTGGACAAATCCCATTTTCTTTGATGCCCGAAAGGGGTGAACTTCATGAAGTACATATACGCGGCTTCCTTTCTCCATGAAAGCAATACCTATTCCAGCCATATTTCGGATCTGGACTGGTTTCAAAAACGCTGCTGGAAACTCGGGGATGCGGTCCTGGACAGGTTCCGGGGCGTCAGAACGGAATTTGGCGGCTTTATCGATGGCCTAGCGGAATACCGGGATATTGCGCTGATCCCTGTTCTGGCAGCAGAGGCCACGCCTTCCGGCCCTGTGGCATCGGAGGTTGCCGGGCAGGTAAGGAAGATGCTGTGCACGGCTCTGTCCGGTGCGCCGCAGGTAGATGGCGTCTTATTAAGCCTTCATGGGGCAATGGTGACCCAGGACAGTGAGGATGGAGAAGGAGATCTGGCTGAGGCGATTCGGGCTGTAGTGGGACCGGAGGTTCCGGTTTATGCGACGCTGGATCTGCATGCCAATGTGACGGAAAAAATGATCCGAAATATCGATGTGATGATCCCCTATGACCGCTATCCCCATACGGATAAATATGAACGGGGCTTGCAGACCGCACACTTGCTGGCAAGGGCTGTACGCAATGAGTGTCATCCGGTGATGGCAGTGAAAAAGCTGCCTTTGCTGATGCCCTTGGTTGGATCGGAAACAGAAGCGATGAAGCCGGTGCGGACGCTGATCGAGCATTATGAAGAACAGCCGGGAGTTTTTAACGTATCCATTACCCACGGCTTTATCAGTGCAGATATCCGGCAGGCCGGTGCAGCGGTACAGGTGGTAGCCAATGATCTTGAGAAGGCAAAGGCCATTGCAGATGCGGTGGCGCTGCAGCTTTGGCAGCAGCGGGCACAATTTGCATCCCAATATTACGATCTGGAAGAACTGGAGCAGATCCTTAGCCGGAATGGAAAGGGACTGCTGGTGATTTCGGATGGCCCGGATAACCCTGGAGGCGGTGGATATGGGGATGATACCCGAGTTCTGCGGAAGCTTCTGGAAATCGGCTGCAAGGATGCGGTGGTGGCACTGATCTACGACCCGGGATGTGTGGAACGCTGTGAAAAGGCAGGGGAGGGGAATCTTGTGTCTCTGGAGCTTGGGGGTAAGTTCAGCCATACCCAGCCGTTGGCCTGCCAGGCCCGGGTGTTGAAGCTGACAGACGGAAAGTACCGAAATCTGGGCCCCATGAATCCGGGCCTGCAAATGGATCTTCTGGGGACTGCTCTTATTGAGATTAACGGCATCCGGGTGATTTTGGTCAGGAACCCTACACAGCCTTATGATTTTGCGCTGATGCACCTTCATGGCATCGATCCACGGAAGGAACGGCGGATCGTACTGAAATCTGCGGTACATTTCCGTGGTGCTTATGAGAAAATGGCGGAAAAGATTGTTCTGCTTACTTATCCCGGAATCTGTATTCTCAGCCCACAGGAGAAACTGATCCGCAGATGCAACCGGCCTATTTACCCGCTGGATAAGGATGTAACCTATGATGGCTGTATTTGACCCTATGCGGGAATGGAACTGTGCTTCGGTTGCCTTTCGCCTGATTCTGGCCATGATCGCCGGCGGCATTGTGGGCCTGGAACGGGGGCGGAAGCATCGGGCAGCAGGTTTCCGAACCCATATGCTGGTGTGCGCAGGTGCAGCCCTCAGCATGCTGATGGGGCAGTATCAGGTGGTAATGGCAGATACGGTTTATGCGGCAACGGCGGCGCTGCCAGAATTACGGTTGGATGCGGCGCGGTTTGGTGCCCAAGTGATCAACGGCATCGGTTTTCTTGCGGCAGGTACCATTATTCTCACAGGGCGGCAGGAGGTAAAGGGTCTGACGACTGCTGCCGGCCTGTGGGCCTCTGCCTGTATGGGATTGGCCGTAGGTGCGGGTTTTTATGAGTGTGTAGTCATCGCACTGCTGGCGATGATACTGGTGGTGCGGCTCCTTCCGGCGGTGGAAGCTTTTTTATTGGTAAAGGCAAGAAATATCAATCTGTATATGGAATTTGAGACACTGGCGGATGTAGGCAGAATCATTGCCTGCTTTAAGGAACAGGAGGCGCGGATCTATGAGATTGAAATTGACCAGCATAACAGCTGGGAAAACAGCCGCTCCGGTGCCTTTTTCAGCATAAGGCTGAAGGAAAGACAGGCTCATACAGAGTTGCTGCTGAAGCTTTCTGAACTGGATTGTGTGTATCTGATCGAAGAATTGTAAGGGGGGACCTGTGTTGTCACAATGGGATGCTTTGCGGCTGCTGACGGTGGAATCCACCCTGCTGCGGATATTGCTGGCGATCCTCTGCGGCGGGATTATCGGTATCGAGCGGGAAATGAAACGGCGCCCGGCAGGGTTTCGTACCCATATTCTGATCTGTATGGGTGCCGCCATGACAACCATGACGGGACAATATCTGACATATTATGCTGGGTATCCCACAGATCCTTCCCGGCTCGGGGCCCAGGTCATTGCCGGAATTGGTTTTATTGGTGCAGGCACTATCATTGTCACCAAGCACAGACGGGTTCGGGGGCTGACTACGGCTGCCGGCTTGTGGGTGGCGGCACTGGTAGGCCTGGCCCTGGGATGTGGATTTTATGAAGGTGCGGTGCTGACAACGATTCTGATCCTGACGGCAGAGCTGCTATTTTCAAAAATGGAATACCAGCTGCTGCAAACCACATCTGAAATCAAGATTTATGTGGAATATACGGATATTGATGGTGTGGAACAGCTGTTGCGCCGGTTCCGGGAAAAAAGGATCCGGGTTCTGAATATGGAAATCACCAATGCAGTGAAAAATGAAAAACACAATGCCAGTGCAATTTTCTTCCTGCGGCTGCACAAGCGCTGCCGCCCGGAGCAGATCCTGGAAAGTATACGGTCTTTGGAAAATGTTGTGATGGCGGTAGAACTGTAACACAGAAAAATTGCGCAGGTTTGCCTTTGAAGGTGCAGCCGGTCAGACAGAAAATGGCTTTCTATGGACAATTTTGACGTATTTGGGACTATACATTTCACAAAAGATGTGCTATAATTTTAGTAACATTGCTGAGGAGGAAAACGTATGGCCAGATACCAACACCAAACAATTGGAATCAAAGGTCACCGTACTCTGACAAAAGGTTAACATAAAGCGGCCAAATTGGCCGCTTTTTATATTTTTCTTGGAGGAAAACAGATGAAGATTGCAAAGCAGGTGGTTTGTTTTCTGCTGGCTCTGTGCCTGTGCGCGGTTATCCCACTGTCAGCCGGGGCCCAGGAGGATGCGACTCCCTATATTCAGCGGATGATCCAGTATTATCTGCATTATCAGGCAGCGGCAGAAACGGAAATAGAGACGCTGCTTGGTTACATAGAATCGGTTGATCCCGGCCAGGGGACTCTGTGGCGGGGGATCATGGAGGACTGGCGTTGGAGTAATGAAGAAATGCCCGTTTACCGGGATGTTCTGCCCGATGGCCTGCCCCAGGATGATTCCCTGTGTATTGTGGTGCTGGGCTACGGATTGCGCGCTGACGGCTCTATGAAGGAAGAATTGGTGGACCGGCTGGTGGTGGCGCTGGCTTCTGCATTGAAATATCCCAATGCGTTTATCTGCGTTACAGGCGGCCCCACTGCCAGCGGTACAAATGACACAGAAGGCGGGCAGATGTCCCGATGGCTTATGGATAAGGGCGTGGATCCCGGGCGGATTCTGGTGGAGGAACGCTCCTTAAGTACCCATGAAAATGCGCAGAATGTATTTGCACTTCTGCGATCCAATGTACCCCAGGTGGATTCTGTTGCCATCGTCAGCAGTGATTATCACATTCCCTGGGGAGTCAGCATGTTCACCACCATGTCCAACTATACTTCCTATTATCATGGTGACATCATCCGTGTGGTGGGAAATGCGGCCAATTCTACGGAAAACAATACCGGTACCCTCTATTCCCAGGCCATTGGTATTTCTGTGCTGACCAATACTCCCTTCGACGGCAGCGCGGTACCAGCCATGTACACGCAGCGGGAAACCATGGAAACCACGACTCTGCCTACCGCAGAGCCGGTGGTGGAGGTGGAGGAGAAGGGAAATACCTGGATGATTTTTCCGGCGGTGATGATTGGCCTGGCTGTTGTGATCCTGTTGATCCCCACAAAGAGGAAAGAGAAAAAGAAAGTTTAGGTTCTATGTCAATAGTTGGGGTAGAGCCAAAATGAAACATCTAAGGATCGTGTCGGAGCGGCAGCTCCGGCACGATTTTTATGTATTACAGAAGAGGATTCTCTTTCTGAAATTATTGAAGTTTCTCATACCAAAA
>JAGBAI010000134.1 GCA_017939025.1 Oscillospiraceae bacterium
AATACACACATCATCAGCACAAAGATGACCTTTCTGAACATCTTACCGCCTCCGGGAGAACCAGATGACACCGCCCAGAATGGCAATCAGGCAGACAATGGTGAAGCCGGTGAGAATGCCGTTTACATACTTTTCTTCCCAGGTAGAGCCAGCAGCTTCCTCCACAGTGATTTCTGCTGTGATCTGTTCTGCTTCCTCATAGGGAATCCGGGTGCCACGAACCAGAAGCCGGTGGGTGTTCACGCCGAAGGGGGTGCAGGTAACCAGGGTGCAGTAATCTTCTCCGGTGGTAATACCCAGATGGGTGGTATCGTGGGGCAGCACAACGTTGATGGCATCCACCTGATAGGTCAGGATCTCGTCCAGAATTTCCAGATAGAATACATCCCCCTCTTTCACAAGATCCAGGTCAGAGAACATCTTCTGGTTTGCCATGCCGGAATGGGCTGTCAGAACCGTGTGGGTGCTTTCACCGCCCACGGGAAGGGATGTGCCAAGCAGATGCCCGATGCCAATTTCAAGAGTATCTGCATCGGTGCCATGGTAGATGGGCAGGGTCACGGCAATATTGGGAATCTCCACATAGCCCATGATGCCGTTTCCGGTGAGGTTCAAAAGGGTTCCATAGTTTTCAGAAGCTCCGGTAAGCGCTTCATTGCTGAAAGCATCCTCTGCCTGCACTCCGGATACTAACGTTTCGTTATAAGCAATGGCTTTCTCTCTGGCGGCGATAATTTCTGTTTTGTCGGCTTGGGCCACCTGTTCCTGGTATGCGGTGTGAATTTCCGACTGGTGCCGTTGGTTATAGCGGTTAGCAATGAGAGGATAGAGGGTCAATCCCAGAGCCAACAGAAACAGCAGCGCAGCAAGGGAAATGATCAGAACTTTCTTTTTCATAACTCCTCCTTGGATGGGAAATCCCCGGAGGGATTTCCCTCCGGGGTTCAGAGTGGATTACTGCTTGGACTTCTTACGGCAGACGATGAAGATGATGAAAGCAGCGCCAGCCATCAGCATGATGCCGCCCACAGTGAACATCCAGGTGCCATTGTCACCGGTCTGGGGCAGGTCGAAACCGGAAGTGTTGATAACGGTCAGAGGTGCTTCTGCGTTGGCAGAGCCCTCGTCCACAAGCATGGTCACAGCATTGGTGTCAACCACAGCGGTAGCGGTCATATAGTTGTGGGCCAGCTGGGTCTGGGGAATGTTGGCCAGAGTCAGATCCAGACCGCCGTTGTAGGCATAGCGGGGATCGTTCTGCAGAACACCCAGAACATCCTCAGAGTAGATGTCACAGGGACGGGAAGCATCGTCGGATGCAGTGATGGTCACATGAATGTCCTCATTCAGCAGAGTGTAGCCGTTGGCAGTCTCGATTTCGGTGATCACATACTCGTCATCTTCGCAGCCCTTCAGCATGATGTGACCGAAAGCATTGCCCATGGTGACGGGGCTGAAGATGGTGCCGTCAGCTTCGTCTGCAACATGGCCGGTGACATAGTAAACACCCTCAGATTCATTCAGCTTGGCAGTGACCCAATACTTATCGGTGGCATTGTAGATCATGAATTTCACATGGTCGTACATACCGGTTTCTTCAGCAGTTTCTGCATCGGTGTCGGAGAACAGCTTGGTCAGATCGATACCGAAACTGTATAGTGATAGGTAATCCTTTGGTCGATGTATGTGGCGTTAGCCACATACATTCCCCTCTGGATTTTCCCCCACTTCACACGGAGCGTGCGGCTTTCACCGCACTCCGCGTTCCATCGGTAGAAATAGCTTATAGTTCT
>JAGBAI010000135.1 GCA_017939025.1 Oscillospiraceae bacterium
AGATACAATAGGCAGACATACAGGAATACTGATACTCCGGGAAGCTACAAGGCTGTCCCAATGTCTGCTTGCAGGGAGAACACAGGGCACAGCCGCTGGCTCCCACAATAAAACCATCGCAGCCTTCTGCCCGAAGCCTTTTTGCCAGACGAATTTCTGACGCGTTGTGGGATGCCTTGGCAGGCTTAATAAGCGTCATATCGGAATAGTCGGAAATCTCCCAAATGGTTTGCAGCACCAGTGCTTTCTTATGGGCGAGAATCCGCTGTTTCATGGCTTCCGGGCTTCCACAGTCCGGAGGGCAGGAATAGTTGGCTCCATACTGGCCGCAGAGGTTTTCCTCACAGTAAGGACGGAAGGAAGGGTCGAAAACAATCTCGCGGGTGTCTACGATCTCAGCGGCGGCGAATCCTTCTTCGACGGCATATTGAATAATTTGTTCATTTGTCATGGTCTATCATCCTTTCAAGCTCTGCTGCTGCGATACTCAGCGGCATATCCTTTCGTTTCAGTAGGGAAATGGTTCGCTCCGGAGGCTGTTCCTGCGGCTGTAAAATTGTAATGCTACCATCTCCGGCAGCCTCCTTTGCGGTCTGCTCCGGGATAAAACCGATTCCTAAGTTTGCTCGAACCATAGGGAGGATTTGATCGGCGGTGGCGGCTTCGATGTCCGGGGAGAAAGTCAAACCATGGGCCCGGAACCAGTCCGAGTAAAGCTGATGGGTAGAGGTGCCTTTGCACAGGCTGATGATCGGAAGAGAATCCAAATGCTCCCACGTTAGGGGCTGGTCTGCGAGATACTGATAAGCTTTTCCGCAGACAGGAACCTCCTGAAATGCTGCTACATCCCTCCGCAGGAATATATCGGAACCCTCAATGGGAGGTGTCACAAGAGAGAAATCAACGAGCCGGTTTTTTAGTGCGGAAACCGCCTGTTGGGTGTTGGAGTTGAAGACCCGCAGACGGATGCCCGGATATTCCTGACGAAATCTTTCCAGAACAGGCAGAAGTACCTGATGCAACGCAATCTCACTGACGCCGATGCTGATGGTGCCGCCCTTCAGCTTGCTGTGAAGCAACACGGTTTCCTCTCCATCCTTGATCTGCTGCATGGCTGGGGCAACGTGGGAGAAAAGTGCTTCCCCCTCTGGAGTCAGCTGAACACTGCGGCTGGTACGGGTAAAAAGCGTACAGTCCAGCGCCTGTTCCAGATTCTTGATAGTCCGGGTCACATTGGGCTGATTGCTGAAGAGCATCTCCGCCGCCTTAGTGAAGCTGCGGTACTGGGCCACATAGTAAAACACCCGGTAGGAATCCAGATTGATATGCATGGTACCACCTCCAACTATATCATAACAACATAGATGCTATCTCAACTATACATTTTACAAAGGATACTGTCAAGGTGTATAATACTGCGGAAAAAGAAAGAAGGTGCTTCATGAATAAGGATTTGACTATCGGAAAACCCAGTAGCGTTCTGTGGAAATTCTGCCTGCCTCTGTTTGGCAGCATCATTTTCCAGCAGCTTTACAACATCGCGGATAGTCTGGTAGCAGGCAAATTCATTGGCGAGGACGCACTGGCGGCTGTGGGCAACAGCTATGAGATCACGCTGATCTTCATTGCTTTTGCATTTGGTACCAATGTAGGCTGCTCCGTCATTGTGGGTCAGCTGTTCGGAGCAAAGCGGTTCCGGGATCTGAAGACCGCGGTGTACACCACATTGATCGCAGGCGGTATCCTTTGCGCAGTGTTAATGGCAGGCGGTTTCCTGCTTTCTTATGAGCTTCTGCATCTCATCAACACGCCGGAGAATGTCATGGCGGACAGTAAGCTGTATCTGGATATCTATATGCTGGGTCTGCCCTTCGTGTTTTACTATAATATCGCAACGGGTG
>JAGBAI010000136.1 GCA_017939025.1 Oscillospiraceae bacterium
ACTTTATCAATATATGCCCATAGCGGATGAGATGGATTTGGATGCTTTGGAAGCGGAAATTGCGGACGAAGATATTGTGCTTTCTAAGAAGTTTGAAAGACGAATGAAGCGTTTGATGTGGAAAGAAGAACACAAGTGGGTGGCCGGCTTTGGCAAGTTTATGGCAAGAGTTGCGGTTGTGTTGCTTTGTGTTCTTGGCGTAAGTTTGGCCGTTACTATGAGTGTGGATGCATATCGTAGCAAGTTCTTCCAGACAGTACAGGAGATTTGGGAAGATTCGGTAGTACATACTTACGATGTTGGTGAAGAGGGGCAGGAGTTTGTGCCACATGAGCCGAGTTATTCTGACCGGACTTTCCGAAGATAAGGAATACGACGGTTACACCAAAAGCAAAATGAAGCTCGATGAACATCTCGAAAGTTTTCTGAAAGAGATGGACAGCGTGATTGGCTCCGAAGCCTATCAGCAGTTCCTGGCAGGCCACCTGTGCAACATCATTGACCTGTACTCCGTATATGCGGCACATTTTGCAAAAGCTATGGAAAAAGCGGATCAGGTAGCTACCGATGAAGGACTGAAAGAATCTCTCATGCGGTATGCCATCGAATCCGGTGCCATTGTGGAACGGGTCTACCAACAGGAAATGAATCCCATCATCGAGGATATGAAGCGCTACATGGACGGACTGTTACATATCTACGATTACGGCAAGGGTGGCAGGATTACAAGCGACTTGTACAAGCTCCCTATGGATGCCCGTGATCGACTGAATGGAAACAACGACTAACCGTGGCACTTTGACAGCTAAATAAGAGCATTGTAAAATGCAAAAAGGCCGATTGTAAAAATACAATCGACCAGTAACATTATTTCAAGCACAACATAGTCATAAGTTCCGATTGCCACGGATAAGAAAGGAGACCAAGTATTATCTATGGCAAAAGGATCTGTAAGAAAAAAGGGCAAGAAGTGGTACTACCGCTTCTACATCGAAGATGAAAGCGGCAACAGGGTTCAAAAAGAGTTCCCCGGCACCGAAAGCAAGAGCGAAACGGAAGCAATGCTCCGCAAAGCGATGGAGGACTACGATTCCAAAAAGTTCGTAGCCAAATCTGATAACATGACGGTAGGCGAATTGCTGGATATATGGGTGGAAGAAAGTTTGAAGCCCAGCAACCTCAGCAACGGCACCGTGATGCTATATCACAGTACAGCGGAGCGCATCAAGAAACATCCTATCGCTAACCGGAGGCTGAAATCCATCACGATGGAACATCTGCAAGCCTATGTGGATTATCTCTGCTTCGGTGGTAAATCCCCGGATGGAACACCGACTCAGTCTTTAAGCAAGGGTTATCTGCGGCAGTTTGCGGCGGTGCTTCAAAGGGCATTCAAATTTGCGGTGTTCCCGAAGAAGCTGCTGAGCTTCAATCCCATGGAGTATGTGGTATGGCGGTGGCAGACAGAGGAATCCGACCTCTTTGCGGAAGATGATGACGAGGAAGCAGCTTCCAATGTGATCACCTATGAGCAGTACATCAAGCTGACGGACTATCTGAAGCAGAAAGAGAATCCGGCACTGCTGCCCATCCAAATCGCCTACTACACCGGACTTCGGATTGGGGAAGCCTGCGCACTAACTTGGCAGGACATCGACCTGGACAACCAGTGTTTGACCGTGCGGCGCAGTATGCGCTACAACGGCAAGCGGCACAAGACGGAGATTGGCACCACAAAGCGGAAGAAAATCCGTACCGTGGACTTCTGCGACACTCTGGCGGCACTTCTGCGAAAGGCGAAGACGGAACAGAGCAAAAACAGCTTGAAGTACGGCCCACTGTATTCCCTTAACTACTACAAGGAAGTAAGGGAAAAGAACCGGGTCTACTACGAGGTGTACAGCCTGCCGAGAACCGAGGAAGTACCGGAGGGGTATAAGGAACTGTCTATGGTCTGTGTAAGACCGGACGGAGCCTTTGAATCCCCCGCAACGGTGAGCAGCGTTTGCCGCAGGGCAAGGAAGGTAATGCCTGATCTTGGAGAGTTCCATTTCCATCTGCTCAGACATACCTTTACCACCAATCTGCTGACCAATGGCGCAGCACCGAAGGATGTGCAGGAGCTTCTGGGCCACTCTGATGTAGGAACTACTATGAATATCTATGCCCACGCAAACCGGGAAACGAAGCGATCTTCCGCCCGGATGCTCGACCAAGTAGTAAGCTGAGCATAAAAAAGTTTCCCTTGTTTTTCCTCATAAGGGAAGAATCAAGGGAAACTACATAAGGCAAGAAGCAAAACAAGCGAAAAACCACCATATACTGCTGTTTTTAAGTGGTTTTAGAGGATTTGTTAGATAAATTCCAATTTACCGCTCCGGCAGAAAAAAACAAGGAGGGGCCGTGCCCCTCCCGTTCCATATCATAAATCAAACTGCCGCTTCCTTCACAACAGCAACGCCGTCCACCAGGTTGGCCATTTCCAGAGTGCCCTCGATGCACATCTGGCGCTCCATCAGATCGGTAAGGATGACGCAGCCATCCTTACACTCAATGCGCATAACATTGCGCATCATGACCGTCTCGGGAGTCAGGGTGTTTTTATAAACAGTAGATAAGCACATAGTAAAACCTCCAGTTTTTGGAGTTGACACTTTACAGTTGACAGTTGACAGTTAGGATCATCCCTCTGAAGAATACATTCTAACTGTCAACTGTACACTATTAACTGTCAACTGATATTATTCTTCCAGGCTGGCCAGAATCAGGGACATTCTCATATTGCCCTTATCATAATCGGCAACGGCAGCCAGAACCTGTTCGGCGGCGGCGGTGTTGCCGCTGGCAGCCAGCTTCTGGGCCAGATCAGCCAGCTCCTTGGTGTGGGCAGCATTGTGACCCACCATGTACTTCATCAAAGCCTTCAGCTCGTCCATAGGGGAGTGCTCGCACTGACTGGCACAGCCCTGGCAGACACCGTCACAGCCATGGTCGTGATGGTGATGATGCTCATGTTCATGATCATGATGGTGATGTTCGTGATGATGATGCTCGTGCATAGAAAATCCTCCTTGCAGATTTATTTTAATAATATTATATCGATAGAGTGTCTTTCTGTCAAATCCTTTATTTTGGAGAAAGAACCCCCCACAGGGCTTGCACAGAGGGTTTGGATTCGGTATAATGTAACAAACTATGTAAACATCACTGTAGGGTGGGGCATGCCCCCACCGGGCAGTATCGATCACTGAGTGGTAAGATCGATACTGCTCAATTGCGAAAGTGCCCGGCGGGGTCATGACCCCGCCCTACATTCACAAAGGAGGTAGATTGGCTATGCACGATCCCATCCATGCCCACGCCCATGCCCACGGATTGGCCCATGAACACGGGCATGTTCATGAAAATCAGAAAGCCGTGGTCAACCGGCTGGCCCGGGCTATCGGCCATCTGGAGAAAGTCAAACGGATGGTGGAAGAGGGCTATGACTGCTCCGAGGTGCTCATCCAGCTGGCCGCTGTCCGCTCTGCTCTGGACAATACCGGTAAAGTGATCTTAAAAGACCATATGCGCCACTGCATGGTGGATGCCGTCACCGCCGGAGATACCGAAGCCATTGATGACCTGTGCCAGGCTATTGATAAATTCATGAAATAAAAGCCTTCCCCTCCGGGGAAGGTGGCAGGGCGTAAGCCGTGACGGATGAGGGTGTCGCGAAACGACAATTGGCAAATTCCGTCACGGCCATAAAGCGCCCCTTCGGGGCGACCCTCATCCGGCCTCCCTTTTGTCGGCCACCTTCCCTGGAGGGGAAGGCTTTTTTATACGAAAAAAATCTATATTTTCCACAAATAGCCCTTGACATTTTTGGTATTTGGTAATAAAATAATCTGGTCTGCGAATGCAGACAACTCTTTGCTCGCGCCTCAGAGCGCGGGCCATTCAGACCATAAGGAGGTGCAATCAACATGGCTAAGATCACCGGTAAGTATGAGGTGCTCTACATCATCGACCCCACCCTGGGCGAGGAGGGCATCGCAGCACTGGTCGAAAAGTTCAAGGCAATGGTGGAGGCGGAGGGTACTCTGCTGGCTATTGACGAGTGGGGCAAGCGTCGCCTGGCCTACGAAATCAACGACCTGCATGAGGGCTACTACGTTCTGATGAACATGGAAACCAAGCCCGAGTTCCCCGCAGAGCTGGAGCGTGTGATGAAGATCACCGAAGGCGTTATGCGCTGCCTGACCACTGCAGTGGAGGAGTAATATGCTCAACCACATCGTCATCATGGGTCGCCTGACCCGTGACCCCGAGCTTCGCCGTACCGGCACCGGCACTGCCGTTGCCAGTTTCTCCGTTGCTGTCGAGCGTGATTTCGGCAAAAACGAGAACGGCGAAAAGGAAACCGATTTCATCGACTGCGTCGCCTGGCGTCAGACTGGAGAATTCGTCTCCAAGTATTTCACCAAGGGCCGCATGATCGTGGTTTCCGGCCGGCTGCAGATCCGCAGCTGGACTGACAAGGACGGCAACAAGCGCCGCACTGCAGAAGTCGTGGCAGACAATGTCTACTTCGGCGACAGCAAGCGCGATAATGACGGCGGCAATGCCTACGGTGGCAACACCTATGGCGGTAATTCTTACGGCAATAACAATTACGGCGGCGGCAACAGCTACGGCGGTAATGCTTATGGCGGTAACAATTACGGTGCCCCTGCTCCCGCGCCCGCTTTCGGCGGCTACGCAGCCCCCGCAAGCGCTCCCGCATCCGACTTCGCGATGCTGGAGGACGACGACTCCCAGCTGCCCTTCTAAGGAACGGCTCGTTCCTGTTGAACTTTTTGACTAAACTTACAAGGAGGGAAATCCCATGGCTAACGAACAGCGTATGCGTCCCCGTAAGCGCAAGAAGGTTTGTGCTTTCTGCGTGGACAAGATGACCAGCATCGATTACAAGGACACCGCTAAGCTCCGCCGTTACCTGTCCGAGCGCGGCAAGATTCTGCCCCGCCGTACCACCGGTACCTGCGCCGCTCACCAGCGTGACCTGACCACCGCCATCAAGCGCGCCCGTCAGATCGCTCTGCTGCCCTACGTCGCTGACTAATTTCATGCACCACACCCCGAAACGTTCCGTTTCGGGGTGTTTTTTTCTGCCAATGGCCCGATTCCGGCTGCCAGTTACATTGCAGTTTGGCGGGCAATTCACAAATAGCGTTACTGTAGGGGAGGGTCTTGACCCTCCCGGCAGCTTGCGATGTTTGAGCGGTATCATTCTGTGGAAAATGTTACACTTCCGATGATATCAACTGTTCCATAGTGGATAGGTTGCGGGAGGGTCAAGACCCTCCCCTACAGCAGCATTGATTACATCGCCTGCCAAATTCCATAATTCCCTGTATACCTCCTGCTGCGAAAAAATAAATTGTTCACAATAAATTTATATACATTTTCCCAATCCTGTATTACAATATATTTTGTAATTTTATACTCTTAAGGAGCGTTTAGCCATGAGTGAACAAATGCAGCGAGGCGAAGAATTATTCGACAAGCTCAGCAAGGACAAAAAGCGCCGCAGAAACAAGATCATCCGTACCGTGGTGATCCTCATTGCGGTCATCGCCGTCATTCTGGTGGCAGCGGTGATCCTTCTGCGCAAAAATGTGGAAGCCCGTTTTGCTTCCGCCGCCGCGGAGGTACAGGAATACACCGTATCCACCGGCACAATCCATACCATCGTCACCGGCAGCGGTATCCTCACCGAAGAAGATGTGGAAACCATTGACGTTCCCGCCGGCGTGGAAATCACTGAGCTGGTGGCAGAGGCCGGTGATACTGTCTCCGAGGGTGATCTCATCGCCACCGTGGACATGGCCACCGTTATGACCACCCTGTCGAGCCTTCAGGAGCAGCTGGATGATCTGGACGAACAGATTTCCGACGCCAAGGGCGACGAGGTCAGCTCTTACATCCGGGCCGGTGTCACCGGACGGCTCAAGCGGATCTTCGGTGAAAAGGGCATGGATGTCTCCCTGTGTATGGCAGAAAACGGCGCTTTGGCTGTGATTTCTCTGGATGGCTACATGGCTGTGGATCTGGAGACCGACAAGCTCAGCAAGGGCGATGAAGTCACCGTCACCCGTCCCGACGGTTCCGGCATCACCGGCACCGTGGAATCCGCCGCCGGCGGCCGGGCTACCGTGCTGGTCACCGACAACGGCCCGGAATATGACGAAGAAGTCACCGTTTCCCTGGACGGTAAGGAAGTGGGCTCCGGTAAGCTCTATATCCATAATCCCCTGTCCATTACCGGCTATGCCGGTACCATCAGCGGTGTGAATCAGAAGGAGAATACCCGGGTGGATCCCTATACCTCCGTGTTCCAGCTGAAGAACACCAGCTTCTCCGCCAACTATGATACCCTCCTGCGGCACCGCTCCGATCTGGAAGAGGAACTGATGCAGCTGCTGACCATCTACCGCAGCGGCGCTGTCCTGGCACCTATGGACGGCATGATCACCGCGGTGCTCTATGACGAGGACGGCGCTTCCGCTTCTTCCTCTGCTTCCACCGCTACTACCTCCTCTGCCGCTTCCATGTACGCAGTTTATGCCGGCTACGGCGCTGCCGCCGCTCCCTCCGCGGCTGCCGTCACCTCCACCTCCGACGGTACCGGCACGGATCTGGTGAACCTGTATCCCGATCTGGCCATGACCATCACCATCTCCATCGATGAGACGGACATTCTGTCCTTGCAGGAGGAGCAGGAAGCCGAGATCACCGTCTCCTCCGTCTCCCAGGAAGAAATCTACCCCGGCACCGTCACCAAGATCAGCAAGGTGGCTGACACTTCCACCGGTGTTACCCAGTATTCCGCCCAGGTAACTCTGGAAAAGGCCTACGGCATGCTCCCCGGCATGACCGCCGATGTGGACATCAAGATCCAGGGTGTGGAAGACGCCCTGATCATCCCCGTAGATGCCCTGCATCAGACCCGGGACACTTACTATGTCTATACCTCCTACGACCCCGAGACCAAGCAGTACGGCGGTATGCGGGATGTGACCGTGGGTATGCGCAATGACAAGGAAGTGGAGATCCTCTCCGGCCTTACCGAAGGGGAAGTCATCTATTACACCGAGGCACCTCAGAACATCTTTGCTGCCATGGCGGCCATGGCCGGCATGGGCGGTATGGGCGGCATGCCCGGCGGCGCAAGAAGAGGTTGATGCTATGATCCAGCTGACAGACGTTTGCAAATTCTATCAGGTGGGCGATGACCGGGTCCGGGCTCTGGACCACGCCACCTTACATATCAAACCCCATGAATTCGTCTCCATCATCGGCCCCTCCGGCTCCGGCAAATCTACCATGATGAACATTATCGGCTGCCTGGACGTAGCTGACGCGGGACAGTATCTTTTAGATGGCCTGCCCATTGAAAGCTACTCTGAAAACCAGCTGGCAAAGATCCGCAACGAGAAGATCGGCTTTGTTTTCCAGCAGTTCAATCTGATCCCCAAGCTCACCGCCGAGGAAAACGTGGAGCTGCCTCTGATCTACCAGAAGGTGCCCCGGGCTGAGCGGCAGAAGCGGGTGAAGGAGGCTCTGGAAAAGGTGAACCTGTACCAGCGGGCCAAGCATCTGCCTACGGAGCTTTCCGGCGGACAGCAGCAGCGTGTGGCCATCGCCCGGGCCATCGTCACCAATCCCAAGCTGATCCTGGCGGACGAGCCCACCGGCGCTCTGGACTCCAAGACCAGCCGGGAGATCATCGACATTTTCCACGACCTGCACCGCAACGGCAATACCATCGTCCTCATTACCCATGACAATGGCATCGCCAAAGAGGCAGAACGGGCCATCCACATTCTGGACGGCCAGATCACGGAGGTGACGCTGTAATGCAATCCTTTACTATGGCACTGCGCTCCATCAGCGCCAACAAAATGCGTGCCGTTCTGACTATGCTGGGCATCATCATCGGCGTTATGGCCCTGGTGGTTCTGGTGAGTCTGGTCAACGGTGCCACCGCCTCCGTCACCGACGCGGTGTCTGCCCTGGGCAGCTCCATGGTCACCGCCTCCATCTATGACGACAAGGGCCAGCCCATCACCCAGGAGGATCTGAACCTGTGGATGGAAACCGAGCCGGACATCGGCCAGCTGGCTCCTTATAAGTCCGCCACCGTAGTGGGTAAGCACAGCCACGAATATGACTCTGTCACCGTCTACGGCACCACCACCGCCTACTATGACATCCAGGCCCTGCAGCTGGAAATGGGCCGCTGGCTGACCATGGCGGATGTGGAAAACAACGCCTACGTCTGCATCCTCAACCACGCTGCTGCCGAAGATCTCATGGGCTATACCGACTGTGTGGGCCAGAGTCTGACACTGAACAATGTGGAATTCAAGGTGGTTGGTGTGCTGGAAGAGGATGAGGATTCCCTCATGGCCATGCTCACCTCCGGCACCAAGCAGGCTTACATTCCCTCCACAACCCTGATGCGTCTGGTGGGCACCGTCACTGACGACATCACCTCCTTCTATATCAGCGCCGCCCCCGGCGGCACCGTAGAACTGGCTGAGGAGGCCATGGACCGGATCCTGATGGAGCGGTTCCACGACGACGAGGATGCTTTCAATCTGTCCACCTCCGCCATGCTGGAGGATGCCATGAATGACATCACCAACGTCCTGTCTATCCTCCTGGGCGGCATTGCCGCCATCTCCCTCATCGTCGGCGGCATCGGCATTATGAACATCATGATGGTCACTGTCACCGAGCGTACCCGGGAGATCGGCATCCGCAAGGCCATCGGTGCCAGCCGCGGCGTGATCCTCACCCAGTTCCTGATGGAAGCGGTGGTGCTGTGCATGATGGGCTGCGGCCTGGGTATTTTCCTCAGCTGGGCCATTTTGCAGATCGTCTCCACCGTGGTTGCCAGTACCGGCATTTCCTTTGTGCTGGACGGCGGCATCGTGGCACTGGCGGTTGTCTTCTGCTTCATCATCGGCGTGGTCTTCGGCCTGTATCCTGCCAACAAGGCGGCAAAAATGAAGCCCATCGACGCTTTGCATTACGGAGGTTAAGGCCATGGACAAGGCAAAGAAAAAGCGCATCAAAAAGTATATCACCTGGATCTCTATGGCCCTGGTGGTGGCATTGCTGACGGCCATGCCCCTGCTTGCCCGGCAGGAGGCTGAGGCCGACGGCCCTGTGGCCAGTATTCTGTCCGCGGAAGTCACCAGCGGCTCCCTCACCGCCACCCTCCATGGCGGCGGCAACATCACCGCAGCGGAAGTGGAAGAGGTGAAGCTGCCCAGCGGCGTGAAGATCAAGGAATTTCTGGTAAAAAACGGCCAGTTCGTTACCCAGGGCACACCCCTTGCCACAGTGGACAAGGTCAGCGTCATGACTGCCATCACGGAAGTTTCTGAAACGCTGGATTACCTCCGGGAGGAACTGGAGGATGCCCGGGATGAAAAGATCGGCTCCTCCATCAAGGCCACCGCCGGCGGCCGGGTGAAGAAGGTCTTTGCCCAGACCGGAGAGTCCGTACAGGATGTAATGCTCCGGGACGGCGCTCTGGCAATCCTGTCTCTGGACGGCCTCATGGCAGTGAAACTTGAAGAAAAGCTGCCTCTGACCACCGGTGAAAACGTCACCGTAACCCTGGCTGACGGGGAAGAAGTGACCGGCCGTGTGGAAAGCAATCTGGACAACGTGGTCATCATCACCATTGAGGACGAGGGCTACGAGGCAGGCCAGACCGTTACCGTCTCCCAGAATGGCGAAGCATTGGGAGAAAGCACCCTCTACATCCACAACGCCTGGAAGGCTACCGCCTATACCGGCACCATTGAATCCGTCAACATCAAGGAAGAGCAGACCGTTTCCGACGGAAACAATCTGTTTACCCTGAAAGACCGGGACTACGAAGGCGAGCTGCGCCGCCGCGCCAGCCAGCACCGGGAATACGAGGAGCTGCTGCAAAAGCTGTTCCAGATGTACGAAGCCGGTGTCATCACCGCCCCCTGTGACGGCGAGGTGGAAGGTGTGGACGAGGACAGCGCCTATCTCCTGTCCGCCGTCCCCGATGGCTGGGTCATCGCCCCTCTGAACAATACCGTTTCCGAAACGGGAGAAAAGGGCTGGACGGTAATGCTGTTGGCCGGTGAACTGATCGATTCTCCCACGGGAACACCTGCTCCCCAGAATAATGATGATTCGCAACAACCCCAGTGCTCCAACAATAATGCTTGTCCTCTTGCAGGATATCTGCATACAGAAGATTCACAAAAGGATTGTCCTTCCCTTTGTAAGGATGCCGACTGTAAAGTCAACGTATATCTTCACGAATCCCACACACAAGACTGCATCACCCACTGTATCAGAACCGCAACAGAGGGTGACTGTAGTGCAAGCAAGCACTACAGTGACTGTATCTACAGCTGCGACATTGGTACCAGCAGTAAAAAATGCAGTGGTACTAAGTACCATAAACAAAACTGCATCAACTCCTGTGTCAGTGCAGACGGTGTAAAAACTTTCTGTAATGCCAGCGGTGAGCATAAGCCGGACTGTATCCGTTCCTGCACCAATGCAGATATTGCTTCCAACTGTCCCGCTGAAAAGCATACGGTCAACTGCATCAGACGCTGCAGTGAGAATCTGAATTGCGACAGCAATAAGCACACTGCAAAGTGTCCCCACTACAATCTGACCTACACTGCCACTGCCGGTGTGGTTGTCCGTGCTTCCAGCGGCACCATTGAGTATAAATACTACGCCGGTGCCACGGATGTCACCGCTACCCGGGATCTTACCGGAAAATTCACCATCACCGCCAGACCGGATCTGAAGCTGATGAACACCACAGGCTTTGTTAACTCCAATGAAGCCTGCAGCCCCGGTGACATCATTCTGATCGTCAACGGCAAAACCCCCGATGGTGTTTCGGTGGTTGCCAACCAGGTCTACGTTTACCAGACTGCGGCTGTGGATATCGGCGCTCTCATGGGCGGCTTCTCCATGCCCAGCATTGACATTTCCTCCCTGCTGGGCGGTTTCTCCGGTTTCGGCAATTACGGTGCCGTGGCACCGGAGGATGAGGGGCTGTTCGACCTGGAGGGTAACACCCTGCTGACCGTGACCCCCCACACCAGCGCTACCCTGACCATTTCCATCGATGAGCACGACATTGCCAAGGTGCAGCCGGGCCAGAAGGCTACCATCAAGGTGGAAGCCCTGAAGGGTCAGGAATTCCCCGCAGAGGTCACCGGTGTGGCCATCGTTGGCTCCAATAGCGGCGGCAGCAGTAAGTTCAACGTGGAACTGACCCTGGACATGGTGGAAGATATGCTTTCTGGCATGAGCGCCTCCGCCGTGATCCCCCTGGAGGAAAAGACCGATATCCTCCTGATCCCCGCCGCCGCCCTGAACCAGGACGGTGCCAGAACCATCGTCTATACCGCCCTGAACGAAGAAGGTGATCCCGCCTCCCCCGTGGAAGTGGAAACCGGCCTGACCGACGGCGAGTATGTGGAAGTAGTCTCCGGCCTGGAGCTGGGCCAGAAGGTCTACTACAGCTACTACGACACTGTAGAACTGGATACCTCCGCCGAGGCAGAACGGTTTACCTTCGGATAACGTAAAAAACTCCACAGTTTCTCAGGAAACTGTGGAGTTTTTTGTTTATTCAATTTTAGTTTCGCAGGCAGCATCAAAGCCTTCCCCCGGGGGGAAGGTGCCCCAGTGCGCACACTGGGGCGGATGAGGAATGCGGGCGGAAATGTTAGATTCAGCACTATGCTTTAGGCCTATTCCAGACTTTCAGTGCACGCCATCCCTCATCCGTCTCGCCTCCGGCGATCCACCTTCCCCCCGGGGGAAGGCATAGGCGCCGTAAGCGCCAGATCAACAAACTGCAATTTTTCAATGGAAAAAGGCGGGGAATATTTCCCCGCCTTGTTTGTTTATCTTCTTCCGAACCGGATATGGATATCCAGCGGGATCCATTTTTCCACCTGCATTCTTCTCTGCTTGGCATCCATGATGTCGGCAGTATCCTGTAACAGGTGGCCCCATTCTTCGGCGGTGCGTTTGCCGGAAACCTTGGTCACCAGGTAAGGGCACTGATCCATCTTCCGGCCTCCAAAGGCCCGGGCAAAGGGGCCCATAACGCCCATAGCCAGGGCATAGGGGGCATAGTTGAAGAAATAGTCAGGATCGTTCATCATCAGACGGTTAATGCTGCCCTTGGGCAGGTGCTTTAAGTGCTTGCGCAGACCCAGAACCTGTCCGGCATCGTGACGGCCCAGGTCACTGCGGCGTCCGCCATAGGCGGCAAAGTAGCCGAAGGCCCAGTTGCCCAGGCTGACACCCAGGGGGATCCAGACCTGTCCGCTGAGCAGTCCCAGAATCGTCCAGATGACAATGCAGATGAGGCCCATCAGCACCGGAACCTTGCCTCTTAAGTGGGTTCGGTAGGCAATATCCTGGATCAGCCAGCCGGTAATGGCGCCGAACACGCCCAGAATCACTGCCATGATCACCGCCAGCCACAGCCGGGGGGACATATTCATGGCCACGCAAATGCCGGCAAAAATCTGGCAGATGCAGCCAAGACCACGGAAAATCTTGATATTACCGGAATTTCCCCGGAATACATTCCGCTCCTGGGGAACCTGTTTGGCAACTTTTCTGCAGAGCTTGGCATAGGTCATGCCGGTGGCATCCACCACCCGGCGATTGCCGAAGAGCTGACGGAATACCTTATTTTCAAAGGGGCCCCGCTCATTGCCCATGTCCATCCGCTTATGCAGCAGCACCTGACCGTTATCGTCAGCGGAAATAATCAGATAGCCCAGCTGGGCCCAGGTAAAGACCATCATAGTCAGATCGCCGCCGGCCAGGGTCAGACGGCAGCCCAGCTCACCGGCGGTGACACCTTCAATGGCTGTTGTAGTTTCCAGCCGCTTGATAGGAAGGGTACGCAGGGTTAAAATCCAATACAGCAGCGCCAGTACTGCGAAAACGCCGATGGGCACCAGTTCCGGATTGCCGCTGCGGACGTAAGTAGAAACTGTGGGGAACATTTCCTCCGGCACGATCATGGTCATGGTCACGCCCTCCCGGTCGTTCATGACCGTTTTGGAGGAGCCGATGATCTGGCTGCCGGTAATGGGCAGGATGGTCAGGTCGGATTCAATGGAATCCTGCCGGTAGACACTGGTGAATTTGGGAGAATGGGTCATTTTGCCTGCGGGCATGGTGATGGTGAATTTTAAATTCTCCACAGGCAGTTCAAAGCCATTGAGCAGAGGCAGGGTCAGCAGCAGGCGGTCTTTGATCTCCTGCTTATTTTTGATCATCTCCAGGATGGATTCGGTGTTGACCTTTACGGCCTCGGGAATGGTGTATTCCAGACGCAGTGTGGCATCGCCCATGTAACCGCTGGTAATGCGGCTGATATTCACCAGTGTGGCAGAATCCGTCTTGCTGGTACTGGCATTGGAGCCGCCCAGGCGGATATTCTGTGCATTGGCAGGGAGGGGAAAATACAGGCTTTCGTAATTTGCCTCCAACCGCAGCAGTGCCTGTAAGGTCACCAGTGCATCACCCTCAGCATTGACGGTGATGTAAAGATCCACAGAAGAGGCTGCGCTCTCGGCAGAAGCAGGCATAACCAGCACGCCCAGCATCAAAAAGCACACAAGCGCCATCGTAAGCAGTCGCTTCAAAGGAAAACCTCCTTACTTTTCGGGTTTTATCCAATAATTTTACCATGAGTGAAGGGAAAATGCAATGCCTTTTCTTCTTTGCCCGGCTTCCGGAAATGGAGTGATATATTGAAGATAATAACATTCATCTACTGTAGGGGAGGGTCTTGACCCTCCCGCTAGATATTATAACTTGAGCTGTAACGATTTACGCAGAAAGGAAACATTTCAGTTCCGGTGTTTCTGTGTATTGGTGGCAAGGTTGCGGGAGGGTCAAGACCCTCCCCTACAGTAGCAAATTTAAAACATCCCAACAAACCGCAATTTCCACTCTGTTCAGAAAAAATTAAACAATATAGGGGCAGACAATTGGCAATAAATGTGTTATACTATTAGAATCTATAGTTATGCGCAGATTGGCGCAATGACATTTTTTAAACAAGGGGGCGTTTTCCTTTGAAATATTGGTTTGGTTATCTGGTAGCTGCCATTTTCGGCGGCATCACCTGGGTGCTGATGCAGTTCGGTGAGCGGTTTGCACCGCTGGTGGATATGATCTACCCCTATGTGATCCGAACCCTCCAGGGGATCCTGGCGGAGTGGACTTCCGTGGTGGATTATCCCGTATGGCAGCTGCTGACGGTGGTGCTGGGCGTGATTTTGCTTGCCAGTGCCGTGGTGATGATCGTACTGAAATGGAACCCCATCCAATGGGGCGGCTGGGTCGTGGCTGTGTTCGCCTTTCTTTACATGATGCACACCATCGTCTGGGGTTTAAATTACTATGCCGGAGATCTGGCAGAGGATATGCGTCTGGAAACCTCCAGCTATAATCTGGAGGAGCTGACGGAGGCCACGGAATTCTACCGGGATCAGGCCAATGCCCTGGCAAAGCAGGTGAAGCGGGACGGGAACGGAAATGTGCAGTTCGCGGAGTTTGATTCTCTGGCCAAGGACGCTTACAAGGGCTTCGATACGCTGACCTACGGCTACCATTACCCCATTTTCGCGGGCTCCAAGCTGCCGGTGAAGGAGCTGGGCTGGGCAGATATGTACACCTCCATGGGCATCACCGGTGTCACCTTCGGTCTTACCGGCGAAGCAGCGGTGAATCCCCAGATCCCGGATGTGACCCTGCCCTTTACCATGTGCCACGAAATGGCCCACCGGATGTGCATTGCCAAGGAGCGGGATGCCAACTTTGCCGCCTTCCTGGCCTGCTCCGTCCACGAGGATATGGAATTCCGGTACTCCGGCTATTTTATGGCCTACCGTTACTGCTACAACGCCCTGGCTTCTGTCCGGGATACCAACGCCGCCGCGGCTGCCGCCCGGATCAAGAGCGGTGCCAGCGACCTGCTGCAGCGGGATATGGACTATTATTCCAACTTCTTCGCCGCGAAGAAAGACGATCTTGCCACAGAAGTGGCCGATACCCTCAACGACACTTATCTGAAAACCAGCGGTGACAAGGGCGGCATCAGTTCCTACAATCAGGTCTGCGACCTGCTGGTCAACTGGCACATCCAGACCGTGGTGCTCCCCTCCATCACCGTGGAGGAAAGCCACTTCGATCCCTATGATGAAAGCCAGGTGGACTTAAGCGGCATCGTCAACGCAAGATAATAAGCCTTCCCCCGGGGGGAAGGCATGGGCGCTGTAAGCGCCAGAACATAAGAGGTAAGATTATGATGAAACAAACTCTGTCCGCCGGGCTGCCCGGTTTGGGACTTTCTTTATCGGAAGAAAAAATCGACACCCTGGTAGCCTTCGGCCGCTGCATGGTGAAGCAAAACGAAGTGATGAATCTGACCGGCATCACCGATGATGTGGGGGTTGCCAACCTGCACCTGCTGGACAGTCTTACGGTGGCTGCCTGTGCAGACCTGACAGGAAAGAGCATCATTGATGTAGGCTGCGGCGCCGGTTTTCCCGGCGTGCCTCTGGCTGCCGCCTGTCCCGAAGCCAAAGTGACCCTGCTGGACTCTCTGGGCAAGCGGATGAAATGGCTGGAAAGTGTCCTGCCCACCTTGGGAATCACTGCCGAATGTGTCACTGCCCGGGCGGAAGAGGCCGTTGCAGCCCGCCGGGAAAGCTATGATTTTGCCACCTCCCGGGCTGTGGCCCGGCTGAACATCCTGCTGGAACTGACAGCCCCCTATGTCAAGGTAGGCGGCGCGGTGCTGGCCATGAAGGGTGCCATGGCAAAGGAAGAACTGGAAGAGGCCAAAAACGCCATCAAAAAGCTGGGCCTGAAACTGGAGGAAGTTAGGGAATTCCCCATTGACGGCACCAATCATGTGGTCCTGGTTCTAAGAAAAGTTGCTCCCACGCCAAAGCAGTTCCCCCGGCGCTTTGCCAAAATCAAACAATCACCCCTTTGATTTTTTTGCGGGACGGGCATATTTGCCCGTCCCATGTTTTTTCCTTTTTGTTCACCATACCCAAAAACTTTTCCGGAAAAATGATGTTTTTTCCATTTTGTTTTGGAAATAAACCTTTACTTTTGGGCAAACTTATGGTATTATCAAAAGGCTGGCGTGAAGCTGGCAATCAACTGTCCCGCTGCTCAGTTGTGCGGTTTTTTCACCGCCGCCTACTTGGCTGCTGGGAACTATTTATGAAAGGTGGAAACATTCCATGATCCAGAAGGAAAAGAAGACCCAGGTTATCCTGGAGAACGCTACTCACGAGGGCGATACCGGTTCTCCCGAGGTTCAGGTTGCCATCCTGACCGCCCGTATCAACGAGCTGACCGAGCACCTGCGTACCCACAAGCATGACAACCACTCCCGTCGTGGTCTGCTGATGATGGTTGGTAAGCGCCGTAAGATGCTGGACTATCTGGCAAAGAAGGACATCAACCGTTACCGTGCTCTGATCGCCAAGCTGGGTATCCGTAAGTAAGATATCGAAGGGGCGAGTAAAATCGCCCCTTTCTTTCTTGCTTTCTCCTACAGATATACTCTGTAGGGGCGGGGCAGTGCCCCGCCCACAACCTTCCGAAATTGAGCGGAAATGAAAGATACTGAATCCAGGATTTTTTGATCAATTTCAACCACTCGGTTGTCTTACCGGGTGGGAGGGGCAATGCCCCTCCCCTACAATTTATTTTTCAACAATCGGGAAGTGCTTTAGCAGTTGATAGAGTTTCCGACACTTCGGCAGCTGTATCAAGTGCTAAACCTCCCGAAAACTGACACCAATGTCATTCCGAGGAGCGCGCAGCGCGACGTGGAAATCCCCTGCAAATTTTCAGGAGATTGCCACACCAGTGTGCGCACTGGTTCGCAATGACAGAAATTCTTAAGGAGGTTTATTTCTATGATTAAGCGCAAGCAGTATCCCAACCATCATGTTTACGAGATGGAAATCGGCGGCCGTGCCTTTACCGTGGAAACCGGTAAGGTTGCTGAGCTGGCCAATGCCGAGTGCATCTGCCGTTACGGTGACACCGTGGTGCTGGTCACCTGCACCTGCAATCCCATCCCCAAGGCCGGCATTGACTACTTCCCTCTGACCATCGAGTTTGAGGAGCGTATGTACTCCGTGGGCCGGATCCCCGGCTCCTTCAACCGCCGTGAGGGCAAGCCCTCCGAGCGGGGCATCCTGAACAGCCGTATCATCGACCGTCCCATGCGTCCCCTGTTCGATGAAGAGCTGCGCAACGACACCGTGGTTACCTGCACCGTTCTGGCTACCGACCATGAGAATCCTGTGGAGATCGTGGCTTCCCTGGGTGCTTCCATCGCCATTGCTTCTTCCGACGTGCCCTGGAACGGCCCCGTGGCTACCACCAACGTTGCCTATCTGAACGGCCAGTATATCGTCAACCCCTCCGCCGACGAGCGTGAGGCCTGCGAGTGCTTCGTCTGCATCAGCTCCACCTTCGAGAAGGTGGTCATGATCGAGACCGAGGCCAACGAGGCTCCCGAAAACATCGTCTACGAGTGCATCCGTGTGGCCCACGAGACCAACATGGAGATCGTCAAGTTCATCAACGGCATCGTCGCTGAGATCGGCAAGCCCAAGTTCACCTTCGAAAAGGCTGCTGTCAACCACGAGCTGCTGGATGATCTGATTGCCTACGGTCTGAACCAGATTGAGTTCGCTCTGGACACCGATGACAAGAATGTCCGCGAGGAGCGTCTGACCGCTGCCCGTATCGACTTCAAGAACCAGTTCGTTGAGAAGTACGGCGAGGAAGAGTTCGAGACCCACATCGAGGTCTGCCTGTACAAGATGCAGAAGAAGGTCGTCAAGAAGTGGCTGCTCCAGGGCAAGCGCGTGGACGGCCGCGGCATGGACGAGATCCGTCCTCTGGACGCTGAAGTCGGCGTTCTGCCCAGAGTTCACGGCTCCGGCCTGTTCTCCCGTGGTCAGACCCAGGTTCTGTCCATCTGCACCCTGAACACCCTGTCCGCTGCTCAGAAGCTGGATACCATCTATCCCGAAGATACCAAGCGGTATATCCATCACTACAACTTCCCCTCCTTCTCCACCGGCGAAGCCCGTGCCGCCCGTTCCACCTCCCGTCGTGAGATCGGTCATGGCGCTCTGGCTGAGAAGGCTCTGCTGCCTGTGATTCCTCCTGTGGAGGAGTTCCCCTACGCCATCCGTGTGGTTTCCGAGGTTCTGTCCTCCAACGGTTCCACCTCTCAGGGCTCCATCTGCGGCTCCACTCTGGCTCTGATGGACGCAGGCGTACCCATCAAGCGTCCTGTTGCAGGCATCTCCTGCGGTCTGATCTCCGATCAGGAGACCGGCGAGTGGAGAACCTTCACCGACATTCAGGGTGTTGAGGACTTCCACGGCGAGATGGACTTCAAGGTTGCCGGTACCACCGAGGGTATCACCGCCATCCAGATGGACCTGAAGAACAAGGGTCTGACCATGGAGATCATCGCCGACGCGCTGGAGCGCTGCCGCGTTGCCCGTCTGGAGATCCTGAACGAAGTCATGCTCAAGGCCATCCCCGCGCCCCGTGCTGAGGTCAGCGAGTTCGCTCCCAAGATGATCAGCATGAAGGTGCCCGTGGACAAGATCCGCGAGGTCATCGGCTCCGGCGGCAAGACCATCCAGAAGATCTGTGCTGACACCGGTGCCAAG
>JAGBAI010000137.1 GCA_017939025.1 Oscillospiraceae bacterium
GTTGTAGGTGGAGTAGATGTTCAGCGCCAGCAGCTCGGTGACGTTGATCTTGGCCTTGTCCACGATGATGGAGGGCAGGCCGCCGGTCAGAGCCATATTCTGGTCGAACATCTTGAAGGAGTTGGTCAGGGTCAGGAAGGTGCAGGTTGCAATGGAGGGCATCACGTTGGGAATGATGACTTTGAAAAGGGTCTGGCTGCCGGTGGCACCGTCGATTTTTGCTGCTTCCAGCATATCCTCGGGCACGGCCTGTAAACCTGCGATGTAAATGATCATCATGTAACCGATCTGCTGCCAGGCAACCAGGATCACCAGACCCCAGAAGCCGTAGGTGCCGTTGGCGGTCAGGTAGGTGCCGTAATTCTTCAGGATGCCGTCGAAGATCATGGACCAGATATAGCCCAGAACCACGCCGCCGATGAGGTTGGGCATGAAGAACACGGTACGGAACAGGTTGGAACCCCGCATCTTCTGAGTCAGGGCGTAGGCAATGGTGAAGGCCAGCACGTTGATCAGAATGATGGAGACGATGGCAAAGGCTGCCGTATTCTTGAAGGCGTTCAGGAAACCAGCATCCGAGAAAACTTTCGCATAGTTGGCGATGCCAACCCATTTGGCATCCTTGGGGGTATTGAAGTTACAGAAGGACAGGTAAATGCCCTGAATGAAGGGCCATACAAAACCAATGCAGAAGGCTGCAAAGGTGGGCAGAATGAACACCGGTGCAAATTTCCGGATGGGCCGCTGCACCAGATTGATTTCTTTTTTGGTCTTAGCCAAGCAGATCTCCCTTTCTGTTTGAATAGTGTTGGGAATGATGCAAAGACAGGGGCGGGCAAAACCCGCCCCTGTAGGGTTGCGATGATAAAGATTAGCCGTTGGCCATGGTGTACTCGATGGCCCAGCCGTCCACGAAAGCGGTGACAACGTCAGCCCAGTTGGCATCGGAGGGATCCACGGAATACTTGGTCAGAGCGGTAACCACGGTTGCACGCCATGCGTCAACATTGGGAGTGTGGTTGAAGGCCCAGGTAACGGTGTACTTGCCGTCGGCAACCATCTGGTTGGCGTTGGCGCAGAAGATGTTCTCGGGAGTCTTGGCAGCCTTGAAGGGCACAGCGCCGAACTCGTCAGCCAGCATCTGGGTGCCGGCATCGCTGGTCACGACCCAGTACAGGAAGTCCAGAGTAGCCTGGATGTCGGCCTCGCTTGCCTGAGCGTTGACAGCCCAGCAGTTCTCAGTGCCGGAGCACAGTCCGGCCTGCTCTTCACCCTCAACACCGCAGTAGATGGGGATCATAGCCAGGTTGGTCATGCCCTTGCCGGTGAGGTTGGCGTACTCCCAGGAGCCCTGCTGATGGAACACAGCCTTGCCCTCAGTGAACATGGCGGTGGACTCATCGCCGGTGGAGGTTGCCAGAGTGGTCACATCAGCGGCAGAGTCGGTGATGTACAGATCCCAGATGTTGCGGAAGTTATCCAGGTAAGCACCGGTGATCTCGGCGGGCTGGGTGGTCACACCGTCATCACGGAACTCATAGAACAGAGGCATATTGGCCAGGTGGCCGGAGAAACGCCAGGAAGAGGAGGAATCCAGACCGGCGGAGGAGAAGGCGTCGAAGCCCAGCTCAGCAGCACGGGCATGGATGTCGTCAGCAACAGCCTTCAGAGTCTCGAAATTGGTGATCTCGTCCAGGGTGTGGCCTGCCTGCTCCAGCAGATCCACATTGACAATGATGCCGAAGGACTCGTAGCAGTAGCCCACAGCCTTCAGAGCACCGGCTTCGTCATACAGGTTAAAATCGTTGGTAGCCAGCTCGTTTGCAAAAGCGGTGCCGCTTAAGTCCAGGGTGTAGTCAGCCCAGTCCTTCAGGCTCTGGGCATTGCCGCAGTTGAACAGGGTGGGAGCGGTGTCCTTTGCCATCTCGGCATTCAGGGTGTCGGCATAGTTGCCGCCTGCAGCGGTAACGACCTTAACTTCCACACCGGTCTCGGCGGTGTAGGCAGCAGCCAGCTCCTGCCAGGCAGCGTCAGCCTCAGGCTTGAAGTTCAGATAGTAGACGGAACCGGTTTCAGCGGGGGCCTCAGCGGCTTCGCCCTCTGCGGCAGCAGCAGCCTGGGTCTCGGCGGGAGTCTCGGAACCGCCACAGGCGACCAGAGACAGTGCCATGGTCAGGACCAGCAGCAGAGCAATGAGTTTTTTCATGTTACATTCTCCTTCTTAAATGATTGATCTATTTTCACGCCATGGGCGGGAAAACCGGAAAAGAAAAAGGAGGCCTTTGAAATAACATGGAAATGTTGGAATCGATTTAAGAAGGAAGCGGTCGCTATTTCAAAGGCCCCACTGACTTACAGCTGCCGGATGTGGCTCTAACCATCCTGGCGGCAGTAGATCCGCAGCATTGAACGCAATTTGAAGTCATTATTTAGCGCAACTTATTGCGTTTAATTGCATAACAATAATATAACTTGCGCAACGAATTTGCAATACTTTTTCTGCCACTTTCTTAAATTTCTTCTACATTTCTACTTTATCACCAAAATATATAATATGTTTTTAGATATAATCACCATTTATGTCCCTTTCGGCTGCAATCTTCCCCTTCCAATATGCAAAAAAGTTGACTTTTTACCCCATATCAGTTACAATAATTGCACTAAATGTATTTCAAGGAGCTTCGCATATGGCAGTTACCATTAAAGATGTCGCCGCACTGGCCGGTGTCTCTACTTCCACAGTTTCCCGGGTCTGTAACAACAACCCCGCCATCAGCCGGGAAACCCAGGAGCGGGTCCGGAAGGCCATGGCCGAACTGGGCTACGAAGGGTATAATGCCCCGGTTAACGCTGCGCCCCAGCCCATTAAGATGATCGGCATTATCCTTCCTCCCTCTGACCGGGATGCCTATGAGAACAATGTGTTTCTGAAGGCCATCCGGGGCATCAGCCAGGTGTGCAACCAGCGCCAGACTGCCAGCACAGTCATCACTGGCAAGGATCAGGCCGAACTGCTGCATTCCGTCAAGACCCTGCATTTAAGCGGTCGGATCGATGGGTTTATCCTCCTGTATTCCCGGAAGGACGATCCCGTTATCGAATACCTGTGCGAGCATGGCATTCTTTATGTGATCGTGGGCAAGCCCTATGATATGGCGGCCCAGACCCTCAGCATTGACAATGACAACCTCAATGCCAGCCGGGAAGCCACCGACTACCTGTACGACCTGGGGCACCGCCGGATCGGTTATCTGGGCAGCACAAATGCCTTTATTTTCGCCACGGAACGGCTGGCGGGCTATCAGCTGGCCCTGCTGCTGCATAGCATCCCCTTCCGTCCTGACTACTGCGTTGAAATGGAAAAGGTAAATTCCAATGATGAAACGCTGCTGACGCTGCTATCCCGGGAAGATCGTCCCACGGCCTTTGTGGTCAGCGAGGATATGCTGGCCCTGGCATTGGAACGGGCCTGCAATAAATTGAACCTTTCTATTCCAGATGATATTTCCATCATCGCATTCAATAACTCCCTGTACAGTGAACTTGCCGCGCCTCAGCTGACTGCCGTGGACATTAATTCCTACCAATTGGGCCAGGAAGCCGCCATGCAGATCATCAACTACCTGGAAAATCCCAATCTCCGCCCCACCAAGATCATCGTACCCCACCGTATCGTTCCACGCAGCAGCTGCAGGCGGCTTGATGGGTAATAATACGCATTTTCCATAAAACAGCCCCATCTTATGAAAAAGGCAACGCCGTCTGACTCCTGCGAAGGAAATCAGACGGCGTTTGTTGAACACCGCTCTCATATTCCATTTGCGCACGTTGGTGTAACGGAGTGCGGTCTTGGATGGATAAAGAAAGCTGAGATGTCCGCGCTGTAGCGGAAGAACGCAAAAAAGATATGAATAAAAACAAAGCACCTCGGTCAATGGACTAAGGTGCTTTTGTTCTGGGATATCAAATTCAATTCGATTTGTCGTAAAAGTGTCGTAAAACTGTTGTCAAACGACCTTGTTAGACTGAAAAGTGATTGCAGCGCAATACTTTTTTAGTCCTGGGGCTTCATTGTGGGGATGTGCGGAAAGAAAATACACAAGTGCTTATATGTTCTTATAACTCCATTGTGTAATGCCTTATCCAAACTTCCTAATATGAATCCTCACGTAACTAATCATAACTTCCCGGCATTATGTCGTAAATTTTGTCGTAAAACTAACTGA
>JAGBAI010000138.1 GCA_017939025.1 Oscillospiraceae bacterium
TATAAGAAAAAGCGATTTTTCAACCTATTTTTTTTGTTTTTCGAGGTGTTCGCTCCAAATCCTGGCCGCTTCCTCTACCATTCTTGCACAAGGACGCTTGGCATAATACTGTTCCGTCCTTGCTTCCGGCGTGGATACTACCGGCTCTTTTCTGGACAATCCCAGCAAATCGGCACACCGCAGGGCGCCGTTCCGCTTCTTGAATTCTTCGGCCAGTTCCTGCACCAGAGCGTAATTCGCCGCCTTGCTCTCACGGTCTTTCCCCTCGACGGCACACTTCTCCAGCCCGGCCAGCAAGAACATGCCGCAAGCAGCACCGCAGGTCTCACGCATCCGCCCTATACCGCCGCCGAAAGAGGCGGACATGTGCAGGGCCTGTTCACGGGTGAAACCATACAGATCGGCAAAAGCCGTCACTACGGACTGGGAGCAGTTATATCCTTCCCTGAACAAAGCTACAGCCTTTGCCACTCTATCTTCTTCCCTAACTTCCGGATGCAAACCCAACGTATTCTTGTCTTCCTCCATTCTTCTCACCTCCTTCTTTTCTTCCCGTCTTTTTCCTTTGTTCTCATTCCGCCACATTATTTACAATCTCACCCTTGATAAATCCTTTCAAGTTCCCCACCGCAATCTGCATCAGCCGGACACGGGCTTCTTTCGTGGCCCAGGCGATATGCGGCGTAATGAAGCAGTTCTTCGCCGTCAGCAAGGGGTTGGTATATTGGGGAGGCTCGGAAGAAAGCACGTCCAGTCCGGCAGCCGCTATCACGCCCTTGTTCAGTGCGTCGGCCAGGTCTTTCTCGTTTACCAAGGGACCGCGGCCGGTATTTATCAGAATAGCTGTCGGTTTCATAAGGGCCAGGCGGGTGGCATTGACCAGTTCTTTGGTATCGGGGGTAAGGGGGCAGTGCAGGCTCACCACGTCACATTCGCGGAAAAGCTCATCCAGCTCCATTTTCCGGATTCCTCCGGGAAGTTGTGACTGCGGCTTGGAAGTATAGGCGCATACCTGCATTCCGAAAGCGGCAGCGATGCGCGCCGTCGCCTGTCCGGTGTTTCCCAAGCCGATGATTCCCAGCTTCTTCCCGTCCAGTTCCACCAGGTCGGTATCCCAATAGCAGAAGTCGGGATTATTTGCCCAACGCCCGTGACGGTTGGCATAGGCATAATGGCCTACACGCTGGGTGATGTTCAGTATATGCGCAAAGACCATCTGGGCAACGGAAGCGGTGCTGTAGGCAGGTATGTTGGTGACAATGATGCCCCGCGCTTTCGCAGCCTGGATGTCCACAATATTATATCCTGTAGCCAGCACGCCGATGTATTTCAAGGTGGGCAGAGCGGCCATATCCTCCGCCGTAATCACCGTTTTATTTGTAATCAGCACTTCCGCTCCGGCAGAACGCTCCAATAACTCGGCAGGGGCCGTGCGGTCATATACCGTCAGCTCGCCCAACGCCTGCATCTCCTCCCATGACAAATCACCGGGATTCAATCCGTAACCGTCTAAAACTACTATTTTCATATTTTCAAAAATTAAATTTCATATTTTGTTCATTTATTCGGTTAGATTGGAATGCGAATGACGCAAATTAACAGCTGCACAGCATGGATATAAACCGGCCGGAAGGTTGGATTTATGTCATTTGCGTTCCAATTTTTAATTTTATAGCACAGGATCAATGCAATTCATTTTCATTCCTTGAACCGTTCCCCCCAGAGGCTCTGCATCCGTTCCTTTATCTTCGCTTCCTGCGCATTGTTCTGCGGATACCAGATGCGGCTGCCCTTCACCTCGTCCGGCAGGAACTGCTGCTGCACGAAATTGCCCTGATAGGCATGTGCATACTTATAATCCTTGCCATAGCCCAACTGTTTCATCAGCTTGGTGGGTGCGTTGCGCAGATGCAAGGGAACAGGCAGGTTGCCCGTCTGCCGCACCAGTTCCAGGGCGCTGTTGATCCCCTCGTATGCCGAGTTGCTCTTAGGGCTGGTGGCCAGATACACCGTAGCTTCCGCTAGCGGGATACGCCCCTCAGGCCATCCTATCTTCATCACGGCATCAAAAGCAGCGTTCGCCAGGAGCAATGCGTTGGGATTGGCCAGACCGATATCCTCGGCTGCCGAAATGACTAGCCTGCGGGCTATGAAAGCCGGGTCCTCTCCGGCCTCCACCATACGCGCCAGCCAGTAGAGCGCCCCGTCCGGATCACTTCCGCGGATGGACTTGATAAAGGCGGAAATGATATCATA
>JAGBAI010000002.1 GCA_017939025.1 Oscillospiraceae bacterium
ACCTGATCCCCAAGGAGAACAAGAACACCTTCGTTCAGACCAGCACCTCCACCCTGACCTTCACCTCCAACATGTTCTTCGAGACCTTCTCCGGCGTTGCCAAGCTGGACGGCGTGGAACTGAAGGCCGGTGACTTCACCGTAAAGAAGGGCAGCACCATCATCACCCTGTCCAACTCCGTCCTGCGCAAGCTGGATACCGGCAAGCACACCCTGACCCTGCTGGGTAAGGACGGCAACAATGCCGAGTGCAACTTCTACGTCAGCCCCAACTACTACGGCGACGAATCTAACCCCAAGACCGGCGACAGCATCTTCATGCCCGCCATGATCCTGCTGACCTCCGCCTCCGCTCTGGCAGTCCTGCTGCTGAATAAGAAGAGAGTCTTCTAAGCCCCTAAAAGCAATCGCCCTGCTGAAAATTTTCAGCAGGGCGATTTGTCCGTAAAGCGCAGGCACACCGCCCTTGCCACGATCCGGCCTCGGCGGTGTGCTTTCATTATAGATATGTCCAGACTGTCAAAAAAAGCATAAATTACAGTTACTCGGGCAGTTGCCAAAGCCTTCCCCCGGGGGGAAGGTGGATCGTCGAAGGCGAGACGGATGAGGGATGGCGTGCACTGAAAGTCTGGAATAGGCCTAAAACATAGTGCTTAATCTAACATTTCCGCCCGCATTCCTCATCCGTCCCAGTGTGCGCACTGGGGCACCTTCCCCCCGGGGGAAGGCTTGGGCGCCGTAAGCGCCACAGCACCAATTTACACGCTTATATCACCATCACCGAAATGCCGTTGGGAATGATGGTCACGGCGGTATTTTCGCCCTTATCTTCCTTTGCCATGGCTATGGCGGTGTCCAGATCCGGGGCATAGTCCAGCTTCATTTCCCGAAGCGTCGTCTCCATTTCCGGTCTGGAAACGAAAATGACCCGGTGTTTCATGAGAATTCTCGCCAAAATCTGACTCTCCCACTGGTCGGGAATGGTCTGGCTCTGGGGCGTTGCCGCGCACTGGGCAAAGTGGGCAGCGGGACTTTCACAGTTTTTAAGGCTCTGATAGAAGCCCTCACCGCCGGTGCCGTCGGCAAGGTCGGCACACATAATGAGTACGGCCCCTTCTTTGGCGGAAGCCTCCGCCGCAGTCAGACCCTTGACACTCTGATAGATATTCTGATCCAGCGGCGCGCCGCCGTTGGAGGTGATAACGATGTCACCGGGAACCGCCTTTACCTGACAGTAGGGCCGCAGGAAGGCAACTCCTGCCGCATGGGCCTCCCTGAAATCACCCGCGAAGGCTGCCACGGTCTTTTTCTCGTCGTTAATGACCACGTTGACAATAAACCGAAGCTTCGCCAGCTCCGCCGCCGCCACCATATCCCGGTGCAGGGGATTTCCTTCCAGAATACCGGTGCGGGCATAGGGAGAAGCGATAAATTCGCCGCAGTGGTTGCCCAGTACCGTCACCGCGTCGCAGACACCGGGCAGGACGCTTTTCCGCCCGCCGGAGAAGCCCGCAAAGAAGTGTGGCTCGATAAAGCCCTCGGAAATCAGCAGCTCCGTCTCCACCGCTGCCCGGTCGATGACCAGAGGCGCGCCGGAGGGCAGAATTCCGATTTCCACATTGGATGCAGGATCAAAGGCATCGTGGACGATGATCTTTTCTCTTTGCGCAATGTCCGGGCCCAGCTTGGCCTCCAGTTCTGCCATCGTAGTTGACCGGTGGAAACCGGTGGCTACCAGCAGGGTGATGGCAATACCGGGATTGCCCTTGCGCAGCGCTTTCAGCATAGGCGGCAGGATATCCTTGCTTGGCACCGGGCGGGTATGGTCGGAGATGATGATGGTACAGCTGTTTTTGCCCGCTGCCAGTTCTTCCAGCGATGGGCAGCCGATGGGCCGGGCCATCGCCTCCTCCACCAGCTGTAAGCCGGTTTTTTCACTTGCCAGCTCCTCAATCCGGGAAGTCAGCACAGCATTGGCAGGAATGTCGCAGGCGATATGGGTTTTGCCGTAAGGAATGGTTAGCATAAAAATCACTCCCAATAAACTGTAGGGGCGGGGCAGTGCCCCGCCCACTGGCTTACAACGTTATCAATCTGTCCGGGAGGGGCGGTTCCCCTCCCGGACAGCAGATTTTCTGAATCAGTAATTACCCTTAAACACGTCTTCCTTCACGGGAGGACGGTAATCGCCGAAATAGGCGCTGAAATCGATGTCCAGATAGTTGCACAGATCCAGCACTTCCACCATGGTATTGTCGTTGACGGGAACGCCGTTGGCCAGGATCCGCTCCACAGCTTCCACTTCCTTCTCGCCGTGGGTGTAGATCCGTTCGGCACCGTCGGCCTTGGGTGCTTCCCGCAGCTCCTGGAGGAACTTGGAGAAATGTGCCTTGATGGCAGCAGGATCGCCGAAGTAGGCGGGGTTGATGGCCATGAAGCCGTGGCAGATCTTGCCCTTGCCGCCGGTCATGCAGTAGTTGGAGGTAGCACCCATGGACAGAATGGAGGCGAAGATCTCGCACAGCATACCATAGCCATAGCCCTTATGGGAGCCCAGAGTCTCGGTGGAGCCGCCCAGAGGCATGATACCGCCGCCGTTCTTGGCCACGATGTTGGCCAGCACGTCGGGAGCATCGGTGGAAGGATGGCCGTCCTTGTTCAGTGCCCAGCCCTCAGGCAGAGGCTTTTCCATCTTATTGTACATTTCCAGCTTACCACGGGTAACGACAGTGGTAGAGGAATCAAAGAAGAAGTCATAGGGCTCAGCGGGGAAGGCGCAGGCAATGGGGTTGGAGCCCAGCATGGCCATACGGGCATTGGTGGGAACCATGATGGCTTCAGAGTTGGTGCAGCTAAAGCCCATGAGACCTTCCTTACATGCCATCTTGGCATAGTAACCGGCGATGCCATAGTGGTTGGAATTCCGGACGGACACGATGCCCACGCCGGACTTCTTGGCCTTTTCGATAGCCAGCTCCATGGCGTAATAAGAAACCAGCTGGCCCATGCCCTCGTTGGCATCCACAACGGCGGAAATGGGGGTTTCAAAGACAACGGTGGGCTTCGCCTGGACATCGATCATGCCCTTTTCGATACACTTATGGTAGCGAACCATACGCTGCATACCATGGGACTCGATGCCGAACAGGTCAGAGGTCAGCAGAACATCCTGGATGATGTCTGCTTCCTTTTCAGAAAAACCGAACTTTTGGAATGCCTCCATACAGAACTTCTTCAGAGTCTCATAAGACCAGTACTGATATGCCATAGTGATACCTCATTTCTCCCGTGGTCTTCACAGGTAATTTAATCAAAATATGGGCACAATGCCACACTTTACTTCCTTTATACTGTTTTTTGCAGATAAAGTCAATGGTGCGCAATCGAGAAAAACAAGGATGGTTTTTAGGTATTTTGCCAAAGGTTTTTGCAGGGGAAAAGCCTGTATCGCAAACATCTTTGCAGACTGCTATACTACACATAGTAATAACGTAAGGAGACATCAACATGAAACAGCGCAGATCCAATCTGGAGCTGATGCGTCTGCTGGCAATGGTGCTGATCATTGCCCACCATTTTTCTGTCCACAGCGGCTTTGCCTTCCAGGGTGGCCCGGTAACGGGCAATATGCTTTTTTTGCAGCTGCTCAGCATCGGCGGCAAGATCGGCGTAAACCTGTTCGTGATGCTCAGCAGCTGGTTTCTGGTGGAATCCCGGCAGCTGAATAAGGCAAAGCTGGTAATGCTCTGGGGCCAGCTGGTGTTTTACTCACTGACTATCTATCTGCTTTCCTGTCTGGGCGGTTTGGCAGAGTTTTCGCTGTGGGAGCTGGTCAGAGCCGCAGTGCCGGTACTTTCCAAGCAGTGGTGGTTCGCCAGCAGCTATGTATTTCTATACCTGCTGCATCCGCCGGTGAACCGGTTGCTGGCAAAGAAGTGGTTTGGCGGTCTGCTGCTGATTCTGTCCGTATTCTGGTTTGGGATCCCGGTGCTGGCCTGGCTGCCGGAACGGCTGCGGGATCTTGCCTGGTTTCTATATTTATATGGTATCACCGGCTATCTGCGGCTCCACCGGAAGTCCTCCCAGGGAACCAGCCGCCGGTGGTTCTGCCTGGGGCTCGGCTGCTTTCTGCCGACCTTTGCCCTTTCTGTTTTGGGCCTGCTGGCCCGGGTAAAAAGCGGCGCGGTTTTTGAAACGGTCTATTTTGATGCCCACCATGAAGTCCACCTACGCTGCTGCCATCGTCGTTACCTTCATGAACGTGTGGAACAGCTACCTGTGGCCTTTGATCGCCCTGCAGTCCGGTGACAAGCGGACGCTACCCCTGATCCTGTCCGCTATGGGCGCATCCTATACCCCTGACTACGGTATGATGATGTGCGCCGTCGTTCTGGCAACCATCCCCACTGCTGCCATCTTCTTCCTGATGCAGAAGCAGTTCGTCGCCGGTATGACCGGTGCCGTGAAGGGCTAAGATTTCATTGGTATAAATGCGGAGGAGCATGTGCTCCTCCGTGTTTTTTACCCGGTAAATTGCAGTTTGTGCGGCCAGTGGCCGCGGACAATGGCGGGACTTCGGCTGGTTTGTCATCCAGGACTCCTGGGTGGTCGGCCCGATTCGATGACGCCATTTGTACACGTGATCGAACCGGGCGGTACCCAATGGTCTTTGTTCATTGCCGGGCTATAGTCACGCCATTGTCAGCGGCCACTGGCCGCACAAACTGGATTTTGAATGTGCTGCGGAAAATTATGTCACAAATCCGGCAGGCATTTTTTGGTAATCCTGCAATGGGGTTTTTGTTTGTAAATACCCCGCTGCTGTGTTATGATAAATGATAGAATATTACGCTGGAATCAAGAAAGGAACGCACCCATGAAAGCAAATTCTGCAGACTTATCCTGGCTCTCCAACCCGGAGGTCTTTGCGGTAAACCGCAAGGCTGCGCACTCCGATCATCTTTATTACGAAACTCTGGAGGATGCCCGTGCCGAGAAAACAATGCCCCTGCGGCAGTCCCTCAACGGCACCTGGCTGTTCTCCTATGCCAAGAACCCCTCCCTGCGGGTCAAGGATTTTTACAAGGCCGATTTTGATTGCTCCGGCTTTGACAAAATTCAGGTTCCCGGTCATATCCAGACTCAGGGCTATGACGAAATGATGTACATCAACACCCAGTATCCCTGGGACGGCACCGAATATATGCGTCCTCCCCAGGTATCTGAAACCTACAACCCCGTGGGCAGCTACGTCACCTACTTTGAAGTTGCCGATGCGCTGAAAGGCAAGCCCCTGTCCATCTGCTTTGAGGGCGTGGAAATTGCCTTCTATGTCTGGCTCAACGGTCACTTTGTAGGCTACAGCGAGGACACCTTCACCCCCAGCGAATTTGCTCTGGACGAATTCCTGATTGAGGGCAAAAACAAGCTGGCAGTGGAAGTCTACAAGCGCTCCAGCGCCAGCTGGATCGAGGACCAGGACTTCTGGCGGTTCTCCGGCATTTTCCGTGGTGTCTATCTGTACGCTATCCCCAAGACCCATGTGGAGGATGTTTTCGTCAAGGCCACGCTGGACGAAGCCTATGTGGACGGCAAGCTGTCCATCACTGCCAAAGTCATCGGCGACCTGTCCGGCACCGTCACCGCTACTCTGGAGGATGCCGACGGCAATGCCGTTTACACCGAAACCCTGCCTGCCGCTGCTGCGCTGAACTTTGCCGCCACCGTCCCCGGCGTAAAGCAGTGGAGCGCCGAAGTGCCCAATCTGTACACCCTGTATCTGACCGTTTCCGATGCCGAGGGCAAGGTTGTCGAAGCCTGCCCCATGGATGTGGGCTTCCGTACCTTCGAAATGAAGAACGGTGTCATGCACTTAAACGGCAAGCGCATCTTGTTCCGGGGCGTCAACCGTCACGAATTCAACTATAAGCGGGGCCGTTCCATCACGGAAGAGGATATGCTCTGGGATATCCGCTTCATGAAGAAGTACAACCTCAATGCCGTCCGCACCTGCCACTATCCCAACCAGAGCCTGTGGTACAAGCTCTGTGACCGCTACGGCATCTACCTTATCGACGAGACCAATATGGAGTCCCACGGCTCCTGGCAGAAGCTGGGCACCTGTGAACCCAGCTGGACCGTTCCCGGCAGCCGGGCAGAGTGGAAGGAATGTGTTCTGGACCGGGCCAACTCCATGTTCCAGCGGGATAAGAACCACGCCTCCATCCTCATCTGGTCCCTGGGCAACGAAGCCTACGCCGGCACCTGCCATGCGGCTATGTCCGATTTCTTCCACGCCAGCGACGATACCCGCCTTGTCCACTACGAGGGCTGCTTCTGGAACCGGGAATTTGATTTTGTTTCCGATATGGAAAGCCGCATGTACGCCAAGCCCAACGAGATCGACGAATATCTTGCAGGTAAGCCTTCCAAGCCCTACATCAGCTGCGAGTTCCTCCACTGCATGGGCAACTCCGGCGGCAACCTGGGTCTGTACATGGAGCTGGAAGAAAAGTACGAGCAGTACCAGGGCGGCTTCATCTGGGACTATCTGGATCAGGCTGTGCTGCACACCAACGAGCGGGGAGAAGAATATCTGTCCTACGGCGGCGACCACGATGAGCGGGCCACCGACTATGAATTCTGCACCAACGGCCTGGTCTACGCTGACCGCACTGTCTCCCCCAAGGCCCAGGAAGTGAAAGCCTGGTTCGCGGGTGTGAAGCTGTTCCCCGATGAGAAGGGCGTTGCTGTCAAGAACGAGAACCTGTTCATCACCACCGCCTGCTATGACTTTGTGTACCGGGTTCTGAAAAACGGTGAGCTTGTCTTTGAAAGCGAGCCCATCAAACTGACTGTTGCCCCCGGGGAGAAGGACTACTTTGCACTGCCCTTCCCGGAGCACACCGAAGCCGGCGAATACATTTACGAAGTCTCCATGCTCCAGCCCAACACCACCGACTGGGCGGAAGCCGGTTATGAGATCTGCTTCGGCCAGTATGTGAAGGCCATCGCAGAGGAAAAGAAGCCCTGCCAGAAGAAGCTGGAAGTGGTTTGGGGCGACGTGAACATTGGCGTCAAGGGCGAAGGCTTCCATGTCCACTTCTCCAAGGCTGAGGGCGGCATTGCTTCCCTGCGTTACGACAACGTGGAGATGATCCCCCGTGCACCTAAAACTACCTACTGGCGCGCTCTGACCGACAACGACCGGGGCTGCAAGCACGGCTTCGACCGTGGTCAGTGGATGGCAGCCGGACTGTACCAGAAGATGGTGGACTGCCGCGTCGTCGAGGGCGAAACTTCCGTCACCGTAATCATGGATTATGAAGTTCCCATGATCCCCGTGGTGAAGCAGACCATTTCCTACACCGTCACCGGTGACGGTGCCATCACCATTGAGGCTACCTACTTCGGTCAGGACAATCTTCCCGAGCTGCCTGCCTTCGGCATGAACTTTAAGCTGAAAGAGCAGTATCACAACTTTACGTTCTACGGCTACGGCCCCGAGGAAAATTACTGGGACCGTATGGGCGGCGCAAGACTGGGCATCTTCTCCGGCACCGCCAGGGAAAACCTGTCCCGGTACATGATCCCCGGTGAGTGCGGCAACCGCATGGGCTGCCGGTGGCTGGAAGTGACCAACGACAATGGCTTCGGCCTGCGTTTTGAAGCAGAGGATACTCCCTTCGAAAGCTCCGTCCTGCCCTACAGCTGCTATGAGCTGGAGCCTGCCATGCACGTTTATGAGCTGCCCAAGCCCCATTACACCTGGGTTCGGATCATGGGCTGCCAGATGGGCATCGGCGGCGACGACAGCTGGGGCGCACCCGTCCAGCAGCGCTACCACCTGGATTCCAGTGTGGACAGAACCGTGAAGTTCACCATCCGCAAAGCCTGACCGCACAAACCGTAGGGGCCGATGCCCACATCGGCCCTATGATACATATACGCAGTTCGAAAAAGGGCCGATGTGGGCATCGGCCCCTACAAAAGCAATGATTTGTTTTAGGAGGAAAGAAAAATGGCAGTACCCGCTCTCGTTCTCGACAATTCCGTCAAATCCGCTCTGGATGCAGGCTTTGCTTCCATCTTCGGCGGCACCCCCGAGCGTTACTTCTCCGCACCCGGCCGTACTGAGGTCAGCGGCAACCACACCGACCACCAGCGGGGCCGTGTCCTGGCTGGCGCTGTGAACCTGGACACCGTTGCCGCCGTGAAGATCAACGGCACAAATAAGATCCGCATCCAGTCCAAGGGCTATCCCATGTGTGAGATCGACCTGACCCAGCTGGAGCCTGTGGAAAGTGAGATCAACTCCACTCCCGCTCTGATCCGTGGCGTAGCCGCCCGGTTTACCCAGCTGGGCTGCAAGGTAGAGGGCTTCGATGCTTACTGCGAGTCCACCGTTCTGCCCGGCTCCGGCCTCAGCTCCTCTGCCGCTTACGAAGTACTCATCGGCACCATCATCAACCACCTGTTCTTTGATGCCAAGGTCTCCCAGCCCGAGATCGCCCAGATCGGCCAGTATGCGGAAAACGTGTTCTTCGGCAAACCCTGCGGCCTGATGGATCAGACGGCTTCCGCCGTTGGCGGCCTGGTCACCATTGACTTTGCCGACAAGGAAAAGCCCGTCATCCGTCCTCTGAACTTTGACTTTGCCTCCACCGGTCATGCCCTGTGCATCATCGACAGCCGTGCCGACCATGCCGACCTGACTGACGAATATGCTGCCATCACTCTGGAACTGAAGGCCCTGTGCGCCCACTTCGGCAAGGAAGTCACCACCGAGATCCCCGAGGAGGAATTCTACGCCGCCATCCCCGCCCTGCGGGAGAAGGTCACCGACCGGGCCATCATGCGTGCCATCCACGAGTACAATGAAAACCGCCGGGTGCCTCAGCAGGTGGCCTGTCTGGAAAGCGGTGACTTTGAGGGCTTCCTGAAGCTGACCAAGGAATCCGGCTTCTCCAGCTGGATGTACCTGCAGAATGTCATTCCCGCCGGTTATATCCAGAACCAGCACGTCGCCGTGGCTCTGGGTCTGTGCGAGCATTACCTCCAGGGCAAGGGCGCTTACCGTGTCCACGGCGGCGGCTTCGCCGGCACCGTCCAGGCCTTCGTGCCCTTCGAGCTGCTGGATGCCTTCAAGGCCGGTATTGATGCCGCTCTGGGCGAAGGTGCCTGCCACATTCTGTCCATCCGTCCCCAGGGCGGCGTGGAAGCTATTGCGGAGTAATGACGAAAATAACCTTCCCCCTTGGGGGAAGGCTTGGGCGCTGCCGTGCCAATGCAATAAACGAAAAATGGAGTGAACAGAATGAAAATCGAAACCTATATCGACTCTCTCGTTTCCTATGCCATGAACAATGGTCTGGCTGAACCTGTGGACCATATGGTACTAACCAACCGTCTGCTGGATCTGCTGCGTAAGGATGACTATGAACCCTCCGACGAGCCCATGACCGAGGATCTGGAAGAAATTCTGGCCGGAATGCTGGACTACGCCGTGGCCAAGGGCCTGTGTGAGGATGACATCACCTCCCGGGATATCTTCGACACCCGGATCATGGGCGCTGTGACCCCCATGCCCAGAGAGGTTATCCGTACCTTTGAAGAAAAGTACCATATGAATCCCGTGGAGGCTACTGACTGGTATTACAAGTTCTCCTGCGATACCGACTACATCCGCCGCTACCGCATCAAGAAGGATATGCGCTGGAAGTACGCCAGCGAGTACGGTGAGATCGACATCACCATCAACCTGAGTAAGCCTGAGAAGGATCCCAAGGCCATTGCCGCCGCCAAGAACGCCCCTCAGTCTGCCTACCCCAAGTGCCAGCTGTGCCGTGAGAACGAAGGCTATGCCGGCCGGATGAACCATCCCGCCCGGGCCAACCACCGGATCGTGCCCATCGAAATCTGCGGTGCCGACTGGTGCCTGCAGTACAGCCCCTATGTGTACTACAATGAGCACTGCATCGTCTTCAATTCCCAGCACATCCCCATGAAGATCGACAAGTCCGCTTTCGAAAAGCTGCTGGACTTTGTCCGTGCCTTCCCCCACTACTTCGTTGGTTCCAACGCTGACCTGCCCATCGTTGGCGGTTCTATTCTGAGCCACGAGCATTTCCAGGGCGGCCATTACCGCTTCGCCATGGAATCCGCCGGTATTGAAAAGGAAGTCTTTTTCCAGGGCTACGAGGACATCCACGCCGGCATTGTCAAGTGGCCTATGAGCGTTATCCGTCTCAATGGCCGGGATCCCAAGCGGATCGCCGACCTGGCTGACAAGATCCTGCACTGCTGGCGCAATTACTCTGACATTGATCAGAGCATCATTGCCTTCTCCGACGGTGAGCCCCACAACACCATCACCCCCATCGCCCGCCGCAGAAGCGACCTGTATGAGCTGGATCTGGTACTGCGCTGCAACATCACCACCCCCGAGCATCCTCTGGGCGTGTTCCATCCCCATGCAGAAAAGCACCACATCAAGAAGGAAAACATCGGTCTCATTGAAGTCATGGGTCTGGCTGTTCTGCCCAGCCGCCTGAAGGGCGAGCTGACCGATCTGGCAGCCGCCGTTGCCGCTGGCCAGGATGTTTCCGGTGATGAGCGCCTTGGCAAGCACGCTGCCTGGGTGGAAGAGCTGAAACAGCAGTACACCTTCACCGAAGAAAACGCCATGGAGATTCTGATGCAGGAGACCGGCAAGGTATTCGCCGGTGTTCTGGAGGATGCCGGTGTTTACAAGAACACGGAAGAAGGCCGCGCCGCTTTCCAGAGATTCGTGGACGCTGTCAACAACTGATCGCCAACCATTCGTATCAGCCAAAAGGGTCTGCTGCAAAATTGCAGCAGACCCTTTGATTTTTACCATTGGCGGCAGAAGGTATATTTCCCCAAGACGCCCCAGATATTGTCATTAACCGCGTATTGGGAGAAGAATACCACATCCCCATCCACGATGTAAGGGCCGTTCAGTGCCCGCTCCACCGCTCCATAGTGCTCTTCCGTTGGCTGTGCCTGGTACAATCTGCCTGCTGACAGGAACTGGCCCTCGGCATAGACCACACCCTTGGCCGTGCTGGGGAAGTTATCCGCCACGATCCGGTTGAGGATTACCTCTGCCATAGCCTGCTGGGCATCCGGCGGCTCTCCTTCTCCTTCCAGGCAGATCAGCTTTGCGATCAGTTCCTTCTCCTCCTGAGAAAGCTGCAAGTCGCCATAGCGGTAAGGCACTGCCGGGACGGTTTCCTCCGTCACCTCCGGTACCGTTTCCGGCGGCAGGGTCTCTGGCGGTAAAGTCGGCTCTGTGATAACCGTTTCCTCTGTCATCTCTGTTTCGGCGGTTTCCATGGGCTCCGGCTCCGAAGGCTGGGACTCGGGCATGGTAAAAGAAACGCTTTTTTCCTGTCCCCACCAGGTTTGGGATGCCCAATCCTCCAGGATCCCCATAAATCCCCTGGTCACCATGAGGAACGCTGCCGCTGCCAGCAAAATGCTGATGATCCGTTTCATATTTTCCGCGTTCCTCCTTTTTCCAGATGTTCTTTTATTATATCTGCGTTTTCCCCGTATTGCAAGGGGTTTCACCATTGACTTTCCAAAGTTCTTTTGTTATGATTCGCCTGAATAAACTTTGAGAGGAATGCAATATGCTGCATCTGCTTCTGGCGATCATTTATCTGTCCTTCATCTCCCTGGGACTGCCTGACGGTCTGCTGGGTGCCGCCTGGCCCACCATGTATCCGGCCCTGGCCGTTCCCGTGTCCTATGCCGGTATCGTGTCCATGATCATCGCTTTGGGCACCATTGTCTCCAGCCTCATGAGTGACCGGCTGACCTATGCTTTGGGTACAGGCAAGGTCACTGCCATCAGTGTTGCCATGACGGCAGCAGCCCTGTTCGGCTTCTCCTTGGCCGATTCCTTCTGGCTGCTATGCCTGTGGGCCATTCCCTATGGTCTGGGTGCCGGCAGCGTGGATGCCAGTCTGAACAACTATGTGGCCCTGCACTACACCAGCCGCCATATGAGCTGGCTGCACTGCATGTGGGGCCTGGGTGCCACCATCGGGCCTTACATCATGGGTTTTGTCCTCACCGGCGGCGGACACTGGTCTTTGGGCTACCGCTATGTAGGCATTTTACAGGTAGTTCTGACTGCGGTTCTGTTTCTCAGCCTGCCTATGTGGAAGAACCGCCATTCCGCCAATCCTGCGGAGGTAAAGGACGAAAAGCCCCTTCCCCTTGCCCAGGTGGTCAAGATCCGGGGCGCAAAGGAAGTGATGGTCTCCTTCTTCTGCTACTGTGCATTGGAACAGACCGCCATGCTCTGGGCCAGCTCCTACCTGTTCCTGTATAAGGGCCTGCCAGAGGAAACTGCTGCCTTTTTTGCCAGCCTGTTCTTCATTGGCATCACCGCCGGCCGGGGCCTCAACGGTTTTCTCACTATGAAATTCAGCGACACTCAGCTGATCCGGATGGGCCAGCTTCTCATCGGCCTGGGCATTGTGTTCATGCTGCTGCCCCTGGCGGATATCTTTGCCCTGCTGGGTCTGGTTCTGATAGGTCTGGGCTGCGCACCCATTTATCCCTGCATCATCCATTCCACTCCCGCCCACTTCGGCCCGGAGCGTTCTCAGGCCCTCATTGGTGTCCAGATGGCCAGCGCCTACACAGGCTCCTGCCTGGCACCTCCCGTCTTTGGCCTTCTGGCAAATCACATCAGCGCCGGACTGATGCCCCTTTATCTGCTGGCGATCCTGCTGCTGATGATCGGAATGCACGAAAAGCTCATCCGTAAAGTGGAGCCGGACAACATCCACCATTAAGGTATAAAAAATCCAATGCAAAATTTAAGGGCACGTTTTACAACGTGCCCTTAAATTTTTATTCTACACCGGGGAAGATCAGGGTCACCTTGAACAGGTCACCGTCTACCAGCAATTGCAGCTGGCCCTTTTGCAGTTCCATGAGGCTTCTGGCAATGTTCAGCCCCAGGCCGCTGCCTTCGGTGTTCCGGGATTCATCGCCCCGAACAAAGCGCTCCATCAGCTCTTCGGCGTTGATGTTCAGTTCCTCCCGGGAGATGTTCTTCAGAGAGATGATCACCTTACCCTCCAGCTGCATCAGATCAATATACAGCCGGGTTCCGGGCATGGCGTATTTCACGGCATTGCCCAAGAGATTACTCAGCACCCGCCAGACCAGTCGTCCGTCAGCCCGCATAGGCATTCGGTCCTCCGTGTGCCGGAACAGGGGAGTCAGCTGGGCCCGGTCCAGCTTGTCAGAGAATTCACCCAAGGCCTGGTTTACAGATTCCACTGCGTCTACGGTGGTGATCTCCACCTGCATATTGCCGGTGTTGGCCTTGGACATATCCATCAGGTCGTCAATAAGCTTTTTTAAACGCTGGGACTGCCGGTCCAGAACTTCCAGATACTGCTCGCCCTCTTCCTCGGTGTGGGGCTTTTGCAGCAGATCCACATAGTTGATGATGGAAGTCAGAGGGGTCTTGATGTCGTGGGAAACATTGGTGATCAGCTCGGTTTTCATCCGCTCGGATTTCAGCTGCTTCTGGGCAGCCACCACTGCCACATCTGCCAGGGCATTAAGGTCGGCTGCACTATCCTTGAAGCATCCCACCATCAGCTTGTCATCCACCTTGGTATTCAAATCGCCCTTGCCCATGCGGCGGGTGCTTTCTGCCAGTGTTCCGTAGCAGTGGGCCACATAGAGAATAATGATGACAGGCACCATCAGGCAGCAGAAAATGGCGAATTCATTCGCGAACTGGAATGCCAGCATGGTAAAGAAGATCATGCACGCACCGTACAGCAGCCACTGCCAGGTCACCGGCAGCAGCTTCATAAAGCGGTTCAGTCCCTTCCACAGCCAGCCGAAGATCCGCTTCAGCTTATCCCCCAGCCACAGCATGGTCTTTTCGGTAACCTTGTAGAGCCAGACGAAGGTTTTCATAGTAAACTGCCAGAATCTTTTCAGCAGCTTTCCGCAGAAGGGCAGGCCCTTGTGGGACAGGAAATCCTCAAGCCACATGGCAAATTTGAAGAACAGCCGGATGCTGTGGCCGCACAGGGTATTGCGCCACCAGAAGCCCCCGGGGGTCTTCAGCTGGGCCACAAAGGCGAACAGGAATCCCACCATCAGCAATGCGCTGAGGATGCCGATGGCTGCCAGCATTCCACAGCCAGCCCACAGATCCTGGGCAAAGACCTCTTCCATCAAAGCCTCGCCCAGCACGATCAATCCCGCTACGCCGAAGCCGCCGCCAAAGAGGTAAAGATCCAGGGGCAAACGGTTCAGTCCGCCGGCCCGCACCTCGTCACACTTGGGCTTGCGTCCTGCGGCAGTACACAGGTACACCGCGAAGATGGCAAAGACCAGCAGGCAAATGCCCGCCATGGGCAGAAGATAATTCCGGAACGTACGCAGCAGCTCCAGCGCCGCATAACCCCCCCGGTAGTTCAGGGCCTCTTCGGTCATGTAGACCTCTACGGTCAACTCCGGCATGGGCACATAGACGAACTGGGCATGGACGGTTTCGCCCTGCTCGTAGTCATAATAGCTCTGGGTATTGATCTGATATTCTTCCAGAGGCTTGCCGTTGATGATCGTGGGGCCTGTTTTCTCGGGCAATGTTTCGGCAGGGACAGTCTCGGGAGGCAGAGTCTCCGCCACTGTTTCCGCCGGAAGGGAATCTACGGGAATTGGCTCTGTGGAGATGGTCTCTTCCGCCAGCGTGATGGCAGCTGTTTCCTCCGGCACTGCGGAAGCATCCGAAGGTACCGTCTCTTCCACAGCCTCGGTGCCCTCGGTCGCTTCCGTCACCTCTGTAACTTCTGTTGTCTCAGGAACGGTGACTTCCGTGGTTGCCGGGACGGTAGCCTCAGTGGTTTCGGGAACAGTGGCCTCCGTGGTCTCGGAGACAGCCTCTTCCGGGGCTTTTTCCGCCAGTGCCTGCTGGGACTGGAAGATCACATGGCCGTTTTCGGCCAGGTACAGGGTGCCCACACCAGCACCGTTATCATCCAACCGCAGGGATTCTCCGCTGTCATCGAAGAAGAAACTGGCCTCGGTGATGACAGTCTCCGGGAACCATTCCGCGTGGTCATAGTAATTGAAGAAGGAATGGAAGGTCAAGTAGCCCTCCGGGCTGTAGAACAGGAAGCCCACCACATCGGTATCCAGCATGGTGGTATCATAGGCACCGCTTTCCCGGTAGGTGCTCAGCACCGTTTCGCCGCCAGTGTAGTAGGTTTCCAGCACCGGCATGTTGTCGTTGGCAAAAAACGCATGATGGACAATCACACCCTCCGCGGGGATGGTGCCGGTACTACCCTCAAGATACAACTCCTGGCCGTGACGCTCAGCCTCCCGGGAGCGCTGCTGGCTTTCGGTCTGGGCCGAAACAACGTGGAGATATTTTCCGCTCACGGGGAAGGCTTCCCGGTAGTACAGATCCGTCTGTTCTGCCAGTTCCGGATTCTGGCTCAGCAGTTCGTTGCCCTCGGCATCCAGAATCCGGTAGCCGTAGTGGGCAGGATGGTACTTGTTGGTGTACCAATGGTCACCGTAGTGGGCCTGCACCATTCCTTCGGAGGCACCGCCCAGTTCCGTACTGGCGTAATTTTTTGCCAGCCAGTCCGCAAGACCCACGCTGTCGTCATGGATCTGCTGATCGACCATTTCCTCCACAGTCCGATCATACAGGTCTCCGGAGGTCAGCAGCACCACGCCCAGCACTCCGCCCACAGCACCCGCCAGGGTAACGGCGCACAGCAGCACGGCAATGAATTTAAACACGATATGGTTTTTCATCCCTTTCCTCCTTCCATTTTGTAGCCCTGGCCCCAGACCACCTTCAGGTACCGGGGTTCCGAGGGGTTGATCTCGATCTTCTCCCGCAGATGGCGGATATGGACGGCCACAGCACCTTCGCTGCCCAGGGCCGCCTCCTGCCAGACGGATTCATACAGGCGCTTGGTGGAAAAGACCTTTCCGGGACTTTCCATCAGCAGATGCAAAATGGCGTATTCCGTAGGGGTCAGGGAAACCGTTTCTCCGTCTACGGTGACGGATTTCGTCCGGTCATCCAGCACCACCCCGCCGACACTGAGATTATCCCCCGCCGGCTCCGGACAGCTGCCCAGCCGGGAATACCGCCGCAGCTGGGACCGTACCCTTGCCAGAACCTCCACCGGGACGAAGGGCTTGGTGATATAGTCATCCGCTCCCACATTCAGCCCCAGCACCTTGTCCTCGGTCTCAGACTTGGCGGTGAGCAGAATAATGGGTGCGTTGGAGAATTCCCGGATCTTTGCCGTGGCCGTAATGCCATCCATCACAGGCATCATCACATCCAGCAGAATCAGATGGATGTCATTGCTCTTAACCACTTCCAGAGCCTCTTTTCCGGTAAAGGCCTCAAACAGATGGTAGCCCTCCGGGGTCAGATATATTTTCAGTGCATTGACGATATCCGGCTGGTCGTCACAGATCAGCACATTGTACATTGCCGTTTCCCTCTTTCTGTCTTGGTGGAATCATTATAGCACTTAAATTCTTAAGATGAAAGGGGTAGAATTCTTAAATGATTATTAAGGCACATAAAGATTCTCCGCGAACCTGAAAAATCCCGCTGCAAAATGCAGCGGGATTTTTGCCGGATCATTCTTCCGGGAATTCATACTGGGCTCTGTAGCGGGCAAAGCGCCGGTTATAGGCAGCGCTTTCTTCCAGCCGGCCCTCTTTCAGTGCATTGAGATATTCGTGGGCTTCCAGCTTGCCTTCTGCCACCTGCAGAATCTCCACCGCAATGTTGGAGCAGTGGTCAGCGGTACGTTCAAAGGCCGTCAGCAGATCGTCCAGTACAAAGCCATATTCCACCGTACACAGTCCCTCCCGCAGCCGGCGGATATGGCGGGACTTGACCTCCTTGACCAGGGCATCAATGACCTGCTCCTGAGGCTCCACCTTCAGCGCCAGTTCCCGGTCAAAGTTTTCGTAGGCGTGAATGATCCGCTGTAAAATATCCTCCAGTGCCCGTTCCAGCACTGCCAGCTCATTCACAGCCTGCTCCGAAAAGCGGATATCTTTCTCCTTCATTTCCCGGGCGGCCTTTGCAACGGAGACCGCATGATCCGCCATCCGCTCAATATCTGCCACGGTATACAACAGGGTATTTAAGATCCGGTTATCGGACACTGACAGGTGGGTTCCGGACAGCTGCACCAGGTATGTGCCCAGGGCATCCTGGTAATCATCGGTTTTGGTTTCCAGATCCATAACCTGCTGCAGCTTCTTCTCGTCAAAGCTGCGGGTCAGCTCCATAGCCATGTCCATAGCCGCGGCCGCATCCCTCGCCATATCCACAGCGATCTTATGGGCACGCTGAATGGCAACGGCAGGGGTCGCCAGCAGGCGCTGATCCAGGAGGGCCGTTTTCTCAGCTTCCTTCACCTCCGGCACCAGCAGGCAGGCCAGCTTCACCAGCAATCGGTTCAGCGGCATCAGCACGACGGTAGCCGCCACATTAAAACAGGTGTGGATCACCGCAATATCCCAGGCCGCCGCCCGATTGGAAAGGAATGTCCAGTCAATAAACAATCCCAAACCATAGAAGATCACCACGAAGATGGTCACACCCACCACATTGAACAGCAGATGCACCATGGCCGTCCTCCGGGCATTCCGGTTGGCACCTACTGCGCCCAGAATAGCCGTGATGCAGGTGCCGATGTTCTGACCCAGAATGATGGGGATGGCGCTGCCGAAGGTCACCGCCCCGGTACCGCAGAGGCCCTGCAAAATGCCCACAGAAGCAGAGGAAGACTGAATGATGGCGGTCAGACCCGCACCGAAGAGGATGCCCACGATGGGGTTGGAAAAGGAGATCATCAGTTGCGCAAACCATGGCTCGTTTTCCAGGAATTCCATGGAATCCCCCATCAGATCCATGCCGGTCATCAGCGCCATGAAGCCCAGCAGGATGGTGCCGATGCTCTTTTTCTTTTCAGAGTTCGTGAACATGTACAGCACAATGCCCACGGTACCCAGCACAGGGGCCAACGTGGAAGGCTTGAACAGCTGCACGAGCAAGCTGTTGCCTTCCAGTCCGCTTAAGGAAAGAATCCATGCGGTAACAGTAGTACCGATGTTGCTGCCCATAATGACACCCACGGCCTGCTGCAAAGTCATGATACCGGAATTGACGAAGCCCACCACCATGACCGTGGTGGCAGAAGAGGACTGAATCACAGCTGTCACCGCCAGACCCAGCAGAAAGCCGCGGAATACGGTGGAGCTCATTTTTGCCAGGATGGTCTGGAGTTTGCCGCCGGCGGTGCGCTCCAGCGCCTTACCCATAACGTCCATACCGAACAGAAACAGGGCCAGGCCTCCCAGCAGGGAAACGATTTTCAGAAAATAAACAGACACAGTTCAACTGCTCCTTTTTTCAGATTTTGACAATTCCGATTATATCCCCCGTTGCTTTCCCCCTCCATCTTTTCTATGCAAAAAGTTTGTAAAGTATTTGTAAAAACGGAATATACCATTATTTTCTTTCCATTTTCTTTTCCATTTCTTTTCCGGTTCTTTACTTTCTTGAAATTACAGGAAAACTGTGATATCATTTTTATACTGGTATTCCGTTAAAAACTTTAAGCCGATGGTTTGAAGTTTCTAATCCGAAAATCATAAAACCGGTAACGCCGCAAGGCAGTGTCTTTCCAATGAAGCTTTGGCAGTTTCATTGGAAAGCAGTATTACAAAAGAAACACTGGAGGTTTTCTTATGAAACAGGCCCCCCGTTATATCCCCAATCCCGGTGGCCCTACCCTGGGTGTAACCACGGCTCCTGTTCTGGAAGTGGACGGATATTTCTTCAAGGATCTGGCCAGGACAGGCTCCCTGCTCCCTTATGAAGACTGGCGCTTATCCCCCGAAGATCGTGCCCGGGATCTGGCTGCGCGGCTGAGCATCCGTCAAATCGCCGGACTGATGATGTACAGCGCCCACCAGATGGTGCCTGCTGTTTCCTTCGGCCCTTTCGTCGGCACCTACGGTGGAAAATCTCTGGAAAACAGCGGCTGTGACCCCTGGGCTCTGACGGACCAGCAGAGGAAATTTCTGTCAGAAGACCAGGTTCGCCATGTACTGGCCATGGTGCTGAAGGATGCCCGCACCGCTGCCAACTGGAACAACGAAATGCAGGCCTTTGCGGAGGCGCAGCCCTTCGGTATCCCGGTGAACATCAGCTCCGACCCCCGGAATGCTGCCTCCTCTGCCGGTTCTGAATACAAATCCGGCGGTGGTCAGACCAGCAAATGGCCCGAGGGTCTGGGCATTGCCGCCACTTTCGATCCGGCGCTTTGTGAAGAGTATGCCCGGATCATTTCCAAAGAATACCGGGCCCTGGGCATCGCCACTGCCTTGTCCCCCCAAGTGGACGTAGGCACCGACCCCCGGTGGATGCGCATTGAAGACACCTTCGGCTCTCATCCCCAGCTGGTAGCGGACATGGGCCGGGCCTACTGCGACGGTTTCCAGACTGATCCGGAAAGCGGCGGCTGGGGCAGCGGCAGCGTCGCCACCATGGCAAAGCACTGGCCCGGCGGCGGCCCCTGCGAAGCAGGACGTGACGCCCACTATGCCTTCGGCAAGTTTGCCGTCCACCCCGGCGGCTGCCAGGCGCAGCACCTGCATCCCTTCCGGGAAGGCGTATTCCAGTTAAAGGGCGCAACGAAGAAAACCGCCTTCATTATGCCCTACTACACTGTCACCGGCTCGCTGGATCCGGACAATGTGGGTAACAGCTACAGCCACCACATCATCCAGGATCTTCTGCGGGAGCAGGAAGGCTATGACGGTGTCGTCTGTACCGACTGGGGCATCACCGCTGACCCGGATCCCAATATGGATTCCTTCGGCAGCCGCTGCTACGGCGTGGAAGATCTGACAGAGGCAGAGCGGCATCTGCGGATCATCGAAAACGGTGTAGACCAGTTCGGCGGCAACAATGACATTAACCCCATTCTGGAAGCTTACCGTTTGGGCTGTGAAAAGCACGGAAAAGACGCCATGGATGCCCGGTTCCGCCGCAGCGCTGTCCGTCTCCTGGCCAACACTTTCCGCTGCGGCCTCTTTGAAAACCCCTACCTGGATGCGGAAGAAAGCCAGAACACCGTCGGATGCCGGGAGCACTGTGACGCAGGCTTCGCCGCCCAGCTGAAATCTCTGGTTCTTTTGAAAAACAAGGACGTTCTGCCTGTCCGGAACCGGAAAAAGGTGTACATCCCCCAGCGGACTGTAGAACCCCGCAAAACCTTCTTCCGAACCCTCCAACCCGGCTGCACCCAGCCCGGCGCTGACCGGAAAGCGGTGGAAAAATTCTTTGACTGGGCAGAAACCCCCGGCGAAGCAGATTTTGCCATCGTATTTATTGAAAGTCCCCTCAATAACGGCGGTTACCAGGAAAATACCGGCTACGAGCCCATCTCCCTGCAATACCGGCCCTACACCGCCGCCACCGCCCGGGAGGAAAGCATCGGCCAGGGGGATTTCCGGGAAAAGCAGAATCCCAACCGCAGTTACCGGGGCAAGACTTCCCACTGTCCCAACGAGCATGATCTGGATCTGGTGCTGGATACCCGTAAAGCCATGGGTAATAAGCCCGTGATCGTGGCAATACGGATGCACAATCCCTGTGTTCTGGCAGAGCTGGAAGCTGCCGCTGATGCCATCGTCGTAGATTTCGGCGTACAGCAGGAGGCTCTGCTGACCCTTCTCTCCGGCGGCGCGGAGCCATCGGGTCTTCTGCCGGTGCAGCTGCCTGCCAACATGGAGACGGTGGAAAACCACTGCGAGGACAAGCCCCTGGATCTGATTCCCTACACCGACGAACTGGGCCATACTTACGATTTCGGCTTTGGTCTGAACTGGCGCGGCCCCATCCGGGATAAAAGAACCGAAAAATATATAATATAAGAAACAGAAAAAACCGTCCGGAGTTTTCCTTCCGGACGGTTTTTCTATGATAATACTATTTCTAGATAAAAAGCTTAAAGAAGCTTTTTATCCCCCCGGCTTACAGCCGGGAGGGGGCGCTATTTGCCAGCGGGAAACAAAGTGTTTGTTTCCTGCACCAAAACGCGCCAAAGAAATGTATTGTCTGCATTTTTAGATGGCAATACCACCGAGCCGCTAAACGCGGCTCCAATAAAACGATTTCATCGTTTTATTAAAAATTAGTATAAGATGACCCGCGCTGCACTGCTCTTATTCGCCGCAGGCTGCCAGAATGTACATCATCATGTGATCCAGGATCATGTGGACATCCTCCACAATCTGCATATTGTCGATTTTCACATGTACCGCATGATCTGCAAGATTCAGCAGCTTTCCACCGCTGTAACCCACCAATGCAGCGGTCTGGGCACCGTTTTCCTTGGCGTAACGGATAGCCCGCACCACATTTTCCGAATTGCCGCTGCCGGAAATACCGATGACCAGATCTCCTTCGTGGAGCTTGGCCCGTAGAGGCATCACAAATACATCATCGTAGCTGATGTCATTGGCAATGGCCATCATCAGCGGAGTATTGTCATTGAGACATTCAAAATCATACTTAATCTTCTGATTCAGGCTGACGCCCTTCATAAAGTCGCAGACAAAGTGGGAGGCTGTGGCCGCACTGCCGCCGTTGCCGCAGATGAAGATCCGCTTGCCGTTTAAGCGGGCCTGCTCCATCATATTCATCAGGGTGTTGACAGCTTCCTGATCCAGATTCTGCAAAATTTCAATTTCGGTTTTCAGATAATCCGCAATCTGAGGCAGATAATTCATAATTCTCCTCCTTTATATTGGCTTAGCCGCTTCTGTACCTGGGGCACAGAAGCCGTACCTGTAACGCCGATCTGCTGGATGGTGATGGACGAAACAGCGCAGCCCAGCAGAGCCGCTTCCTCCGGCTGTAACCCCAGACTCAGTCCCAGAACGATGCCAGCCGAAGAAGCATCCCCCGCACCAACGATGTCGATGGGCCCCTCCACCCGGAAGGCAGGCACCGGGACCGCTTCTCCCCGGTACAGCACCAGCATACCGCGGCTCCCCCGGGTGACAAAGACGGCTTTTTCCCCGGCAAGTTCCTTTGCCCGGACTTTCAGCGCGTCCGTGTCCTCCGGGTCACCCTGTCCGGCCATCAGTTCAAAATTGTTGCACTTGACGATCACATTCCGGAATTCCCGGATGAAAGAGCGGGAATCGGCATAGAAAATCACATCCGGATATTTTTGCGCCAGGGCGGCAATTTTATCCCGGACATAATCCGTGATCACGCCCAGATTACGCTGGAAGAACTGATCCAGCAGGATCACCGCATCCACATTCTTCAGACAGGCTTCCAGATTGTGCAGCAGCTGCTCCTGGAGAGCCTTCGGCGGCTCCGAGAAATTCCGGAAATCCAGCCGGTTCTGCTCCTGCCAGCTTCCATCGCTTTGCAGGCGCATGGGCTTAGTGTAAGTACTGGTGCACAGAAGATCACTTTTCACCATCAGCCGGGTGTCAGCACCAATGTTTTCCAGTGCTTTTTCCAGCTCGTAACCTTCCCCGTCCTCACCCATAAGGCCAATGCACTTCACCTGCACCCCCAGGGCCCGGAGATTGTTGGCAACGGTACCGCCGGCACCGGGGAAGATCTTTTTTTCATGGATCTGCCAGGCCATCAGTCCGGTTTCCACGGATTTTTCATCCCGTTCCGGATCCATATACAGGTACTTGTCCAGACAGTAATCGCCAAACACTGCCACCCGGACTTCCCCTGCCCGGCTTAAAGCCCGGGCAATATTTGCCGCATCCATAATCAGCCCCGGCTTTCGTCAGCGGCAAAGGTCAGCTTCGCCAGATTCGGCAGTGTTTTATTATGCTCGCCCCGGACATAGTAGCTGATGCCGCCGTCGGCAACAGTACGGGCCAGAATGGTCTTCCAGGGGCGGAAATAGTAACGGGGGTCGGATTTGGGCGGTGCGGTATGGTAATCCTCGCTGCCGTCAATGGGCTGGATGTCGAAAACCGCCGTATGGAAATGGCAGATCTTCTTCCCCTCCTGATGGGCCACATTCCGGCTCATGGCCAGTGCCTTCAGATAAACCTCCGGGCCTGCCACAGCGGAACCAAAGTTCAGGAACACACCGTTTTCCAGATTGGTGATGCTCTGGGTGTAGATGAGGAAATCCGTATAGGAGCAGGCACCCATAGCCGCACCGTCGCAGTTGGGATGCTCATGGATGATGTCGTTGCCAACGCCTACATGAACGGTAACCGGGATCCCCAGATGGTAACCCATGGCCAGAACACTCTGCTCCCGGTAGGGGAAGTTGTTTTCCCAAATGTAGCGGCCCAGAGCCTCGCCCCAGCCAATACCCTCTTTGGCAGCCTCCACGATGATATCGTTGATAAGGCCGGATTCGTGCCACAGGCCGAACTGACCTTCACTGACATATTTGGCGACAGACTCGCAGGTATGGCCGATCATGGCGAACTCAAAATCGTGAATGGAACCGGCACCGTTGGTGGCCAGATGGGTCACCAATCCCCGCTTCATCAGCTCGATCATATAAAGACCATTGCCGGTGCGGATCACATGGGCACCGTACATCAGCAGCACCGTGGCATCATGCTCCCGGCGGGCTTTGACAATGGCATCTGCCAGAACCGGCAGTGCCGGATGGGAAAACGCAGGCGCGGGATCTTCGGGATCCAGCAGGACTTTCTTCAGATCCACATCATGGATCCGCTGCTCCAGAGGCAGGATTTTTAATTTGGAACGGTCAAACTGAGGAAAAGGCATATTTTATCCCTCCAATAAAAAGGCGGGGCGGGCAGCTTTGCCCGCCCCGCTGTGAATTACACTTACAGGATTGCGTCAAGGATCTGGCTTACATTGCGGAAATCCGGAATGATGGCGTTGGCACCGGCGGCAATCAGCCGGTTGCGCTTCCACTGGTTGATGCCCTCCCGGGTCTCCTCGTTGGTGGCTGCACCAATGGCAAGCCCGCCAAGCTCCGCAACCAGCTGAACTTCCACATAGCCGTCACCAAAGGATACCAGCTGATTGGGACGGATGCCCTCTTTTTCCAGCATATCTTTGATGACCAGTTCCTTGGAGCAGGAAAGCATATGGTCGTGGGCACCATGGATGCCGCCTTCAAACACAGTTTCCAAGCCCAGCAGCTTTGCTTCGTGCAGAACATCCTTCTCATCGGTGCCGCTGGCGAGATAGCAGCGGATACCTCTTTCCTGGAGAGCTGCGATGAAGGGCATGATGCCGGGAACCAGATAAGGCTCCGGATCAGCTCCCTGTTCCAACGCAGCCTTCCGGCTTTCGATCCGCAGTTCCAGACGGCGCAGATATTCGTGCTTATATACCAGCGGATCCCGGTGGGGGCCACCCCGCCTGACCACCTCTTCATCCAGCTGAATACACTGGTAGATGGTCTGCTTGCCGGTGAGGGTATCCACGAAATCCGTGACGATGGTCAGCAAGGTTTCGTCGCTTTCCTCCGTACCGGTTTCTTTCAGGACCTCCACGAAATAGGGGATCATGATGTCCTGCCATCCCTGCCGGATAAGGCTGATGGTTCCGTCAAAATCAAACAGGGCATACCGGATGTCCATGCCCTCCCAGGAACGGACGATCTCCATTGCTTCCATAATTTACTCCGTCTTCAATGCGGCATCAAAAGCCACGTTGGAGGGTTCGAAATTCATCTTCTTGGTGAATTCGTAAGCTTCCTTGGCACCGTACATCCGCTCCATGCCGGAATCTTCCCATTCCACGGACAGGGGGCCGTCGTAACCGCAGGCATTCAGTTCCCGGGTGATATCGTCGAAGTTCACATTGCCATGGCCCAGGGACACAAAATTCCAGCCCCGGCGCAGGTCGCCGAATTCCAGATGGCTGCCCAGAATACCGGCCCGGCCATCCAGACGAACCTTCACATCCTTCATATGGACATGGTAGACCCGGTCAGCAAAGTCCCGCAGGAACAGTGCCGGATCCATACCCTGCCATACCAGATGAGAGGGGTCAAAGTTGATGCCCAGAGTGGGACGGTAGTTAAAGGTCTCCAGCAGCTTCTTGGTGCTGTAGTAATCGAAAGCGATTTCGGTGGGATGGACTTCCAGAGCAAACTTCACGCCGCACTCGTCGAACACATCGAAGATGGGATCCCACAGCTCCTTGATCTTGGCAAAACCCGCATCGATCATTTCCTGGGTAGTCTGGGGGAAGGAATACCAGTAGGCCCAGATGGGGCTGCCCATGAAGCAGGTGACTACCTTTGCACCGATGAGCTGGGCAGCCTTGGCAACATACTTCATTTCCTCAATGGCCCAGGCACGGATCTCTTCGGGCTTGCCTGCCAGCGCATTGGGAGCAAAGTTATCCAGGCGGGGATCCCAGTTGTCACCGACACACTGGCCGGCCAGATGGGCACCCAGTGCCCAGACCTTCAGATTGTACTTGTCAAGCGTTGCCTTTACTTCCTGGCGATAGCTTTCTTCCGCCACATATTTTCTCACGTCCAGATGGGAAGCCACGGCAATCTCCAGGCCGTCATAACCAATGGCGGACATAGCCTGGCAAACCTGCTCGAAGGACAGGTCGCCATACTGGCCGGTGGTGATGGTAATCGGTCTCATAACATTACCTCCAAATCAATAATCGGTCAGATCACATCTTCTGACTTGCCGCTCTCGGAAGAACGCTGGTTGGCGAAAATGACTTTCATTGCGTGCATTGCGCTCTCGCCGCTGATGGCAGGCTCATGGCCGTCCACGATGCAGTCGATAAAGGCATCGATGACACCGGTAGTGGTGCGGCCGCCGGTGGTCTGTTCCTTGTTGGAGGTCAGCTTGTCCAGCTCATAGGGCACCACGGTGCCGTCGGGCTTCTCCACGATGAGAGAATACTCGGGATCGTCGTACAGGCGGATGACACCGTTCTTGCAGTACAGCTTGGTGGAGTTGTTTTCAGCGCCATAGTTGGTCCAGCCAACGTGCATGGTGCCAACAACGCCGTTTTCCAGGGTGTAGATGGCGAAGGCATTGTCGTCCACGTCGATAAGACGGCCATCGGGATAGCGCTTGTCCACGGTGGTGATAACGGCGTTGGTCTTGACAATTTTCTTGCCAATCAGATAGTACAGCAGGTCGGTCTTATGAACGCCCAGGTCTGCCATAGCACCGAAAGCCGCGGTCTTCTTGTCGAAGAACCAGGAGTTGGCAGAGCCGGTCCAGCCCTCGGGGCCGGGATGGATGAAGTGGGTCTCGAAGGCCAGGACTTCGCCCATTTCGCCGCTGTCCAGCAGTTCCTTGGCTTTGACGTGAGCCTTTGCCAGGCGCTGGTTCTGGCCGATCATCAAATACTTGCCCATTTCCCTGGCAGTTGCCACCATGGCCTCGCAGTCCTCGGGGGTGGTAGCCATGGGCTTTTCGCACAGAACGTGCTTGCCTGCCTTCAGGGCCTGGATGGAAATTTCCGCGTGGAAGCGGTTTGCAACGCAGACGCTGACTGCGTCCACATCACTGGCAAGCAAAGCCTCTACACTATCGTAGACCTTACCGCCGAACTTTTCAGCCAGAGCTTCTGCGCTCTTACGGTTGATGTCAAAGTAAGCGGTGATTTCGCAGTTGGGATTTTCAAAATACTCGGGGGCGTGACGGACTTCGGTGATCTTACCGCAGCCAATGATACCGATCTTGATCATAACAGATGTACCTCCCTAGAATAATATGGATGAATTAGCGGCGTTTGTTCTGGAAATTCTGCATCAGAACGGCCAGCACGATGATGGCGGCACTGATGGCACCGTTCAGGTAAGAGGAAATGTCGGCAACGGTCAGCACGTTGCTGATGATACGGAACATCAGAACACCCAGGAACGTGCCCACGATCTTGCCGCGGCCGCCGGTCATGGAGGTACCGCCGATGGCGACGGCTGCGATGGCGTCCATTTCCCAGCCGTTGGCAGCGGAAGCGGAAGCAACAGCGGTCATACGGGATGCGTAGATCAGAGCCGCGACGCCGCACATGGCACCGGTGAACATATAGGTAGCGATCTTGACGCCGTCCACATTGATACCGGACAGACGGGCAGACTTCTCATTGGAGCCCACAGCAAAGATATGCTTGCCCAGGGCAGTCTTTTTCATGATGATGTCAAAGATGATGACCGCTGCCACCAGAATGATCATCAGGGTAGGGATCTTGAATTCACCGATGGTGATGCCGCCGATGGCGATCTGGCGGAAGGAGTCATAATTCTCCCGGGAGACGGTGAAGGGGCCGCCGGAGCCATAGTAGTTAATGATGGCCCGGGCTGCGCTCATAGTGGCCAGGGTTGCAACCATGGGAGGCATGCCGCCCTTGGTGACCAGCAGACCGTTGATCAGGCCAATGATCAGGCCGGCAGAAATGCAGAACAGCAGCATTACAAAGACATTATTGGTGGCATTGAGCACCCAGATGCCGAAGCCGCCGATGAGGGCAACCTGGGAACCGACAGAAATGTCGATCAGGCCGGCGCCGATGACCATGGTCATACCCATGGCGATGAGGCCGATCATACAGCCCTGGACGAACAGGTTGGAGATATTGCCCCAGGTAAAGAAGTTGGGGTTAATGGCAGCGCCGATGATGACCAGCACGATAAAGGACAGGACGAAGCTGTATTCGCCGGTGAGGGCACGGCCCAGCTGTTTGGCCGAATCCTTATTCAGGGTGATGGGTTTCTTTTCCGCATTTCTCATGTTTTCAGACCCTCCAAATTTGCTCCGGTAGAATAGTACATTACATTTTTCTCAGTCAGCTCGTCCCGGTTCAGCCGGGCGTTTACCTTGCCCTGATAGAGCACCATGCAGGAATCGGCCACCTTCCAGATCTCGGGGAATTCGGCACTGAATACGATGATAGCCTTGCCTTCCTTCGCCAGATTCAGAATCAGATGGTAAATATCAAACTTGGTGCCCACGTCGATGCCCTGGGTAGGGTTATCCAGCAGCAGCACATCAGGCTGAGTCTCCAGCCACTTGCCCAGGATGACCTTCTGCTGGTTGCCGCCGGAAAGGGATGTAATGGGATTTTTGCGGTTGCCCACTTTGATGGACATGGCCTGCTGCTGCCGCTCGAAGCGAGCCTGCTCTTCCTTGGCGCTGATCAGCAGCTTTGTTGCCCGGGTGTTCAGGAAGCCCATGGACAGGTTATCCTGGACAGACAGGTCATTGTGTATACCACGCTCGGGACGCATCCGGGGCACCATGCCGATGCCCTTTTTCATGTAGCGTTTCACGGTGCCGCTGCCGGATTTGTTTGGCATCTTCTGGCCCTTTACCAGAATATCACCGGCGTAGGGCTCCACGCCAAACAGCACGTCCGCCAGCTCATCCTTACCGGAGCCCTGCAGGCCGGTAACTGCCAGGATCTCGCCCCGGCGCAGGTTAAAGGAAACATCCTTCAGGATCTTGCCGGAAACCCCCTTCACCTCAAGCAGCAGCTCCTCGGTAGCGGAATAGACATGGTTATCAAACTCGTCGGACTGAAGGTTGTGACCGATCATCAGCTCTGTGACCTGATCCTCATTGATGTCGGCAAAGTTACCATGGGCAACCAGTTTGCCGTCACAGAGGATATAGTAGATGTCGCAGATCTCAAACAGCTCCGGCATTTTGTGGGAGATGTAGATAAAGCTGACACCCTGCTCCTTCAGCTGGCGCATAATTTCAAACAGATTTTCAATTTCGCCGGTACTCAGTGCCGTGGAGGGCTCATCCATGATGATCAGCTGGGAGTGGAACAGCAGTGCTTTGCCGATCTCCACCAGCTGCTTCTGGGCGGCGGAGAGATTCTCCACCACAGCATTGGGATCGATATCCACCTTCATCCGGCTGAAGACCTCATTGCACTGGGCGATCATGGTCTCCTTATTCAGAAAGCGGAATTTGGTTTTGATCTCTTCGCCCAGGAACATATTCTCGTAGACCCGCAGGTCCTTGCACAGATTCAGTTCCTGGTGGATAAAGCGGATGCCGCAGCTGTTGGCTACACGGACATCCTTCATGACAACTTCCTTGTCATCGATCAGAATCTTGCCGGAAACGGGAGCGTAAACACCGGCGAGTACATTCATCAGTGTGGACTTTCCAGCGCCGTTTTCGCCCAGCAGTCCGACGATCTGCCCGGGTTCCACGGTCAGATCCACATGATCCACCGCGCGGACAGGTCCAAACTCCATCACGATGTCTTTCATCTCTAAACGCATGGCAACGGTTCCTTTCCTATTTTCGGGATTTTCAGGCAACCTCTAAAAACACTTTTTTGATGATTTGGCCGAGAGATTTCAGCCCGAATTAAGTTTTGGAAGTTTCGGAATACTTTGTGTATTTCGGAACTTCCAAAACACAAAGGCGGATTGAAAGTTTCGGCCAAATCGCAAAAGGAGTGTTTTCTGAGCTGCCCATATTAAGAAAACCGGGCCGGCTGACTTAACAGCCGGCCCGGGGGGTAGTTATGGAATTGTTACAGCTTAGCCGTCGATGGAGTAACGGGTAGCGTAGATCTCGGAAGCTCTGTAGGAATCGAAGTCCTGATCGGTGTTGCCGGCATTGCCGATGGAGAAGGAGGGGATCAGGTAGATGCCGTCAGCCTCAGCAGCGGTGCCGCTGAAGGGAACGCCCAGAGCATGCTCGACGGTGAAGTCGACGCACTCACGGATGAAGGAGGGAGCGAAGAACCAGGTAACGAACTTGACACCCAGAGCGGTGTTGTCGAACTTGTCCAGAGTCTCGCGGCGGCCACCAACGGAGGTGATCAGCTTCAGGTTGGACAGGTCAGCATCGCCGGTGTAAGCTTCCAGAGCGTTCATCAGACCGTCAACAATCTCGTCGTCATGGGTGACGATCAGGTCGATGGCTTCGATCTCTTCCACGGTCTTGGCAGCCAGCCAGTCTTCCATCTGGTTCTGAGCAGTCTCGCTGGACCAGTTGGTGACGAAGGTCTCAGCGACCTGGTTGAACTTACCCTCGGTCAGGACTTCGTCCATACCGCCGGAACGCTGGGAGGTAACGGTAGAAGCGTCGCCAACGAAGCGCAGGTACTCAACTGCGTCGTAGTCAGCGTAGTAGGTGTTCAGATATTCGCCCATGCCGCCGCCGATGGCGAAGTTGTCGCCCATCATCTGGCCGGTCAGGCCGTCAAAGTCTTCGATCAGACGGTCGTAAACAACCAGGTCGATGCCTGCGTCAACGACGGTCTGTGCAGCAGCGCGCAGAGCCTCACCTTCGGTGGGCCACAGCATGATGGCATCGGGCTTGCCGGTAGCGATCAGGTTCTCGATCTCGGAGATCTGGTCGGCAGCTTCGCCGCAGGACTTGACAACGACTTCCACATTGTCATACTTTTCGTTCATAGCAGCAGCTTCCAGTTCGGCGTGCTTGACAGACTCGCCGGTGAAGCCATGGTCACCAGCAACGATAACCAGAGCGACCTTCACAGTCTCAGCAGCGGGAGCTTCAGCTGCGGGAGCCTCGGCAGCGGGAGCCTCAGCCTTTGCTTCTTCCTTTGCGCCACAGGCAGCCAGGGACAGAACCATGACCAGAGCCAGCAGCAGAGCAAGAATCTTCTTCATTTTTGTTCCTCCTAAAAATGATGTTTTTATTTAACCGCTTCCGCGGAAAAATACGTTTTGGGTGGGCAGGTGGATTCCCGGATGGTAAAGCCGTGAGGCAAAACCACTTCCGGCTGGGAAATCGCCCCTTCTGTGATCATCTGATGGAGCATCTCCACCGCCCGGGAGCCCAGCTCAGCGCAGGGCTGTACCACCGTGGTCAGATAGGGATGCAGCATCTGGGTATAGATCACATCATCAAAGCCTACAATGGAAACATCCCGGGGCACCTGCAGCCCCAACTCCTGGGCTGCCACCACCGCCGCCAAGGCAATGGAGTCACCGATGCAAAAAACCGCTGTAGGGTGCTCCTTCTGGCTCAGCAGCATCCGGGCTGCCTTCAGGCTGCTGGGATAGCTGTACTGCCCATCGCAGTAGGTGATCCAGCTATCGTTGACGGAAAGGCCCGCCTGGGCCATGGCATCCCGGTAGCCTTTCATCCGCTGGATGGTGGAGACGCTGTTGTTTCTGGCGCTGATGGTACCGATCTGCCGGTGTCCCAGCTGGATCAGATACTGAACTGCCTCATAGGCCGCCCGGTAATTGTCCACCGTCACATGGGGCGTTTTGCCGTGACCCGTGTACTCGCAGCACTGGACAATGGGCAATTGCTTGGAATATTTGGGCAGCCATTCCTCATTATAGCTGATCTGCAGCAGGATCGCGCCGTCAGCCCGCTGGTTGGTAATGGCCTCCTGCAGCAGCCGCTCCGGCTCCCGGCCGTCGGTGTTACACAGGTACAGGTTGTAGCCCAGCTCCTGGGCCCGCTGGTTGATTCCATCGAACACGTTGGCATAATAGGGGTTCGTAATATTGGGAAGCAGCACCAAAAAATTCCGGCTTTCATGCCGGCGCAGATTCCGGGCCTGCTGATTGGGTACATAATTCAGCCGTTCGATAGCCGCAAGCACCACCTGGACGGTGGGTTCCGCCACCACGCCGCTGCCGTTCATCACTCTGGACACCGTAGCGACTGAAACGCCCGCAGCTCGTGCGACATCTGCAATCGTTACCATAAAATGTAATCCTTTACATTGTTCATTTTCTACATGATACATGAAAATGTAATCCATTTCAATGCACAATACTCACAAATGTTTCCGGTATTTTTCGGAATCTTTCACAATTCTCCGCTTCTTCCCTTTTTCCGGGTGACGCAGAAGCAATTGTATGCTATCATGAAGAAAACCGGAACAGGAGGCGTTTTTATGTATTACATCGGCGTGGAGATCGGCGGAACCAAACAGCAGGTCTGTGTGGGCACTTCCGGCGGCCAGATTGAGGAAACCCGTTGGGTCAAGCTGGGCAGCGCGACCACCGCTACCAATATTCTGCTCTGGATCCGGGGCACCATCGAAGATCTGCGCAGAAGCTATGACATCGCCGCCATCGGTGTAGGCTTCGGCGGCCCCATCGATCCTGCCACGGAGACCATCATCTGCTCCTGCCAGATCCCCGGCTGGGAGGGCTTCACCCTTGGCAATTGGTTCCGGGAGACCTTCGGTGTTCCCGCAGTGGTGCGCAACGATACGGTCACCGGCGGTCTTGGAGAGCTGTATCTGGGTGCGGGCAAAGGCAGCACCCGCTTCTTCTATACCAACATCGGCACCGGCATCGGCGGCGGTTCCTACTGGCCGGGGGGCTACGGTGCCAGCTCTATGGGCTATGTCTGGGTTCCGGACTGGGAAAGTGACATTCCCGGCAAGGCCACCCGGCTGGAATTCCTCTGTGCGGGGCCCTCTATTGAAAAACGGCTGAACACCCCGGGTTATGTACCCGAAGGCTCTTACCTGTCGGCGCTGCCCAAGCCTCTGACCTGCAGCCACTTAGGTGACGGTGTCCGGGCGGGAGATGCCTTCTGCTGCGCCGAGCTGGACCGGGTAGCCCAGACCTTCTCCTATGGCCTTGCGGATATGCTGGCCCTCAGCTTTCCGGACCGGATCGTGGTGGGCGGCGGCGTTGCCAAGCTGGGAGACATTCTGTTTGACCGGCTTCGGAAATTTACAGAAGCATCCGCCTTCGTAGCCGATGTGGGCCACATCGACATCCGCCCGGGACTTCTGGAAGATGAGGCCGTCCTGGCCGGTGCCCTGCTGCTGGCGGAAAATCCCCGGCTCCATCTATAACCCGCGCCGTGCAGAAGGTTCTCACGTTAGTCCAACGGGAGTCGAACACGCACCGCATTTCGGCGGCTCTGTTTGGCGCTTTTGGACTTGTCGTCCTTGCCTTGCGCCAACAAGGCTGCGTCCTCCGCGGCCAAAATCCCTCAAACATACCTCGCCGAAATGTGCGAAGCAGTTTTGCCGGAGCGGATTTTCGTCCAGACGAGAAATTGGACGCAGGGAATACTCGGCGTATTGCCAAGGACAATTACGATGTATGGGCGGAAATCCGCCCGTCAAAACCGATGCGGGTTCGACTCCCGTTGGACTACTTACATGGTCATAGTGTCTGCGCAAGGAGGAGCCTATGGAGAAAAAGAATCCCCGTTCCAATTACGATACCCAGGTAGATGTGGGCAAGCGTATTTTTCTGGAATATGATCAGGCAAAGCTGATCCGGAAATTTCAGCTGGAGGCAGATGCCCGGTGGATCTATCTGACTTACCTGAACACCCCCTGCCGCATCAGCCGGGAAAGCGGCCAGATCGACCAGCTGCGGGACGGATCCTGGAAGGAATGCCGCGATTTCAGCACCGTCATGACCATTTATGATCTGCTATGCTATCACCAGGGCCCGAATCCACCTGTGCTGTCCCATCAATGGTGCACCGTAGGTACCTTTATCGTCACCGGTGTTTCCGATACGAGCACCTTCACCCGGAAATACGCGGCGCTTTTTGATGGGCATGTGGATCAATTACGTTCCGCCTGCGCCAGCCTCGGCGGCATAGCGGAAACAGGAAAACCCAGGGCCGATGTGGCCTACCGGATCCCGGTCACGTCCTTTTTCCCGGTGCTGCTGCAATTCTGGGAGGGCGACGAAGAGTTTCCGCCCAAATTGCAGCTGATGTGGGATCGGAACGCAGACAGCTTTCTGCATTTTGAGACTACCTTCTACCTTCAGGGGGATCTGCTGGAACGGCTGAAACAGGCGATGGCCCTGTGATCAAAAAAAGAGCGGCGGCCTCTCACGGTCTCCGCTCTATTTCCGCTTGTACTCCGGTATATTTATGATACCATTCTCAAAAGTGAAAATGTCCAAATCACAGCTCATAGCGGTTTTGACAAAAACCAGTATAAGGAGAAAACGATGCGTAGTTTCGAGAATATTCCTGCCCTGCTTCAACCCGGCGAAGGAAAAGGGGTGCACAGAAGGTCTGGCAACCATTTTCGGCACAGCCAGGGAACGGAAGGAAAATGAGCGGGGTGTTCTGGACTATCTGCTGACCCTTCCGGAAATCGATGGCAGCAAAACCGGAATCCAGCATCCTCTTGTCAAGCTTGTCTGGATTCTGCAAATGATCTGCGGCATGCAGAGCAGGCTCCGGCGTAATTGTGTTTTCAAAGTCATTAGTCCCAGCCTGACCCCAAGCGAAAGTTTCGGATTATTTATTCTGAAAACAGTCAGAAAAAGCACCGGTTTTCTGTAGAAATCCGGTGCTTTTATGAGGATATATCATAGTGCATGCTCCCGGATTATGCAAATAAAAGCCCCAGCGAAGGTTTCAGGTTTTCCCCTTTGTCCCAAAAGGCAGAAAAAACACCGGATTTCAAAAAATCCGGTGTTTTTATAAAGACAGATCCCGCAAATACCGAAAACCAGCCGAACAGAGCGCCAGAGTCTATTCTGTTTTATTCCGTCTCCATGACTTCTATCTCTTTGATATTCAGTTCATTTCCTTTGAGCAGCCAGGTTTTTTCGCTGCCGCAGTGGGGGCAGATGCGCCCGTACTGTACCGTGGGATACTCCTGCTTACAGCCATCGCACCAGGTAACAGCAGGCAGAATCTCCACCTTCATCTGACAGCCAATCAGCAGCGGCTTCTTTTTGATGGCCCATTCCCAGCAGTCGGTGAGGTAGTGGGGGATCACCGTGGATACCTCACCGACTTCAATTGTCACGCTCTGGATCTGGGTCACGTCGTTTTCTTTTGCTACGGATTCCAAAGAATCCATGATATGAAATACAACCCCCAGCTCGTGCATATTACTTCTCCTTCTTTTTGGAGAACTTGATCTTCAGCGCCTGCTTGGCGCCGTTGCCCAGCACATAGGGCAGCTTCTTTTCACTGGGGATCATGTTGGAGCATTCGGGACGTTCCCGGTGGAGCTTGATGGCACCGAACGCACACTTGGTAGTGCAAACACCACAGCCGATGCACTTGTTGGGATCCACCCAGGATGCGCCGCAGCCCAGGCAGCGCGCGGTTTCTGCCTTGACCTGCTCCTCGGTGAAGGGAAGCTTTGCGTCCCGGAAGGACTTCTTGTGATCGATGTCCTTACGGGTACCGGGAATCTGGCGGGAGGAATTGTCATACTGTTCCACATGGATATTGTTCTTGTCCAGTTCGATAAACTCCCGGCGGTTACGACCGATGGTCAGGCTGGAATGAGGCTGTACGAACCGGTGGATGGAAATAGCACCCTCCCGTCCTGCCGCAATGGCATCGATGGCAAACTTGGGGCCGGTGTACACATCACCGCCAACAAAGATATCCGGCTCAGCGGTCTGATATGTCAGGCTGTCTGCCACAGCGCCGTTACCACGGCCCAGTTCCACTTTGGAACCTTTCAGCAGACTGCCCCACTGGATGCTCTGACCGATAGACAGGAACACCCGGTCGCAGGGAACGGTCTGGGTATCATTCTCATCATAGGCAGGTGCAAACTTACCCTCTGCATCCCATACACTGACACAGCGTTTGAAAACGATGCCGGTGACCTTGCCGTTTTCGGTGAGGATCTCCCTGGGACCCCAGCCGCAGTGGATGGTCACATCCTCTTCCAGAGCTTCGGCGATCTCCTCTTCGGAGGCAGGCATCTTATCCCGGGGTTCCAGGCAGAACATGGAAACGGACTCCGCGCCGCAGCGCTGGGCGGTTCTTGCCACGTCGATGGCCACATTGCCGCCACCAACCACAACCGTCTTACCCCTTACAGGATAGGATTCGTCAGCACCCACGGTACGCAGGAAGTCCACAGCGGTCATGACACCTTCCGCTTCTTCACCGGGGATATTGGCCTTTCTGCCACCCTGGCAGCCGATGGCGATGTAGAAGGCCTTGTAGCCCTGGGAGCGCAGTTCGTCCAGAGTCACATCCTTGCCTACTTCAATTCCGCACTTGATTTCTACGCCCATGGCCTTGATGACTTCGATTTCCGCGTCGATGACATCCTTCTCCAGCTTGAAGCTGGGGATGCCGTAGCGGAGCATACCGCCGGGCTTCTCGTTCTTTTCAAAGATCACAGGCGCGTAGCCTTTCTCTGCCAGATAGAAGGCACAGCTTAAACCGGCAGGGCCTGCGCCAATGATGGCAACCTTCTCAGGGAAGTAACCGTTGAGAGAAGGAACCACCTTCTTGGGAATGTAACGGGTTTCCGCATTCAGATCCTGTTGGGCAATGAATTTCTTGACCTCGTCGATGGCGATGGCCTGGTCAATGGAACCACGGGTACAGGCATCTTCACAGCGGCGGTTGCAGATGCGGCCGCAGATGGCGGGCAGAGGATTGTCTTTTTTGATGAGCGCCAGGGCTTCCCTGTATTTACCCTGGGCAGCCATCTTCAGATAGCCCTGAACGGCGATATGGGCAGGACAGGCAGTCTTGCATGGAGCCGTGCCGGTATCATAGCAGTTGATGCGGTTATTATCCCGATAGTTCTCATCCCACATATGGGGGCCCCACTTCTGCTCAGAGGGCAGAGGCATCTTGGGATATTCCACCTGCTTGCCGTCCTTGGTGCACAGCTTCTGACCCAGCTTTACCGCACCGGCAGGACAGACTTCCACGCACTTGCCGCAGGCAACGCAGTCATCCTTCTCAACCCTGGCCACATAGGCGCTGCGGGACAGGTTGGGTGTGTTGAACAACTGGGAGGTACGCAGAGCGTAGCAGACATTGATGTTGCAGTTGCAGATGGCAAAGATCTTGTCCGCACCGTCAATATTGGTGATCTGATGAACAAAGCCGTTTTCTTCGCCCTGGCGGAAGATCTCCAGCGCTTCTTCCTTGGTGATGTACCGGCCACCCTTTCCGGTTTCCACAACATAATCCGCCATATCACCCACGGCAACACACCAGCCCTCAGGGTCATCAGCGCAGCCTTCGTCGAAGGTCAGGCGGGATTTCCGGCAGGAGCAGGGGGAAGCGGCATACTTACCTTCATATTTATCCAGCCAGTGGGAGATATGCTCCACAGAAATGGACTGGTTTTCTGTTTCGATTGCCTTTTCCACAGGGATAACGTGCATGCCGATGCCGGCTCCTCCGGGAGGCACCATGGGGGTGACCTTTTCCAGAGGCAGACGGCTCATCCGTTCAAAGAAGCGGCCCATTTCCGGATACTTCTTCAGAATGGTGTCATTCATGTTGGTGAACTCTGCACTGCCGGGAACGAACATAGGCAGTACCCACTGCTTGGTACGGGTTGGATTTTCCCAGTTGTATTCCAAAATGCCCATGAAGGACATATCTCCCAGAATCTTCTCCAGCTCTTCTTCAGTCTTACCGGTGAGTTTTACCATGTCCGCCATGGTCTTGGGCTGCCGGACACCCATCTTCAGTGCCACCTCTGCCTGCTCATCGGTCAGCAGCATGGCAAGACCCCAGTATTCGGGATCGTACTTGTTCAGTTTCTGGAAGCCCAGTTTTACAGGAATGCGGTTGGTGATCATCTTGCCTAAGTCAAGGATGATCTGTCTGGGTTCTTCCTTCTCCACGAAGTCGGGATAGAACCCTGCCATATAGTCAGGCATGTTTATTCTCCTTTCCAGCTTCTAACTTCTTCTTTCAGCCAAGCGGCCACGGCTTCCATGCCTTCGCCGGTTTTGGCACTGATGGGGAAGATCTTTGCCCTGGGATTGCGCATATGGATGTATTCGGTGCATTTTTCAAAATCGAAATCAAAGTAGGACGCTACGTCAATTTTATTGATCAGCACCGTATCGCAGACCTGGAACATCAGAGGATACTTCAGCGGCTTGTCATGGCCCTCCGGCACCGACAGGATGGCCATATTTTTGACTGCACCAGTATCAAACTCGGCAGGACAAACCAAATTGCCTACGTTTTCCAGAATGACAAGATCCGCGTCCCCTGCATCCAGTCCTTCCAGACCCTGACGGGTCATGGCGGCATCCAGATGGCACATACCGCCGGTGTGAAGCTGAATGGCTTTTGCACCGGTGGCTGCAATGGTTTTGGCATCCACATCGGAGTCAATGTCCGCCTCCATGACACCGATCTTCAGATCCGCTTTCAAAAGACGGATCAGCCGGGTCAGCGTTGTGGTTTTGCCGCTGCCGGGAGAAGACATGAGATTCAGCAGATAAATTCCTTTTTCTTTCAGTTCCGCCCGGAGCTGATCCGCCTGGGCATCGTTGTTGGCAAAAACACTTTGCTTGACTTCCAGAATTCTAACCGATTTCATTTTCTTCACTCCTTTCTGGTCATACCAGAAGAATGTATCTGATTACAGTTTAAAAAACTTTCTCTCTATTGTCAATTCATGCCAGAATTATCTATGTTTTCACAGCATAAACCCGGTTGAAATGTAACAAATTGTATGATAAAATCAAATCGTGGCATGTGGTATAACCAGTACAATTGCAGGAGGAAGAAACATGGCCTTTGAACCCTTATACGCGCCAAGTCTGAAAGAATTGTTTGTCCAGAAGCTTCAGGGAATGATCCTTTCCGGGGAATTATCCCAGGGTGAAAAGCTGCCATCGGAACGGGAACTCTGCCAGCAGATGGGCGTCAGCCGTGCTGTCATCAATGCCGGCATCACCGAACTTGCCCGCCGGGGATTTCTGGAGGTTCGCCCCAGACAAGGCACCTTTGTCGCAGATTACCGCCGCAACGGAAACATGGATACCCTGATGGCAATTATGGAATACAACGGCAGCATGCTCGGAAGAGAGGAGATCCGCTCCATTCTGGAAGTCCGCTGGGGACTGGAGCAGATGACCCTGCACAGAGTGATCAGCAATGCCAGCAACCATGATCTTGAAAAGCTGAGCCGTTTTATCGATGCGCTGGAAGCCAACCCTTCCCCTGCCCAGGCTGCTGATATTGCTTTTGCATTCCATCATGAATTGACACTGATCGGCGGAAACAGCATTCTTCCTCTGATCTATACCTCCTTCAAAGCGCCCTGCATCTCCCTGTGGATCCGGTTCTGCCGGAAATACGGCGTTGCCGCGCTGCACAGCAACATGGAAGAACTGTACCGGCTCCTGCTGAACCGGGATCTGGAGGGCGCCAGGAACTGGAGTAATCTTTACCTGGAAGAAGCCATTCACGGCAGCCAGCAAATCTACGACGCATAAAAAAACGGTTCTATAATAAATGTTGGGGTCAGGCGATGAGCCTGGCCCCAAAGTCATGTCAAAATAAAAGTTGAGCATAGAGACAAAATCCTTTACAATGAATGTACCCCTACAACACAGAAAAGGAGGTCTCTATGCTCATGTCAG